>JAPKDA010000003.1 GCA_028822695.1 Akkermansiaceae bacterium
CGCCAAGAAGGGAACCAAAAAGGCCGCGAAAAAGACGACCAAGAAAGCAGCCAAAGAGTAAGGTGACCCTCTCGGTCGCCATCTAAACCCCCTGCAGCTCCGCGGCACAAGCTCCTCCCCCCTCTCTGGTGCAGGCTGCTGGCAATTGCCTTGCCTCGCAACTGCACCACTAGAACACACAAATTCCAACAACACTCGCGGCGCAAGTCGCGGGAAATGGCCCCGACCCTCACCCGCTCGGGGTCTTTTGCTTCCCCACCCAATTCTTTTGAGGTGCAACATTGCGGACTTTCTCCAGACCCTGCTAGTGTCCGCCCCGTGATCAACTTTCGCCTCTTCGGTATTCCAGTGTCCGTTCTCCCTTGGCACTGGCTCATCCTCGCCCTCATCGGCGGCATGAGCATCGACGCAAGCAGTCGTGAAGGCCTCCTCCTCATCGCCCTCTTCGTCCTCGCCGGATTCGTCTCCGTTCTCATCCATGAATTCGGACACGCCCTCACCGGCCGCATCTTCGGCGCCCGGCCTGAAGTGGTCCTCCACGGCATGGGTGGATACGCGGCGTTCCCAAACTCTCGATTCAGCCGCCTGCAGAGCATCGCAGTCACCGCCGCCGGCCCGGGCATCCAACTGATCCTCGCCGGCATCGCCTTCCTCATCCTCTACTTCGCCCCTCTTCCGGATACCTTGATCAGAGAATTCTTCTGGTTCCTCTTTCTGGTCAGCTTCTTCTGGGCCTTGATCAATCTCATCCCCGTCTACCCGCTCGACGGCGGACAAATCATGTTCTCCATCATGGGCCCCGCCCGGAGGAAGCTCGCGCTACAGATCAGTATTGGGGCCGCCGTGTTTGGAGGGGCCTTCCTCTTCCTCTGGCTTCACTCAATGATTTTCCCGATCATCCTCGGCTTCAAGGCCTACGAGAATTACAAGGAACTGACCAATACCCGCTGGCCCTAGTAAAACATCAGCCGCACCCCCGCCAAGACGGCAAAGAGCACCACGAGCCATTCGAACGCTCGTTGCGACACCGACTGCACCAGTCGCTTGCCAAACAGCACCCCGATCAGAATCAGAGGCACCGCCATCGCATTCAGGGTGAGGGTCTCGCGGTTGATGAAATTCAACCCACCCATGAAGGGAAGCTTCAGGATGTTCACGAGAAGGAACAACCGCGCCCCGATCCCAATGAGCTCCATCTTCTCAAAGCGTCGGGACAACAAGAACAGCTGAATCACCGGCCCCGCCGCATTTGCCATCATCGTCGAAATTCCTCCTGCCACTCCTGCGCCGAGACCGAAACTCCGGGACTGCGCCATCTTGTCGAACCACTCAGTCGCAAAGCGCCGGAACAGTTGAATCCCCACCATCAACAAAATGATTCCCCCAATCACCGGTCGGGCCGCGTCGTCCGGAATCCGATCCAACATGAAATATCCCAGCACCAAGCCCACCAACATCGGGGGCATCAACTTCCACACCGGCCTCCACGAGGCATAGCGGCGAAAGAGCGGATACACCGACACGTCCGCCACCACCAACATCGGCAAGAGAACGCCCACTGAAGGCTTCCCAAAAAGGTCCGCCATGATGAACACCGCAATCAGACCAATCCCTCCAAAACCCGTCTTCGACACCCCCACCGTCAACGCGGCGACCCCCAACAGCACCCATTGCCAAGTGCCCCAATCCGCGGTGAGTTCCATTCCCACTCTTTGTGGACGGAAACATCACCGCTGACAAGCGTGGGGAGTCCAGAGGGGCCTAGTGCATCGGCCGAGTGCGTTAGTAGAGTCCAAGAACCAGAAACCCGACCCAAAACAAAGCCCGAGCCAATACCGCCCGTGGAGCATCCCGTCCACGAAGTGCCTCAGCGGCAAAGAGGAACAGATGAATCCCCATGGCCGAAACTACTCCGAATTAGCCCAATCCCCTCCCTGCGCAGCGGCAATGGGGGCATCTTTTTCCACCCCCTCGCCAAATTGTTCACTTGAAAGAAGTCCTCCCACCAGCCCACCTTCCGCCCAGTCGGGAGCGGACCAACATCCCCCGCCCCGCGTCCTTTCCATCATGAAAATCGTCGTCGCCTACTCCGGAGGGCTTGATACCTCCGTCCTCCTCAAATGGCTCAAGGAAACCTACTCCGCCGAGATCATTGCCTATTGCGGTGACGTCGGACAGGAAGAGGAACTCGACGGTCTCGAAGAGAAGGCTCTCAGCACCGGCGCTTCGAAATGCTTCATCGGCGACCTACGCGAAGAGTTCGCCCGTGACTACATCTACCCGATGTTCCAGGCCAACGCGATCTACGAAGGCCGCTACCTCCTCGGCACTTCCATCGCCCGCCCTTGCATCTCGAAAGGCATGGTCGACATCGCGCGTCAGGAAGGCGCCACCGCCATCGCCCACGGCGCCACCGGTAAAGGCAACGATCAGGTCCGCTTCGAACTCTCCACCGCCAGCCTCGCTCCCGACATCGAAATGATCGCTCCTTGGCGCGACGCCCGATTCCGCAAGGAGTTCCCCGGTCGCACCGAAATGATCGACTACGCCGCGGCCAACAACATCCCCATCCAGGCTTCCATGAAGAAGCCCTACTCGATGGACCGCAACCTCCTCCACATCTCCTACGAAGCCGGAGCAATGGAAGATCCCTGGTATGACGCCACCACCCCGGCCGACACCGACATGTACACCCTTTCCGTCTCCCCCGAGGCCGCACCCGACAAACCGCAATACCTCCAACTCCTCTTCGAGAAGGGCAACGTCATCGGTTTCCTCTGCGACGACCAAGAAGAACTCATGGCCGCCCTCCCCGACGTCACTCCAACCGGCACCAAAGACGGCTACACGCTCTGCACGCCCTACGGCATCATGCGCGTCCTCAACACCCTCGGCGGCAAGCACGGCATCGGCCGCATCGACCTCGTCGAGAACCGCTTCGTTGGCATGAAGTCCCGCGGCGTTTACGAAACTCCCGGTGGCACCATCCTCCTCGCCGCCCATCAGGACCTCGAGACCCTCACCATGGACCGCGAGGCCCAGCAGGTTCGCGACAGCCTCATTCCGAAATACGCCCAACTCGTCTACAACGGCTTCTGGTTTGCTCCGGAGCGCGAAGCCATCCAGGCCCTCGTCACCGAAACCCAGAAGAATGTCTCCGGCGAAGTCCGCGTGAAGCTCTACAAAGGCAACATCATGAACGCCGGCCGCCGCTCGCCCCACTCCCTCTACTGTGAAGATGTCGCGACCATGGAAGGCGGGGCCGAAGACGCCTATAATCAGGACGATGCCTCCGGGTTCATCTCCCTCAACGCCCTGCGCCTCAAGGCAAGTGCGCGACAGGCGAAATCCTAATGCTCGAACTCAACGAGGACCTCTTCATCGGCGCCGGAAAACGCCGCCGATGCTACCGCCACCCCGATGATCCTGAGAAGTGCATCAAGATCGGCGTCAGCGGCGGCAAGAAGGGCCGCGACATGCAGACCGGTAGGGAACGGAAATACTACCGCCTCTACACGAAACGAGGATGTTCCCTGAAACACCTCTCGCCCTGCTATGGCATGGAGGACTCTAACATGGGCCCCGGCGCAGTGTTCGGCATCATCCACAACCCGGACGGCGAAATCTCCGCCACCCTCGGAAGCTTCATTCTCGGCGGCATGCTCATCAAGGACTTCGAAGAGGAACTTCGTGAACTCCGGGAATACATGTTCAAGGAAGGAATCATTTGCAGCGACTTCAACCACGGCAACATCCTCGTTCAGAACCAAAGCGACGGCAGCCGCCGACTCATGATCATCGACGGATTGGGCAACAGCGACCTCATCAAAGTCGCCGACTACTACAAACCCTTCCGCGACAAAAAACTCGAACGCAAGTGGGCCCGCCTCCTCTGGCGTCTGGGAACCTTCGAAGAGAAGGCCCGGAACAAGACCTGATCAGGGGTTCCCAAGCAAGTCCTCCGCCCGCTTCATACGGTCGCCAAACGGACTCTCGGCACTCTCCTGAGTCTTGACGCTCTGCGTGAGCGATCCAAAGCAGAGGTTCAACCCGAGGAAGAAGAGACTGCCGAAAAAGATCACCTCGAGTGTGCTGAGACAACGGTGCAAGGTGACACTGTCGAACACTTCCCAGATGGAAAGAATCGACGCGGCTATCGAGGCGAGCAAACACATCATACACACATAAAAGATCGTCGCTTTGACGACCCGATGATCCAAAAATCCTTTCATCATGGCCTGCTCCTATCCCGAATTCATCCACGATTCACCAATCCGCAAGCCACATCGGAGCCCCACTCGTTTTCCAGCCCCCTGCAGCCGTCCCGCCCGATTCCAGCCGAGACGGCCTCCCGTGCCGCGGTCATTCAATCTTTGCTCACCGCTCGATAGAGAATTTTGTGCTCCTCGGGGGCCGGCAAGTGCCGAACTTCCATGCGTTCGGACCTCACCAGCGCATCAACCACGAGGCGCGTCCGCTCCCGGCTCAAGCCCCACATCTCGCAGAGCTGGCCAAGCGACCTCCATCGTCCCCTCAGGGATTGCGGATCGGTCTGTCTTTTGTTGGTCATTGTTCACTTGGGGTGTTCATTGATAAGACGATCCAGCGACGGGTTTTAATCTCTTTTTTTTCTAACTTTACGCGATCTTTACATCCGCGCCAATAGATGCGGATCATTCCCATACCCCACACTTTTCACAGATGTCAAAAATTCCCGAAAACGGACTCCGCAAAGGCAGCGATCGTCGGCAACGTTGCTGGTGGGGAGCGGATAGCCCCGACTACAGCATCTACCATGACGACGAGTGGGGCTACCCGGTCGACAATGATCAACGCCTCTTCGAAAAAATCTGCCTCGAGGGCTTCCAGTCCGGACTCAGCTGGCTGACCATCCTCCGCAAGCGAGAGAACTTCCGAAAGGCCTTCCGCCAATTCGATTTCCACAAGGTCTCCCGTTTCACAACACGCAACGTCGAGCGACTCATACAGGATGCCGGCATCGTCCGCCATCGCGGCAAGATCGAATCAACCGTCAACAACGCCAAACGTGCCTGCGAACTGGAACTGGAATTCGGTTCACTCGCCAAATACTTCTGGCAGTTCGAACCGCCGAAAAGCGAACGCCCGAAAACCCTCGACCGCGCCGCACTCACCGCGACGTCCATATCCCCCACCTCCATCGCTCTCAGCAAGAATCTCAAAAAACGCGGGTGGTCATTCATCGGTCCGACCACTGCCTACGCCTTCATGCAGGCAATGGGACTGGTCAACGACCACCTCAAAGGTTGTCATGTCCGTCGTAAGGTCGCCACCGCCCGTCGGGCCTTTACTCCTCCCTCATCGTAATGTTCGCCATCCCCACTGTCCTCTTCGTCTGCACGGGAAACATCTACCGTAGCCGATTCGCGGAAGCCCTCTTCAACCACCACGCCCAAACCAGGGAACTCGGCTGGTGCGCATTCTCCCGTGGGCTCAACATCGCGACCACCGACTTCGACGGCCTCTCCGAACACACCCAGTCCGCCCTGGAGTCCCGGGGAATCGAACTCCACCACACCGCGACCACCAAAACCGCGCTCACCGACGAAGACCTCGAGATGGCGCATATCGTCATCGCCCTGAACCACGATGAGCACCATCCCCTCGTCGCCAAGCAGTTCCCTGCCTGGGCCGATCAATTCAATTACTGGCAGGTCGGTGATCAGGAACTCTGCGAGCCAGCCATCGCCATCTCCCTCATCGAAAAGGAGACCGAAGCGCTGATTGCCGAGTTGGTCGCCTCTTCGGAAGGATAGCCGGCAAAGCACCGCCGATTACTCAATCCACACAACCTCAATCCATTGCTCCGATGAATTAGGAATTGATGACTACCAGGCTAACCTTACAAAATCCTTGTGAAAACAGGCCCAGAGGCGCACCAGCCCCCTCGCATGAAGTCCTTCGTGATCACCCTCTTTACCGTCGCTGGCGTCGCCCACCTCGGCGCATTCTTCGAAACTTGGGAGATTAGCCTTCTCGGAGATGACCATCTCACCGCCGAGCAGGTTGGTGAACGGCTCGGCAAAGCCTTCGACTTTACCAACGACCTTCGCGAGATCCGGGATGACCTCCGGGAACAGACCGAAGGAGAGTTCGCGAAGAGCCCTTGAGCTCTTTGAGGTTTCGCTCAACTCGGCGTCCCCCTTCCCTCCTGCGAAGTACGAATTTATTTTGGATTCGTGATTATTCACAGTTTCTCCTAACCAACCGGACGGACTGTATTGTGAACTAGTCTCAACCAAAATCCTTTGGCCTCATAACAAGCAGCCCCCGATCGCAAGATCGGAGGCTGTGAGCATCTCAGGAACTGAAAATCCTGACCTACTCGTTAATTCCCATCAGTTCCACGTCAAAAACAAGCATCCCCGCCGGCGCGCCAGGCGGCGGATTGACCCCATAGGCCAACTCCGCCGGAATCCAAAATCTGCGCGTCTCACCCTTGGTCATCAGCTGCAATCCCTCCGTCCAACCGGGAATCACTTGCCCCAGACCGAACGTCACCGGTTCACCCCGCACCACGGAACTGTCAAAGAGCTCTCCATCCGTCGTCCAGCCGGAATAGTGCACTTTCACCTGATCTGACGCACTGGGCTGCTCACTCCCCTGCCCTGGCTCAAGAACCTTCGAGGCGAGCCCGGTTGAAGTCACCTCGGCCTCTGGTGGAGCAACAGCCACGTCTGCCGGCGCCTTCGGAATGGCCAGAATTTTGAGCAATTCCACGTCGAACACCAACATCCCCCCGGGGCGACCTCCGCCACCCTTTCCATAGGCCAAATCCTCAGGAATCCAGAATCGGCGTTTTTCGCCCTCTACCATCAGCTGCAGACCCTCCGTCCACCCTCCGATCACCCCATTCAGCGGAAATGTCGCCGGCTCCCCCCGCTTCACAGAGCTGTCAAAACAGGCCCCATCAGTCGTCCACCCGGAGTAGTGCACCGTCACGGTGTCCTGGGCCCCGGGCTTCTCCCCACTATTACCCATCGTCAATACCATCGAGGCCAGGCCCGATCCCGTCTTTTCGGCACCCTCAGGGGCGGCGCCAACATTGTCTGGTGCTTTCATGCCCGGGGATGCTGCCCGCCTTCCCCCATAACCTCAACCCAAACCAGCCTCGACCAATCACTGGGCTTGCCCCGCAGGGGGAATTGAGTCAAACAGCGCCCGCCAATCCCCACGATTCTCGTATTATGCCTGCTTCCAAGTTCAGAAATCTCGCCATCATCGCCCACGTTGATCACGGCAAGACCACCCTCGTCGACCAACTCCTCCGCGCCAGCGGCATGTTTCGGGAGAACGAAACCATCACTGAACGTGCTATGGACTCCATGGACCTCGAGCGGGAGAAGGGCATCACCATCAAGGCCAAAGCCACATCCGTCCACTGGGGCGAATACATCATCAACATCGTCGACACCCCCGGGCACGCCGACTTCGGTGCCGAGGTCGAGCGGGTCATGAAAATGGTCGATGGCGTTCTCCTCGTCGTCGACGCGACCAGCGGTCCCCAGGCTCAAACACGCTTCGTCCTGCGCAAGGCGCTTCAGGAAGGTCTGAAGCCCATCGTCGTCATCAACAAGATTGACCGCCCCTACGCCAATCCCGTCGGCATTCACGACAAGGTTCTCGAACTCTTCCTCGACCTCGAAGCCACCGACGACCAGTTCAACGCACCCTTCGTTTACGGCTCCGCACGCGACGGCTACTTCATGAACGGGCCGGATGACGAACGCAAAGACGTCAACCCTCTCCTCGAATCCATCGTCGAACACATCCCCGCTCCAACCGCCGATCCCGCCGCGCCATTCCTCATGCTCGCCTCCAATATCGATTGGGACGAATACGTCGGTCGTGTTGCCATCGGTAAAGTCCTTGCCGGAACCATCAAGAAGGGCGACCGCATCTGGACCGTCCGGAAAGACGGCACCCGCAAAGCCTTCAAGGTCACCAAGACCTTCTCTTATTCAGGCCTCGCCACCCAGGACTCCGAAGGCGGCACCGCCGGCAGCATCGTTGGCGTCGCCGGCATCGACGATATCGACATCGGCGAAACCCTCGCCGCAGCGGAAGATGCTCCAGCACTTTCCTTCGTCGCCATCGACCCAGCCACCGTGCAGATGCAGTTTTCCATCAACGATGGACCCCTCGTCGGACGAGACGGCAAGCACGTCACCTCCCGCGCCATTCGCGACCGCCTCACCAGTGAGGTGAAGACAAACGTATCGATCCAGGTAGAAGACGGCGAATCATCCGGCATCTTCCTCGTCTCCGCCCGCGGCGCCATGCAAATTGCCGTCCTGGCCGAAACGATGCGTCGCGAAGGCTTCGAAGTCTGCGTCTCCCGCCCCATGGTCATCACCAAGCGCGACGAGAACGACAAAGTCCTCGAGCCCTACGAAACACTCTACGTGGAGGCCCCCGGCGAATACACTCAGGGCATCCTCAAGGCCTTCGTGACCCGCAAGGGCATCATGGAGCACATGGAAACAGAAGCCAGCGGCCGCACCCTCATCGAGGCCGTCATGCCCACCCGCGGCCTCATCGGCTTCGAGACCGAACTCGTCAACCTCACCTCCGGCCACGGCATCATGAGCCACCTCTTCAAGGAGTATGGTCCCCACGCCGGCGAGATCGTCACCCGCCACACCGGCACCCTCGTCTCCATGGACACCGGCGCGGCCACCGCGTATTCCCTCACCCCCCTTCAGGATCGCGGCACCCTCTTCGTCGCCCCGGGCGACCAAATCTACACCGGCATGCTGATCGGTGAAAACCCCCGCGGCGACGACCTTCCCGTCAACCCGGTCAAAGCCAAGGGCCTCGACAACATCCGCTCCGCCACCAAGGAAAAGACCGTCAAGCTCGCCCCCCCCACAGTGTTCTCCCTCGAACGCGCCATCGAATACATCGGTGCCGACGAGCTTCTCGAGGTGACCCCGAACTACCTCCGCCTGCGGAAGCGCACCCTCGATCCGAATCAGCGGAAACGGGAAAATAAGGCGCTCAAAGCAGCCAAAGGCTAAAGGGAGCGCGGGTTTCCAACCCGTCCCCAACCCCAGCTCCCCGCAGAGGCTTGCAAAGGCTCCTCCCTAATATGGGGCGCGGCTTTTCAACCCGCTTTCTCAATCCCTGGATCCTTTTAGACGATTCGGCATTCCAAGCCGTGCGTCCCCGCGGCCAAAGGTCACTTCGCCTTCGCCCCATCCCCAATCGGGGCGCTCACTCCGCCCCAACAGGCTTCCGTCCAGTTCTCTGCAACTGCCTCAGACGGGCATGGAGCTTGCCAGAAAAGATCCAGCCCACTTGCGCCTTCTCCACGGTCTCCTCGTCCTGCTCCTCCAGCGGAATCTTGCCGCCCACAAACCAACCCACCGCGGATCCCTTCTTCGTCGCCACGCGAAGCTTCCGCATCTCGATCCGCACCGCCGCCGCTTTCAGCGCGATGTGCGGTCCTCCTTCATCGACGAAGGAGATGAACAGGGCCTCATTCGGATGCATCATCATCTGATGCGCCGGCCGGTCGTAAGGATTCAAAATAATCCGGTAGTCGATCACCCCATCAATGATCTGCCAAAGCACCGTCTGATGCACCTGCGTCGTCCCCTCCGCCAACATCCCGGTATCCTTGTTGAAGTCATCCGCATGCTCCATGCAACTCCGCCAAATCAATATTTCCCTCCACATTTTTCTCCTGCGCAACCTTCATGGAATTTGCCCCCCATCCTTCGTCTTCGAAGATTTCTTGCTCCCTTTGTCTTTGAGCTTCCGCTCCCCACCGCCAAAGACCCGCTTGATCTTCGCCACCAATCCATCATCCGATCCCCAGCTGAAACAACTTCCAGGCGCAGCCGCCAAATCGCTCTATGTTCGACATCTTTACTCCGGTGCTCAGCGCCAGATCCCCCCAGCCAGATTCCCGATGGATTGCTTTTTCCCCACCAACCCTGACAGACCTCAATCGATGACCTTCCGCCCCATCGCCCTCCTCCTGGCATCTCTCACCCTTCCCCTTGTCCACTCAGCCCGAGCAGACAAGTTGGCGCCAGGAGAATCCTTTCCCATCGTCATACAATTGGATTTCCCAAGCCCGCAAAGAAATCACCGCCCGAGGCGAAACCCCTCACCCTCCCCCCAACTGGTCCGTGCACCCCGAAGCCCTCAACTTCGTCCCACTCGCCGGCGCTCCAGCCGATGCCAACCGCTCCGTCGATTTCGAACTGCGGCGCACCAACCCCTTTGACCCATTCATGGAAACTATTGAGGGCCCTCCCAAGCTCCCCCTGCAGTTCTTCCACCACACCTGCCACGGCACTCCCGAGGTCTGTGAGTTCCTGCGCCGCGACACGGCCTCCGAAATCAAACTGTGGAAAGAGGAATTGCCGATTCCCAAACCAAGGAAGTAATCAGAGTCTTGGAATTCCCACGCCGCGACCTAACCTCCCGGCCATGGTCGAACACCTCATTACTCTCGCCCTTCTCATCCTCCTGCAGGCTGTCCTCGGATTCGACAACCTCCTCTACATCTCCCTCGAATCGAAGCGGGTCGCCCCCGACAAACAAGCCATGGTCCGCCGCTTCGGCATCGGCCTCGCCATCTTCCTGCGCATCGCCCTCCTCTTCGTCGTCGTCAATGTCATCGAGAAATTCCAAAACCCATTCCTCTCTTTCGACACGGCCTGGGTCAAAGGCACCTTCAATCTCCACAGCACCATCGTCCTCTTCGGCGGCGCCTTCATCCTCTACACCGCCACCAAGGAAATTTTCCACATGATCGGCGCGGATGATCTCGAACACGGCGAAACGGAACCCCGCTCCACCCGCAGCGCCATCTTCTGGATCGTCCTCATGAACCTCGTCTTCTCCTTTGACTCCATCCTCAGCGCCATGGCTCTCACCGAAACCTTCTGGGTCATGGCCACCGCCATCGTCATCAGCGGAATTCTCATGATCTGGCTCTCCGACCACGTCGCCGCCTTCCTTCAGAAAAACCGCATGTATGAAGTCCTCGGCCTCTTTGTCCTCTTCATCGTCGGCATCATGCTCCTCACCGAAGGCGGCCACCTCGCCCACCTCACCCTCTTCGGCAACGAGGTTCACGCCATGACCAAGACGACCTTCTACTTCGTCCTCACCGTCCTCATCCTCACCGACATCGTCCAGGGCCGCTACCAGCGGAAACTCCTCAAGCGGAAAGCCGCCAAGTAGCCCATCAATCCCGCTTAGCGTTTCAGCATCACGCTGCCAAAGCTTGCTTCGCGCCGCTCATCTTCTTCACGAGCAACACGATCAAACCAACAACAACAATCCCCACCAGGATCCCCTTGATCGACCCACCAATCCGGCTGAACCACCCCTGCGAACTGACTTCCGTGAAACTATCGATGCCCAAGCCGAAGCCTGGCAGATTCCGGGACCGAAGGGCGAGTGCAAATCGCACCCAAGACTAAAAACCCATCTCCTCCCACTGCTCCCAACCACCCTCGTAGATACTCACCGAGTATCCCATCGCCGCCATCTCCTTGCCCACCCAATAGCCGTCCGGACACTCGGCGTTTTGACAATAGAGCACGAGAACCTTGCCACCGGACAAAGCAACATCGATCCCCGCCCGCCTCTTCATCAACGACAGCGGAAACGACTTCTTCGGCATGCTGATCGCCCCTGGCAAATGACCGAGACCGTAAAACAAACGCGGACGCACATCGATCAAGTAAGCCTCCCCGTCATCCTGCAACTGCAGCAAGCGATTCAAATCCACCGCTGTAATTTCCCCCATCTTCACCGACGGAGCTTCCGGCTTTCCCTCCACCTTCTCCGGTGCTTTCGCAACCACCTCTGGCTTCGACGCCTCCTTAACCGGCTCCGCACAGCCCCCCAAACCAAGAACCATCCCAGAAACAACCAAGAGCCCTTTGATCTTCTTCATCACCCTTCCAAGCTAACAATGTTCTCCTCAAATGCTACTGAGATTCCCGGAAGTCACTTGCCAATACAAAACAGGTGCTGCTCCCCGCGAATTAAGAGCTTGTCGTTTACCATCACCAACGAGGCGATCACTCCTTCTCCAAGATCGTTCTCCTTCACATCCTTCAGCCCCTTGTCTGACACTGTAGCCGTGATCACCACCCCGTCCTCCCGGGCGATGTAAAACTTGTTCCCGGCCAAGATTGGAGACGAATAATAGATTTTCGCCGACTTAGGCAGATTGGCCTCCCACACGACCTTCCCAGTCAAGGCATCCAGACAGGTCACCAGACCTCGCGTTTTTCCACTATCCTTGACGATGATCAACTTGCCGTTCAACGCCACTGGCGACACCGCATCTGTTCCGATACCATCCTTCCGCCAGAGCCAGTCCTTGTCGGACTTCGCCGGGATCCCATCAAGCTTCAACGCACCCAATGCATCCCCCCTCTTGAACGGAACGACAACAACGTCGTTCGTCACAACTGAGGAAGCAATCACCCGCCACATTTTCTCCATGTCCGGATTGAATCCCGCACTCCGCCAAAGTTCCTTGCCACTCTTCGCATCGTGCCCCGTCAGGTGGTCCGCACCAAAGCTCACAATCGTCTCAACTCCGTTGATCTCGACCACATGCGGCGTCGCGTAGGAATCGCCCGACTCAGCAGTCGTTTCAATGTCCCGCTTCGTGAACCACACCTCATCGCCGGTCTTCGGATCAAGCGAAACCAGATAGGAATTCCCCTCGGTTTGCATCACCGCAATCACAATGTTTCCTCCCGCAAGAACCGGTGAAGTCCCCTGATCCCACCACAGCTTGTCCTCACCATACTTCTCGTGGAGATTCACCTTCCACAGCAATGTTCCCTCCACCGTGAAGCCCGCCACATTACCCGACTTGAAATACGCGAAGACATGTTTGCCATCCGTGATCGGCGAAGAGTTCGCCGAACTGCCAACCCTCTGGCCACGCCCCGGCGTCAGCGCCCCCAACGTCTTGCGCCACAGCTCCTCGCCTTTCCAATCAAAGGCCATTACCCCATCTTCCTTGCCAATCGGCGTCGTCACAAAAATCCGCTCACCCCACGTCACCGGCGTCGAACAACCCCGGCCCGGCAACTCCGCCTTCCAAAGAATTCCGCTTTTCTCCGAAAATTCGGTGGGTGCCGGCGACTTGGCCGTCGATCCATTTCCAGCCGGCCCACGCCAATTTGCCCAGTTCTCCCCGCAAACCGCTCCTGCTGCCACCAATACCCCTGCCGTAATCCCTAAAATTGCCTTCATGATTCTTGGGTTATACAGAAGCCCAGCCCCCATCCTCTCAACAAGATCAAAAGTCCCTCGCAGGCCACTCCGCCGGATCAGAACAAAAAAATGACGCCGAACGGTCTCCCGTCCGGCGTCATGAGAATATTTGCGGAGTAGAAGCCTAGGACTTCTCTGCTTCGCGCTTCTTGACGTCTTCGATCACCTTCTCAGCGACGTTTCGTGGGCAAGCCGCATAGTGGGAGAACTCCATCGAGAACTGGCCCCGTCCGGAAGTCATCGTCCGCAGGTCACCGATATAGCCGAACATGTCGCTCAGTGGCGCATCAGCCTTGACCCGAACTCCAGTCGGCGTCGACTCCTGCGCCTTGATCATTCCGCGGCGACGGTTGAGGTCACCAATCACGTCTCCGACGTGATTTTCCGGTGTGAAGACATCGAGCTTCATGATCGGCTCAAGCAACTGCACTCCGGCCTTCGGCACGGACTGGCGGTAGGCCGCCCTGGCAGCAATTTCAAACGCAATGGCCGAGGAGTCCACTGCGTGGAATCCACCGTCCGTCAGAGTCACCTTCATGTCGACCATCGGATAGCCCGCAAGCACACCCTTCACCAACGAGGTCCGGAAACCTTTGTCGACCGCAGGCCAATATTCCTTCGGCACGTTTCCGCCAACCACTTTCGACACGAAGGAGTAGCCTTCGCCTGGCTCGCAGGGCTCGATGATGTAGTCGATCTTCGCAAACTGACCGGAACCACCCGACTGCTTCTTGTGGGTGTAGGAATCTTCGAGGCGCTTGGTGATTGCCTCACGGTAAGCCACCTGGGGCGCACCAACCGTCACTTCCACACCGTGCGTCCGCTTCATGATGTCGACCTTGATGTCGAGGTGAAGCTCGCCCATCCCCTTCAGGATAGTCTCGCCACTTTCCTCGTCGGTCTCCACCCGGAAGGAAGGATCCTCCTGAATCATTTTCCCAAGAGCGTTGCCCAATTTCTCGGCATTCGCCTTGTCGACAGGTGCCACCGCAATCGAAATCACGGGATCTGGGAACACCATCGGCTCCAAAGTCGCAGGATGCGCAGGGTCACAGAAGGTGTGACCGGTCTGCACGCTCTTGATTCCAAGCAAAGCAACGATGTCGCCCGCCTGGGCCACCTCGACGTCCTCACGGTTGTCGGCGTGCATCTGCACGATCCGTCCCACCCGCTCGGTCTTGCCGGTAAAGCTGTTCATGATGTTGGTGCCCTTCTTAATCGACCCCGAATAGATCCGGGTGAAGGTCAGCGCACCGTATTTGTCATCCATGATCTTAAACGCCAGCGCACGGAGCGGCTTGGAGGCGTCCACGATCGCGAACTCGCCAGTCGCGTTACCTTCCATGTCCACTTCTGGCTGAGGCGGCACCTCAGTGGGGCTTGGCAGGTAGTCGACAACAGCATTCAGAATCAACTGCACACCCTTGTTCTTGAACGCCGATCCACAATAGGTCGGGAAGAAGTCCAGAGCGATCGTGCCCTTCCGAATGCACGCCTTCAGCGTCTCCATGTCAGGCTCTTCACCATCGAGGTATTTCTCCATCGCTGCATCGTCCTGCTCAACAGCAGTCTCGATGAGCGTCGTGCGGAACTCCTCAACCTTGTCCACCATGTCGGCAGGAATGTCTTCGATCGTATACTTGGTCGGATCTCCCGAGTCGTCCCACATCCACGCTTTGCGGGTGAGCAAATCGATCACCCCGGTGAAACCGTCCTCAAAGCCAACAGGCAGAGTCATCACGAGTGGCTTGGCCGCCAACACGGTCCGCACCTGATCAACCACGCGATAGAAATCCGCGCCAATCCGGTCCATCTTGTTGACGAAAATCAATCGAGCCACTGCCGAGTCGTTCGCATAACGCCAGTTGGTCTCGGACTGCGGCTCAACACCACCAGATCCGCAGAACACACCAACGCCACCGTCGAGCACCTTCAAGGAACGATAAACTTCAATCGTGAAGTCAACGTGTCCCGGAGTATCGATGATGTTGAACTGGTGGTCGTCCCAGAAACAGGTCGTTGCAGCAGACTGAATGGTAATACCACGCTCCTGCTCCTGATCCATGAAGTCGGTCGTGGCGGCACCGTCGTGCACCTCACCGATCTTGTGGATCTTCCCGGTGAGTTTCAAAATTCGTTCTGTAGTGGTGGTCTTACCCGCATCCACGTGGGCAAAGATGCCGATGTTGCGGTATTTCGAGAGGTCTTTCATGATCGTTGAATTTTTGAGCTGTTCTGAAGCGGGCCGTCTTTGGGGGAAGCTCGTCAATTTGTCGAGGCCCATGGCCCGAATTTGGCCATTTTTTGCCATTTTGATCACGTTTCCGGCCTCCCCCGCCACAGCTCCCTCCCCTTTCCCCTTATCCTCCGTTTTTCGCACCCCTCCGAGCCCCCCGACTTGACGACTTGACGACTCCCGTAGGATTCAGACACTCCCTTCCCTACACAAATATCAATATGGCTACCGACATCACTCTGCGCACCAAGATCGAACTGGGAGTCGTCCCTACCCACATCAAATTCGTCGGAGGCCTCGTCCCCGATGAAGCAAAAAAATTCCCCCGTGAAGCCGATGGAAAACTCACCGTCGTCGCCGAGATGGAGCGCATCATCGCCATCTCCCGCGTCAAAATCACCAGCGCTCAAATTCCCAGCTTTCCAGGCGCTGACCCCGCGGACATCAATGAGATGATCTCCGGCCTCAAGGATCTCGGACTCATCGTCCACCTCATCATGATGGTCGGCGGCGCCGATCCCATGAACCCCGCCGACGAAGACGCTGTCGTCGCCATGCTCACCGAAAGCCTCAACGCTGCCAAAGCCCACGGGATCACTCACGTCGCTTCCACCTCTCTCGAAGAATGGATGAAGGAAGGTGCCGTCCGCAAAGAGGGTGCCGACCTCGACGCCGCCATCGCCCAACTCGCCAAGGTCCACGCCCGTGCCTACAACGACGCCGGCATCGAAAGTTCCTCCATCGAAGCTTGGCACTTCGAATTCCTTCGCGACATCGAGTTCCAAACCTTCACCGACCTCGGTCGCGTCAGTCAGGTCGTCGCCGCCACAAACGCCATCATCGGAAAACCGTTCTTCAAGGCCATGGTCGATGCCGCCCACTGCGGTGACTCCGCCCTCAGCATCCCCGAGAACGAAGCACTCATCGCCCAGCTTGCCGACTCCGACGAACTCGGCCTCTTCCACGCCTCAGCAAAAACAACACGCGGCTGCCTCTCCACCGACGACGGCTGGATCGGCGCCCTCCTGACCGCCTGCCTCCGCACTGGCAAAACCCAGCACGTCTTCGTCGAGCTCTTCCATCACGAAGACCCCGCCTTCGAAGGCCTCCGCGCTACCGATCCCAACCACGGCATCGACACCAGAGACGGCCGCTCCTACACCCAAACCGTCGCCGACGGTCTCGAGGCAACCGCCCGCCGCCTCAACAACCTCGTCGCCCGGGGCATCATCAAATAGGGGAGCACCTGCGTCCCGCCGGTGTTCAAAAACCTGCGCAGCGAAATCTTCCCCGCCCGCTCCCCCATACTATAAAACTCCCCATGCGCTTCCTCGGCCTCCTTCTCCCTCTCCTCGTAGGCACCCTCCTGCCTTCCTGCAGAACCTTCGCCTACCAAGCAGACTTCGAGAAAGCCGTCGTCGCCGCACCCGCTGTCCCCGTCGATCCCACAGGCCCCTGGAAGGGCAGTTGGAAGAGCAACATGAACGACCACTCCGGCCCACTCTGGTGCCTGGTCAGCCCCAGCCCCGACCAAGCGGACAGCTACGACTTCCGCTACCACGCAGGATGGGGAAAGTTTGAATTCGGCGACTTCACCCACACCGTCCCCGGCGCCCTCACTCCTGACAAGGCCCTCGCCATCACCGGAAAAATGGAACTCCCCGGCTTCGTCGGCACCTACTCCGTCGACGGCGCCGCCACCAAGGTCACCTTCAAGGCCAAGTATAAGTCCGACCACGGCGACCACGGCACCATGACTCTGAAACGGCCGTAGCCCCCTAAGGAGCGTGGGTTTCCAACCCGCCCCACAACCCCAGCTGCCCCCGGGACCACGGGCGTCCCCGCCCGCCCCACAACCTCAGCCCTCCCCGGGTCCGCTGGTCTCCAGACCTCCCTCCCCCCCATCAGAGAAATCAGTGTAATCAGTGGTTCAATTTCCCCGGGAACCCAACAAACGCTCCAAAGCTCCCTCCCTCCGGAGTCAACCTCACCTCTCCCTCCTCGGCGTCCTTCCCAATCCGCAACGTCGCCCCGGTTCCCGCTCTGTTGAACCGCCCCAACTCCACCACCACCCGCCCCATCGTGTAGCGCGGATTAATCTCCACCAGAGGCTTAAACAATACCCGCCCGTCCTGGTCTCGATAGAACATCGCATCCACCCCCAACGGCCCCTCGTAACCATACCGCTCCAAAAACTCCTCCAACCCCGGCTCCAGCACCTCCTCCACAAACTCCGCCAAATGCCCCAGTCGCGGCGCCCCGTCATGCAGCGCCCTCCGCACATCCTCCTCCAAAAAATCCGTCAACCTCCCCGCCACCTTCGCACTCCGAAACTGCCCCTTCCGCGTATTCTCCAGCACCACATACCCCAATCGCCGCAACGCACCCGTCCCCTTCCGCTCATACTGAATCGAAAAGTCCAAGACCCGATCCAACCAAGGCTCCACCACCACACTCCCTTGCGCCTCCAGAGTCCTCTCCAACCATACCAATTCCTCCGGAGCAAACTCCCCGCCAGCCTTCACCAACCGATCCCGACCCGCCGTGCTCAACGGTGCCTTGATCACCCAAGCGCCCTCCCCAACCACGCTCAACACCCCCTCCACCGATCCCGCCACCCGGCCCACCACATCTTCCCCACACAACATCGGACAGTCCGACCCTTCAAGCATCCCTCTCAACAACTTCGCACTCTCCCCCTTCGAAAACAACTCCCCCGCCGTCCCCTCCATCTCCAACTCAAACTCCTCCGCCACCCCCTCGGCATCCGGCGTCCTCGCCCACGGACGCAGTCCATTCACCTTCCGCTCCTTCAAACTCCCCGCATCCGCAAACCTCATAAACTCCGGCATCTCCAACCCCGCCTCCAACAGCTGAGCCAAATGCCCCGTCCCCGGTAACTCCGACACCAACACCACATCATCCTTCCGCGCCAAAAACGCCGGCAACATCGCCAAATCCCGCGCAACCTGCCGCATCACCGATGTCTCGACAAACCCCGGCACCAAACTCTCCTCTGCCCCCGGATTAAACCAAAACACATTCGGCGTCCGCCCCTTCGATTGCGAAAAGACCTTCAACTCTTCAATAAAGTTCGCATCCAGCCCAGCCTCTCGCCTCCCCTCTTCATTGAACTCAAACGCCCCCTTTGCCCGCGCCGCCGACAACGGCATTTCCAACTTCCCCCGATATGCATCCCAATCCGACTGACCCGGATTCTCTTTCCATTCCCGGAACCATTTCAGCCCGTAACTCACGTGCCCGATCTCATCGCGGTAAATCCGATCCAACACCGCCGCCGTCTCCGCATCCCCGGCCGCGGAAAATACTCCGGCATAACCCCGCGAGTAATCCAAATTGGCCTGCTCAAATGTCAGTGACAAGCGCGTCACATAATCGATCGGCGTCGGCATCGGCGCCACCGATTTCCAAAAGAATCCATTCAACGGCAAGTCCCCAAACTTCACCCCGCAATCCTCCATTCTCCTCAGATACAACTTCGTGTGCATCTGCTCTTCCCGCAGCGTGTCCAAGATCCCCCGCCGAAAGTCCGCCGGTGCCTCCGGAAACTTCAATAACACCAGGGCCATCAACTCCGCCGCCAACAACTCATGGTTGGCAAAGAAGTGCAGCAACCGCCCCCGGTGTTCATCATCCTCGATCCCCGTCGTCCCCGGAAACTCCGCCCTCACTCCATCCCGCCGCAATTCCAACCCGGGTGGCCGACCCGGCAAATCAGGAACAACAATCGCCGTTCCCGGCTCATCAATGATCCCCTGCGGCGGCGGCGCCAACTTCTCCTCCAGCGTCGTCCCAAACAGAACCCGCTCCGCATACTCTTGCACCGTCACAGCCCGACCACGCTGCGCGATTCTGAAAAAATGTCGAGCCTCCCCGGACTCAGTTCTCTTTCGTCAAAAGACAAAACAAGTTTGGACCATCCTGCACCGCAAGCGTTCCCGGCAAATCCACTTCCTCCGGCGCCATTATCCCCAATCGATGGGAATCCGAACTTTCCGCGCTCTCCCCCATCAAAGGCCTCGGGGCCACTTCCGCAGGAGCAACAAAACTCGCCCCCATCCACGCGACCAGGCCAACAGCCCCCATTATTACAATCAGTTTGGTCTTCATGGTCTCCCCCATAGGACGGACCAATTCATCACCCATTCACGAAATTTACACAAATTCCACCTCCCCCCACCGCAGCGGCAAATGCATGTTCACCGCCCCCTGCGGACTCCAAACCCAATTGTCCTCGGGATGCTCTTGCTCCTCCGGATTCAAACTCTCCGCCAACGGCGTCCCGTGCGGAGGAATTCGCACATACCCGCCGTCCACCACCTCATGCCTCCACTGCACCCTCGAAAAATTCACCTTCCACACATCACCTGCCATCGGTGGAACCTGCCCATCACGATGATACTTCGCTAAACCACTCCACGGAATCGCCACCACCACCGACCAGCCCTCGTCCTCATCACTCGGATCATTGAGCGTCCCCCTCACCGCCACCTGACTCTTCAACCCTGGGATATTACACCCCAACACCGGCACCCCTCCCTCCCCATACGGCTTCGGCAAACTCAACTCCCAGATCGACCCCAGCGTATTGATCTCAAACTCATAGTAGTTCAACCCGTCACAGTCCGGATCCATGAAGATCTCAAAATCATTGTCCTCGAACATCACCGCATTCTTCTCCGTGATCGTCCCCCACACATGCGGCTCCTCCATCTCCGCTCCCACATAGAAATACTCCTCGTCCCACCCCATCTTCACCCGCGTCCGAAAACGCGGACGGAGTGAGTCATCGCCGGTGATATCAACAAAATCACCTGTCCATGGAAGCGACCCCCATCCCGGTCCGTGCAAAGAACCATCCAAGACCATCTTTCCACCAATCCGCCCACAGCGGTAACGCCGAGGCACAACCGCGCCTTCACTCACGCACCTGCCCCCCTCCTTGCCGGCTCCTCCTCAATGACAATGCAAAGATACTCCAGCTTCAGTGGCTTGCTCACGCAAACATCCATTCCCGCCTCCCGACACTTTTCATGCGCTTCTGCATCGGTATGTGCCGTCACTCCCACCACCAAAGATCGATCGTCTTCCCCTTGCCTCTCCAACACGCGGTCCTGCATCCGCTTTGTCGACCACCCCCCCCACGTTCCGATCCCTAACAACAGGGCCAGAAAAAACCCGACCAAGGACATGATGCGGACACGTAAACTCATTGAGGGAGGCCCGGAGCACTCCAAGGTCACCTCAATGAAGCCGTATCACGCTCAACAAAACAAGAAAATTTGGGTTCATTAATTGATGTCGTGGATTTCTGACAATATTCCATCCGCCCTTCTTTCCAACGAACGAGCACACCCTCCCCCCCGGCGCTCATGCCCCCCAACTCCGACCTTCCGTCCGCTCTCCCGATTTCAATCAGGTCCCGTCGCTCGTCAACTCCACCGCTTTATTGAATACCTCGCCACCGCCACTCGCAATCTGCCTTCCATTCTTGTCGATCAGGGCGTACTCCGGAACAAATCTCGTCTTCTTGTAATCCATCATGCCACTGCTCTTTATGTTCTTAGGCAAAATGGTCCGCCACGGGAAGCCCTCCTTGGCCGCCCAAACTTCCGCCAAACCCTCTTGACGCTCCAATGACACGTGAACCATGGCCACCTTGCTGTTCCCTGCGATCGTCTTGTTGTATGTCTCCACTAACTGTGGAGCACCTGCACGACAAGGTGGTCACCACGATGCTGAGAAGTAGAGAATGTAATACTCCGGCGCGCTCTCCAATTTGACCTCCTTGAATTTTTTGCCATCGAGCTGGTGGATCGTCGTCGTCAGCAACTTGGCTCCAACCTTCTGCCCCGCCAGTTGCTCCGCCACATCCGACGCATTGTTCTCCGCAACCCATTCTTCCTCCAGAAATTTGATGTCCACTTCCGACAACTTGTCCTGCGTAAACTTCATCGTCTTTCCTGAGCTCATCCGCACCTCCACCGTCTTGCCTTCGGCATCATAGGATACCACTTCCCCTTCAAAGGTCTTCCCGCCCTCCGCACTCGTCCAAGTCCGAGCACCGAGCGTCGTCAGCATGGCGAAGCCAGCTAATGTGAGTAAAATCGTCGCTTTCATAATTTGCCGTCAGTGATGGCCTCTCTCGGGCCGTTTGTCGCTTCTTTTGTCTCAAGTATAAACGGCCTCAGGACACCGGAACTTTCTCCGAATCAGCAATATCTCCTCCTGCCGCCCCCGGTGCCAAATCACTCCGGTAAAAGACCTTCACATAGGACATCCCCCGCTCCTCATCGTAGCCCTTTTCCAGCGATCCCTCCTCAAAATGCGGCAAAAGACGCAATTCCACACCGGTATCGAGACGCATCGACCCCCCCACCTTCCGCCGCGCCCGGTTCACCTCCTTCTTGGAAATCCCAAACTCGCTGTCCAAATCCTGACCCTTCTCCGCCTCCACACGCTTCTTCTGCTCACGAAATTTCGCCACCATCTCGGGATCCTTCCGCAACACCTCCTCCTCAAATTCCTGCAGGCTGAAATTCTCCCGCTGATCAAAGTAGTCCACTGCTCTCTTCTTCGCCGCAGTCCGCTCCACGACTTCCTTCCCTTCACTCTCGTCTTCCATGAAGGCCACCGCCATCTCTGAATACTGACCCGTCAAATACGCGTCGTCCGAAATCGGCTGCACTCCCAGAAACTCCCGCACCCAGAACCGGGACTCCCCACCCGACCGGTCAAAGGTCAACACGTGATAGCCACTCTCAACCTGGTGATTCAAAATTAAACAACCCTTGTCGATTTTTTCTGGATTGATCCCCTTCTCGGTCGAAATCTTCAAGTCCCCGTCCTCGGAGGAAATACTCAAGAACGACTCCACACTCTCCGACTTCAAAATGCAAAGTCCATCAACCGCCTGCCCGTCCACGATGATTTTCTCGATGAGCGTGATACACAAGTCACCCGACTTGATATTCGGGTGGTTCGACTTCGCGTAGAGTCTCTTCGCAATCTCACAACCCCGCTTCAACAAGTTCTCCGAGGAGGAAAAAATCGACTTCGCACATTCATACACCTCGTTCTGCCCCAACTCGGAGTGATGATGAAAACGATACCCCGTCAGATTTTTAAACGGCTTGAGAAACAATCCCGTCAACAAGGTTCGATCCTCGTCTCCGATTTGCGACACCTCACGGGAGGTCTCCAGTTTCTCCTCACGCTGGGGATTCCCCACTTTTGCTAGGACGATACCGCCCGCTTCCGCTTTGTTAAATCGTATTTTGAGCGACACGGACGAAAGCTATGCGATCTTGTCAGATGGATCACACCCAAAAATCCACCCATTTGTTTCAGGCCCCCAATTAGCCCCAAATCAAGCCCCGCTGCTCAAAAGGTTGATCCCCTTCCTCAAGTCAATCAACGTTTCCCTTCTAATAGACTCTCCCGAATCGTCACTCTGCACCATGTTCCTTCGTCACTCGCGGTTCGTTGCCCGTCCCCAAAAGCATCCGCACCCCCATTCCCAACGCCCAACACCGCCACCGAAGCCACCCGCATCACCGCCCTCCCTGCACGAGCCGAATTGATCAGCCTCAGTGGAGACGACAGCAACCTCACTTTTAGCTTCCGCGGCCAAGGCCAAGTCACGATCGACGTCCCCTCCGGATCAGGATTTCAGATCGTCGGTGCCGATTCCTTCCAAGTCAACGGCAACAAGTGGAACCTCGTTTTCAACACCAATGGACTCCACTCCGCAATCGTCATCCCAAGCACCCCGGAAGCCTCCTTTGTCAAGGTCACCTCCACCAAGCTCAGCGCTGACGTGCTCCCCATCAACTTCGCCTCCGACCCCGGCCTCACCGATTGGAAACTCCTCGGCTCCGACAACATCTCCGCCGACTTCACCACCGACCTCACCCCGCAGGCCTCCATCTCCGAATCTCCCGCCGACTCCGGCAACTATTCCGCCATCATCAACGGCAGCACCATGGGTGGCTCCCACTTCTTCCGCGTCGGCATGGACGGCCTGGTGGTAGTGCCGTAAATTCCTTCTCCCAGACAATCCTCGCAACAAAAAGGGATGCCCCCTCGGGCATCCCTTTTTAAATTGTTCCCGTTAAGAGCGTTCCTACTGGCAAGCCTCGCAGTCCGGATCCGTGATTGAGCAGGCGTTGGCTCCTCCAACGTCCGTTGCTGGCTTGGCATCCTTCGCATCATCCGCCTTCTGCCGCGTGGCGACAGTCGACTTCTCGATATTGTTGGCCTGCATCGTCCGCAAGTAATACGTGGTCTTCAACCCCGTATGCCAGGCATGACGATACATGTGGCTAAGCCCTTTCATGTCCGGCTCGGCGAGGAAGAGGTTCACCGACTGTGACTGGTCGATCCACTTCTGACGCCGCGCCGCCGCATCGATAATTTTCTCAAAGCCAACCCCGAAGACGGTGAGGTGCTTCTGCTTCAAGTGATCCGGAATCTCGTCGATGTCCGCCAACTCGCCGTCGAAATACTTCAACTGGTCCAGCATCTCCGCGTTCCAGAGATTTTCCTTCT
The DNA here is from genome assembly GCA_028822695.1 of Akkermansiaceae bacterium. Lineage (GTDB taxonomy): Bacteria > Verrucomicrobiota > Verrucomicrobiia > Verrucomicrobiales > Akkermansiaceae > JAPKDA01. The sequence goes on from JAPKDA010000003.1 coordinate 24,113, forward strand.
TCAAATCCCTCACCAACTCGCGGTTCAAGACGATGAAGTCGCCGCTCAGATTGCTCTTCACGTAGAGGTTCTTGTAGTTCGGCTCGATACATGGCGTCGTGCCCATGATGTTCGAAATCGTCGCCGTCGGCGCGATGGCCAGCACATTGGAGTTGCGCATGCCGCTCTTCGCGATCTTCTCGCGCACCGGCCGCCAATCCATCTTGCCTCCCCGTGGCACCTGAACCTCCATCCCTCGCTCCTGCTCGAGCAGGTCGATGGAGTCCTGTGGCAGAATCCCGCGATCCCACTTCGAGCCCCGATAGGTCGAATAGCTTCCCCGCTCTGCGGACAAATCACTGGAAGCGCCATAAGCATAGTAGGCAATCGCCTCCATGAACTCGTCGTTGAAATCAACCGCTCCATCACTCGCGAAGGCCAGGTTTTTCTTGAAGAGCGCATTCTGCAGCCCCATCACACCCAATCCAATCGGCCGGTGACGACTGTTCGCTGTCTTCGCCGCATCGGTCGGGTAGAAGTTGATATCAATCACGTTGTCCAGAGCCCGGATTGCCACCGTGATCGTCTCGGCAAGCATCTCGTGATCCAACATCCCGTCCTTCGTGATGTGCGTATCGAGCACCACCGAACCAAGGTTGCACACCGCCGTCTCCTCGTCCGAGGTATTCAGCGTGATCTCCGTGCAGAGGTTCGAGGAGTGAATGACACCCACGTGGTCCTGTGGACTGCGCACGTTGCAAGGATCCTTGAAGGTGATCCACGGATGACCGGTCTCGAAGAGCATCTTCAACATCGACTTCCAAAGATCGATCGCAGGAATCGTCTGACTCCAAATCTTCCCTTCCGCAGCGGCCGCCTCATACTCACAGTAGCGCTGCTCGAAAGCCTTGCCGTAGAGATCGTGCAAATCCTTTGCTTCGTTAGTACGGAAAAGCGTCCAGTCCTGTCGCGCCTCCATCCGCTTCATGAATAAATCCGGAATCCAGTTCGCGGTGTTCATGTCGTGCGTCCGGCGACGCTCGTCACCCGTGTTCTTCCGCAACTCCATGAAGTCGATGATGTCGTTGTGCCAGGTCTCAAGATAGGCACAACCCGATCCGCGACGCTTCCCGCCCTGGTTCACTGCTACGAGCTGGTCGTTGTGCAACTTCAGGAAAGGAATCACTCCCTGGCTCTCACCATTCGTGCCCTGGATGTATGCACCCGTTCCGCGCACCGCAGTCCAGGAACCACCAAGACCACCAGCCCATTTCGAGAGGAAGGCATTCTCGGCAATACCGCGAAACATGATCGACTCGATTGAGTCGTCCACCTTGTAAAGATAACAGCTCGACAGCTGACTGTGCAGCGTCCCCGAGTTGAACAGGGTCGGCGTGGAGGAACAGAAACGGCGGCCCTTGTAGAGCTGATACAACCGGATCGCCCAGTCCTCGCGATTCTTCTCCTCAGCCTTGAACAACCCCATCGACACCCGCATCCAGAAGAACTGTGGCGTCTCCAAACGACGCTGCTTCTTGCCGGTCTTGTCGACGATCAGATAGCGATCATAGAGCGTCTGAATCCCGAGATAATCGAAGTCCAGGTCAGCGCTCGGATCGAGCGCATCAGCAAGACGGTTGAGGTCATAACGTCCCAGGATCTCCGGGTTGATCCGTTTGATCTTCACCCCGTGCTTGAGATACTTCTTGAAGGCCGCCTTGTGCGCCGCCTTCAACTGCGAAACTCCGTCCGTCAAAATGCTCCAGCCGAGCACCTCTTCGTAAATGTAGGAGAGCAAAATCCGCGCCGCGAACTTCGCAAAGTCCGCATCACGCTCGATCATGGCCTTCGCATTCAAAATGATCGTATTGCGCAATCCTTCCTGGGTGATCTCCGTGCCAATCGAACGCCGCAGCTCAAGATCGATCTGCTCTTCGTTCAAATTCAGCGTCAAGCCAATCGCCGCAAAGCGAATCCGCTTCTTCAACTCCGTGCCATCCCAAAAGTCACTCCGACCATCGTCCGTGGTCACCACCACCATCGATTCCTGATTCGGATCATCAGCCAACTCGGCCTGACGGATGTCACGCTTCCTCGACCGCTCCGCACGATAGAGAATATATGCCTCCGCGACCTTGAAGTAATTCTGCCGCATCAACTCTTCCTGCACCATGTCCTGCACGTCCTCAATGTGCACGAAGGCCTCGTCACCACCTCGCGCCCGCTGGGTCACTCCGCGGGAAACTTTCGCCGAAGGCGCCGGATCTTCCTTGGAGGACAGAAAGGCATTGCGCACCGCCAACTCGATTTTACTCTCACTCCAAGGCACCACATTGCCATTCCGGCGAATCAAGCGCACCGGCATCGGATGCGGCTCCTCGCTCACCACAATCTCCCCATTCCGCTCGAAGCTCCGGTTGAACACCACCGCTTTGGCCACGTCGTGCGCGTCATTCTCGATGAGCGCCTTCTCAATCAACAGGTAGAGATCATTCTGGCTCAACTTCAAGTTCCCACCCCGCCGGACCTGCTCGGTCAAACTCTTCGAGACGCTGAAGGCCACCGCGGAGACAAAACCCCGGTTCTCTTCATTGAAAATTCCAGCTTCCTGCTCATGCCGCGAAATCAACAAGTCCGTGAGCGCCTCTCCGATCGTGTCGGCCACCTCTGCCAGCGAAAATTCCTGCTCCGTATTCCCACGGGTCACAATGATCTCGGGAATCGGCGTCCGATTCTCCGTACTCAACGACTCCCGCCAACTAAATTGACTGGTCGGATCTGCACTGCCGCGACGACTGGCAATGACTTGTTTGAGGGCAAGGTCTTCTTCGAGGGAAATGGCTCTATACATTGGGTTGCTTTGTCTTGAGTAATTATTGTTGATGGAACGAATGAATCGCGATTGAGCGGGTCTTTGGTAAAACGTGCGGGGGTGAGTCCGGCTTGGTGATGGGGTGACTAACGGGTGAAGGTTGAAGCCGGTGAATCGGTGGGATCGACCTGGCGCGTTGCACCAAGCGCATCCCGGAAGAATTAAAGATCGTCGTCGTCGTAGGCGCTGCCTTCCAACGCCGCAGCTTTCTGATATTCAGTAACGCGACCTTCGAAGAAATTCTGCTCCTTCTTGATGTCCATCATCTCGGCAAGCCAAGGGAATGGATTGGAGACATTGTCATTGAGAGGCTCAAGGCGGCAGTTCACCAAACGGCGATCGCCGATGTAGTCGATATACTGCTCGAATTCTTCCGACGACAAACCAACCGCGCTAACCGGCAGGCAATCGCGAATGAATTCCTTCTCCAGGCGAATCCCCTCCGCCATCGTCTGACGCAGCTCCTGCTGGAACTCAGGAGTCCAGATCTCTGAATTCTCGGTGACCAGCTCATTGAGCAGCTGGCGAAGCAAATCGATGTGGTTCGATTCATCCCGCAGCGTATAGCGGAACATCTGCCCAATACCCGGAAACTTGTTTTGGCGGTAGAGGCTCAGGATCATCCCAAAGAGCCCGTAAAACTGGGTGCCCTCCATGACCTGCCCGAACATGAACATGTTCTTGGCCAGGGCCTGCTTGTTCTCCAACAAGGTCAGATCCACATCACGGCGCAGGGCCCTGCTGTTGGAGACCAAAAATTTATTCTTCGCCTTGATGCTCGGCACGTCCTCGAACATCGCCTCGCACTCGTGCGGATTCATTCCCAACGAGGAGATCATGTAGACCAACGAATCGGCATGGATGTTCTCTTCATGTGCATGCCGCCCCAGAACCAATTTCAACTCCGGCGCAGTCATCAACTCTCGCACCACGTGAAGGATGTTGTCCCCCACGATTCCTTCCGCTGCGGAGAAATAACCAATCCCCATTTTGATGATCCACTTCTCGACGTCCGAAACCTCATCACCGCGCCACTGCTCAACGTCCCTCTGCATCGGGATGTCCTCGGGCTCCCAATGATTATTCTTCATCGTCTTGTAGAGATCGTAAGCCCACTGGTATTTCAGGGGCAGAATGTTGAAGAACATCGTATCTTTACCATTGATGACTTTCTTGGCGGCAAAAGCGGCTTCCGCCTTGTCGCGATCGAGGACAAAAGTGCGGTCTCCTAGTTTAACGGTAGTGGTGTGCTCTGACATTGGTGCGATTAGAGAATGAAAGGTCGAATTTCAGCGATTCCCGCAATTCCTTCGGGATCCTTAAGGGGTCCCGCCGTAGGCCACGCAACCGTCGAGGAGACTACTTGTTTTTCGGAGTTTTGGTCAACGTCAATTTGCTCATATTGTATGCACAAATTATTAACACTACCACATGTAGCGCTTTGGCCAGTTTACCAGCAGTTGAGATTTTTTCTTGCGGATCACGCGACATCCCAGATTTGAAGCGTGGGAGGCCCTTTTCTAACAAACCCGGCCTTCCCTCCGTCGGGCCCAAAAAAAATCTACTCCCAAAGAAGTTCCTTCCCAACTCTCTCACAATTCTAAAATTATACACACCATACCGCCTCCAGCCTCGGAACTCCATTCTCAACTACTCATTTTCTTGGACCAAACCCCTTAATAAATTTTAACTTCTTAAAAATTCGAACAATAAAAGCCTTTCTCTATCGTTCCAAATCTCTCAGTCTCCCCGCTCAGCTCAGCACCCCCCCACCCCCCACCCCCCACACACGCCTCTACGAGATCCAAAGACTTATGAAGACACCGGTCATACTCGCAGCAGCTTGGGGGCTCTTTTTCTCCCCCATCCTCGCTTCCGAGGAATCTCCTGACGTTTTGTCAAACCCGATATTCTTGGAGCCCGAAATCAAAGCAGTCGACGTCCCGGAACCCAATCCTCTCCTCTTCGCGGGCCTCGGTGGATTGGTCCTGCTCATGTGCGCCGTGCGCAGAAAGTAGCCTCTCAGTGACTCAGTGCGACCAGTCGTGCTTGTCCAGCTTGCACACACACTCCGTCAGCAACTTGATCGCCAACGCGATGTCCTTCTTGTGAGACATTTCGATCACTTGGTGAATGTGCCTGGTCGGAATGGAAATTGCCCCGGCAATAGAGCCACCCGGAGTCATCCGCTGCAAACCTGCCGTGTCCGTTCCTCCTCCTGCGAGGATCTCCGGTTGCCACTTGATCTTGTTCTCGTCGGCCACGCTTTTCATGAACGCCACCATCCGCGTGTCGCAAATCACCGAGCTGTCCATGATCTTGATCCCCACTCCCTCACCCAGTGAGGTGCACTTCTCCTCCGGCTTCGCTCCCGGTGTGTCGAAGGCGATCGTCGTATCGAGTCCAAATCCAAAATCCGGCTGGATCTCCAAGGCCGAGGCATTCGCGCCCCGAATACCGATCTCTTCCTGCACCGTGAAGACCGCATAAAAATCATAGGCCGGTTTGCGGCGGCTCTTCTTCAAGGCACGCAGTGCTTCAATCAACAGAAACACTGACACGCGATTGTCGAGGGACTTCACGTTCACGCAATCCCCCATCTCGATCAACTCCCGCTCCCGCGTCACCGGGTCGCCCACCGTCACCAGTTTCTCTACGCTCTTCTTGGGAAGTCCAAGATCGATGAAGTAGTCCTTCAACTTCGGTGGTTTGTTCCGCTCTTCAGGAGACATGATGTGAATCGGCTTCGACCCCATCACCCCCATCACGTCTTTGCGCCCATGCACAATCACCCGCTGTGAACTCAGCGTCTTCGGATCAAAGCCCCCCAGCGGGTTGAATTTCAGAAACCCGTCCCCATCAATGTGCGTCACGATGAACCCGATCTCATCCATGTGCGCCGCCGCCATCGCCTTTTTCTTGGAACTCCGCCCCTTCTTCAAGGCCACCACGTTCCCAATCGCATCGACCCGCACTTCATCTGCCAAGCCCTTTAACTCCTTCAGGACCAAATCCCGAATCCGCTTCTCAAAACCGGGAGCTCCCGGCACTTCACATATCCGGGCCAACAAATCGACGTCGATCTTCATGGAGGCTACCGTAGACCCCAACCCCCTCTTGACAAGCATCACTCCCCCCGTAATCACTCCCCCCGTGCACACTGCCGGCCGAATCCTCTGCCTCCTCGCCGCACTGTATACAGTCAACGCCCACCTCTACCTCGGGCAAGGGATCGCTTGGGTCACCATGATCCAGGACCGCGCCCCCAAACTCGGCCTCACCGAAGCAGTCGCCGACATCCTCTCTGGAGCCCACCCCTGCGACCGCTGCCTCGCCGTCGCCGCCGAGCCAGGCACGCTGCAATCCCAGATCATTGACGAGATCCCCTCTCCGCCCCCGCGGAAAGCGTAAGACAACACCCAAGCGGTCGTCATTCGAACCGCAACATCGAGGCTGACCAAGTCGTCACCTCGCCCAAGGCCGCCGGCAAATCCGCAGGTCCCTTGTCCGGAGTTCTCATCGAATTCCGTGACGCTTCTTTCTCTCATTCTCAATTTATTTAAAAAATGAACCCTATTCTCTCCCTCACCGGCGGCAGCCTCGACTCCGTGACTCTCGACGAAACCTGTCACGACCATTCCCACCACGATCACCAACACGGCTCCGGCCCCATCGGCTTGATCGGTGACCACCACCCCTCCTTCAACCGTCCTCTCCCACCTCCGCAAACCAATCCCCCTACTCTTCGCCCGGACTCTGGGTTCCGGTCTCCGGGCTCTTCACATCCGGCTCTCTCATCCCAAACAACCACCGTCCCGCCTTCTTCACATCTTCCAACACCACATACACCGAGGGCACCAGGATCAGCGTAATCAAGGTCGCAAACAAAATTCCAAAGCCCAGCGAGATCGCCATCGGAATCAAAAACCGCGCCTGCATGTCGGTTTCCAACAACATCGGCATCAACCCCGCAAAGGTCGTGAGCGACGTCAACATGATCGCCCGGAACCGGATCGCCCCGGCCTTCGTTGCCGCAATGATCACACTCCCCTCCTCCTCCCGGTGCCGGTTCACGTAATCAACCAGAACCAAACTGTCGTTCACCACCACCCCGGCCAAGGCCACGATCCCGCACATCGACATGATGCTCAACTCCGTGCTCATCAGAATGTGACCCGCCACCGCACCAACAATCCCGAACGGGATCACCGACATGATGATCATCGGCTGGACATAGGAACGCAGCGGAATGGCCATCAACACATACATCCCGATCAGCGCAAAAATGAATCCGATCCCGATTTCCTTCACACTGTTGGCCTGATCCTTCTGCTCCCCCTCGAAGGACACCGCTACTCCGGGAAACTTGCCCGAGACCTTCGCCAACCCTTCCTCCTTGAACAGCCTCACCACCTCATTGGAGTTGTTCTTGGTCTTGTCGACATCCGCCGTGATCTTGATCGACCGCTTCCGGTCCACCCGTTGAATGGTATCCGGCCCCGCACTTTCCTCCTGCACCACCACTTCGGGCAGCGGCACCAGGCTCCCCTCCGGACTACGCACCTTCATCTGCTCCAAGTCCTCGATCGAGATCCGCCCTCCCTCCGGATAGCGCACCATGACTTTCACCTCATCCCTCCCCCGCTGCAGGCGTTGCACTTCGTCGCCGTAGAACGCCCGGCGCACCTGGTTGCCCACATCCTTGAGGCGGAAGTCCAAGGCCCGTCCAGCCGGAGTGAGCTCACGAAAACGGAGCTCACGCTTGCCCGGACTATCCGAATCACCAATGTCGATCACTCCCTGATAACCCGCCAATTCCGACTTCAGATAATCGGTGGCTCCCCGCAACTCATCGAGATCCTTCCCGGTGATGTTCAAATCAATCGCATTGCCCCCACCCGCGGCCTGGGCCACAAAAGTCAGCTCCACGGCACCGGGGATCGCCCCCACCTTCGCCCGCCATTCACGCACTAGCTCATCTGCTGTCACATCCCGGTTTGCCGATGGCCGCAACTCCACCGTCACTTCACCCAGGTTGCTCGCCGTCGGCGGACCACCGGGGCCAAACGCAGTCTTCAACGGCTGCATCCCAGCACTCGCCAACACATGGGCCACCACCGGGTTGCCATCCTCGTCCTGATATCGTTCACCCAAGGCCAGCGCCTCACGCTGAAGAATCGCCACGGCCTCTTGGGCCGCACTGAATGGTACCCCCCGGGGCAATTCGATCTTTGCTACCAACAGATCGGCCTCCACCTCCGGGAAAAACTGGCTCTTCACCCAGCCACCGGCCACCAGACCAAAAACTCCGAGGAGCATCGCCATGAAAATCGCCAACACCAGATAGCGATGCCGCAAACACCGGCTCAGGAACGGGGTGTAGAAGTGCAATACAAACTGCTCCAGCCCCAACGAAATCCAGCGCTGCAACCGGGTGAACGGACCACCCGCCCGACTCGGGTCACTCCGCTTCAGGAAGGCCATGTGGGCGGGAAGAACCAACTTCGACTGCACCAACGAGAACAGAAGCGTGGGAATGACAACCAGCGGAATATTCGGCCAAATTTTTCCACTGACCCCCGTCAAACCCAGCATCGGCGTAAACGCCACCGCCGTGGTGAGAACACCAAAGATCACCACTACCCCAACCTCATGCGTACCCTTCCACGCCGCTTCCTTTGGATCCTCCCCGGCACGCATCCGCCGATAGACATTCTCCCCCACCACGATGGCGTCATCCACCACGATCCCCAACACGAGAATGAAGGCGAAGAGTGAAATCATGTTGATGGAGATTCCCGTGTGCGGCATCAGCCAAATCCCTCCGGCAAACGAAACCGGAATGCCAATCGCCACCAGGAACGCCAAACTCGGTCGGAGAAACAGCGCCAACACGATGAACACCAGGATCAAACCCATCGTCCCGTTCCGCTTCAGCAGGTCCAGACGCCCCTTCAGGAAGACACTCTGGTCGTTCCAAACCTCCAACTCGATCCCCGGAGGGAATTGGGCCTTGGTCCGCGCCAGGTAGTCCCGCACCGCCCCGGCGATCTCCAAGGTATCCTGCTCTCCCACCCGGAACACATCGACCACCACCGCTCGGCGCCCATCGAACGCAAAACTCATGTCCAGATCCTCGAAACCATCGTGAATCTCCGCGATGTCCCGCAGTTTCACCACCGATCCGTCCCGTCCCTGCTTGACGATCACATCCTCAAAGTCCTCCCGGTCATAGCGTTTGCCCACCGACCGAATCACCACCTCACCCCCCGAAGTCTTCACCGACCCTCCCGGCAAATCCACCGAAGTCTGCCGCACCGCATTCGCCACGTCACCCAGGCTCAACCCGTGACGCCGTAAGGTTTCCTCGGAAACCTCAATCGAAATCTCATACGGCCGAACCCCGGATAGACTCACCTTGGTGATCTCCGGATCACCTTTGATGAAACGCAAAAATTTCTCTCCACCCTCCGCCGGCAACGCCTCGTAATCCAACAACCCGTCCCGCACATCTTCCGCAATCTTCCGCAGCGTGGCTTCATCAGTATCCCCGGACACCGCAATGCTCATCACCTGCGAGGTGATCAACAACTCCTCGAGGATCGGGCGCTCCGCGCTCTCCGCAAAGTTGTCGATCGCATCCACCCTCGTCTTGATGTCATCCATCACATCCCGCACGTCGTAGCCGTTGGCGACCTCCACGGTCACCACACCCATGCTATCCGCCGCGGTGGAGGAAATTTTTTCAATCCCATCCACATCCTGAATCGCTTCCTCGATCGGGATGACCACCCCTTCCTCCACATCCTCCGGCGTGGCATTAGGATAGGGAACCTGCACCGCCACGGCGTCGATCGCCGTGTCCGGGAAGATCTCCTTCCGCAGTTGAAACCAAGTGTAGAACCCGGCCAACAGCACCGAGAGCATCAGGAAGTTGGCCGTAACATGGCTCCGGCTGAACCAGCGAATAAGAGCTTCCATAACTCTATAGCGTCGGCTCCTCCTCCAGTTCCGCCTCGGGATCTTCCTTGGCGATTTCAACCTTCATTCCCGTCACCGGGGTGCTCAGGGGAGTCAGGCAAACTTGCTCTCCTTCCTTCAACCCACCGCGAATCACCACCCATTCGTCCTCGGTCCGCTCCACATCCACTTCGCGGAACTCCAGGGTGCTCTCCTTGGTGACCAAGAGCACCCGCTTCGCATCCAACATCGCTGAACGCGGCAACACCACGCGGTCCTTCAAGGTCATCCCCTTGATTCGAGAGTTCACGAACAATCCCGGCGGAGGCACATCATCCCCATCAAAACGTACCACCACATTGATCGACCGCGTTGACCTCTCCACGATCTCCTCCGAACGGATCAGCGTTCCCGTCCAGATCTTCTCCACACCACCGATCAATGCCGCCGCACTGACCTCTCCCACGAACTCGCCATCCTCATTCTTCGCAAGAAAACCATAATCCTCCAGAGACAACGGTAACCGCACATCAACAGCCCCCAGAGACAAAACCTCCAGCAGCGGCGTTCCAGGAGACACCGTCGCACCCAGATCCACCGAGGTGGAGAGCACCCGGCAGTCGTAAGGCACCACCACCCTCGTCCGCTCCAGATCCGCCAAGGCCTTGTCCATCGCAGCCTGCGCCGCCACTTCCCGGGCCCTCGTCGCAGCCAACTGCGGCTTCCTCAACACCAGTTCACCCGGCTTCCTGCCATTCCCCAGCTTCGCCCAGTCCCGCACGGCCCGCTCCGCCTGGGCCTCTTCCAGGGCCGTCGCCAACTTGGCATCCTCCACCGACGCCTGCGCATTCGCGAGAGCCGCCTGATAATCGGTCCGATCAATCTGCAGCACGAACTCCTGCGACTTGAAAATCTCGCCCGCTTCCATCCGTGGCGAGACCTTCAGCACTCTCCCTCCCACCTCGGACAACAAGCGCGTCTGACGCACTGCCTCCACATCCCCCTGCGCCGTCAACTCCAGATCCACGTCCGACGTGACCACTTCCATCACCCGAACCTGGGGCAACACAATCTCCGGAGCCACCTTGGGCGCCTTCGGACCGTTCTCTTTGAGAAATCCGGCCAGCTTGCCGCCAGCAGCGACTATGGCCAACACGATCACGACCCACACCGCGATCCTTACCGAGCGTTCATTGAATGTTACCGTCTTCATCGTAGTTTAAAATCCCCTCCCAGGGCGAGGTGCAGGTTGATGCGATTATCCAGGCGCAACCGCCGCAAGGTGACCAATGCGGAAGCCGAATCGATCTTCCGCGTCAGTGCCAGAAGCAAGGTCAACACATCCTCCGAACCATCCGCAAAATCTTCCGCAGCCGATTCCGCTGCCTCCTTCGCCAACTTCACCGCCTCCTCGGACGCCGCCGCCCGCCGGGCCAAATAGCGCTCCGCCACCAAGGCCTGCTCCACTTCCCCGAAGGCCGTCAGCACGGTCTGTTGCAAGGTCGCCAGTGCCTCCCGCTCGCCGGCTTGCCTCGCCTTCTGCTCCGCTCGGAGCTGCCCCCCGGTCAGAATGGGCTGCGACACCGCCGCCCCGTAGGACCAAACCCCGAACGAGCTATCGAGCACGTTCTTTAAACTATCCGTCGACGTCCCCAGAGACCCGTTCAAGGTCAGCGATGGAAAGACGGCTAACTCGGCCTCCCGGATCCGCTTGCCAGTCGCAGCAAACCTCCGTTCCGCAGCCAACACATCGGGTCTCCTCATCAACAACTCGGATGGTAACCCCGCCGGTGGATAACCCGGCAAGGCCGGCAACCCCTTCCGGGACAAATCCGAACCCGAAGGATACCTCCCCGCCAACAACTCGATCTGCCGAAGCACCGACTCCCGCTCGCCCTGCCATTGGGCAAGATTCGCCTTGGCAGTGGCCACATCGACCTGCGCCAACCGCAGCTGCGATGCCGTTCCCCCTTCCGCCAACAAGGCCCGTTCAAAGCGATCCCGGATGGCCTCCTCAGTATTCTGCCGGATCTTCAACGCACTCTGCGCCAACACAATTTGCTCGTTCGTCTCCCCCAGCGCGAACCACGCCTTCGCAATCTGTGCCGCCAACGATGTCTGCGCGGCATTGTATTCCAAGCCCTGGGCCTGCCACTCCGCCACATCCGCCGCCTGCCCGGCCCGCACCCGCCCCCACAAATCCAACTCCCAACTCACATCCACCGATGTCCCATAGCTCTCCGAGATCTGCCCACCTCCAAATGGAAATCCAACGAACTTCTGCTCCGAGTTCCTCCCGACCAAAGTGCCATTCGAAATCGGCCTGATCGCCGCCCCCGAAATCTTCGCCGCCGCCGCCGCCCGATTCACCCGCGCCGCCGTCGCCTGCAAGCTGCGGTTGTTATTCATCGCCTCGTTGACCAGTAACTTCAGCCCACGGTCTCCAAATCGCCCGATCCAATCGCGATCCACTCCCGCCTGTCCCTGCGGTGTGGCGGCCCATCCCGAGCGCGCCATCGAATCGACCGCGCCCATCCGGGACTCCGGTGTCTGCACCGCACATCCCGCCGTGAGCATCACCAATCCTGCCAAGCCAATCACTCTCACCACTGCCCCTCCTCTCCTTGCTCCGGCGCAAGAAATCCTGCCGCACAAAATTCAATAATGTGATCAAACAGTTTCTCCAGACCCGGATTTCCCGAACGTCCCGCAGAGATCTGCTCCAACTTCTCACTATGCATCAGTGTGTGCGACATCACCCCGAAGGAATAATGCATCCGCCACATCACCGTCTGATCCGAGAGATCCGGTCGAGCCATGCGCAAGGCCTGGGCAAAGGCCGCGGCCATTTGTTGAAAGAGTGGCTTCACTGATTCTGGCAACTGATAACCCTGCTCGGACATAATACGCCCCATAAATTTGCAAAAGACTCTCTCCGTCACCGGATCCTTCATGATCTCGTCCACCACCGGCCGCAAAAATGCATCCAGAATCTCCGACACCGGAACCGGCCCTTCTTCGAAGCGCTCCTCAGCGTCCGCTAAACGCCGCATCCGCTCCTCGTTGATCGGTCCCGCGTGACGCTCCACCACCGCGTCCACCAACTTCTCCTTCGACCCAAAGTGGTAGTTCACCGCCGCCACATTCGCTTCCGCCTGGCCAGTGATATCCCTCAACGACACCGAGTCAAAACCACGCTCCCCAAACAAGGCCTCCGCCGCATCCAATATTCGCTCCCGAGTCTCCGCCGGAACATCTGCCGCTCGCTCAGTCATTTAAACGTTTGCTTAAAACAGATATTTGATTGGTCAACCGAAATTTCCTTCCTCGGAGCCCATCGACATCCTATCGCACTAATATTTAATGGTTTAGGAGTTACATCTCATTTCCCCCACCTCCCTCCATTTCCGCTCGGCCTTGCCTACCCCGGTCCCCCTCCGCTATGCCGCCTCCACTTGCCGACCGACTTCCATCTTCACCACCAGGACTGCCTCGCCGGAATGCGGGAGATGCCCGAGGCCTCTCAAGACCTCGTCGTCACCTCCCCGCCCTACAATCTCGGCATCGACTACGGGAAATACGACGACAAGCGCAGCGATACCGACTACCTCGCCTGGTGCGCCGACTGGGCCGCAGAAATTCGTCGCGTCCTCGCTGACGACGGATCCTTCTTCCTCAACGTCGGTGGCTCCCCCAGCAGCCCCCTCCTCCCGCACCAACTCCTCCTCGCCCTCTGCACCCCGGACCTCTTCGTCCTGCAAAACACCTTCCACTGGATCAAATCCATCACCGTCGAAACCCGCGCAGGCGAACAAATCAGCGCCGGACACTTCAAACCCATCAACTCGAAGCGCTACGTCAACGACTGCCACGAGTACGTCTTCCACTTCACCAAATCCGGCACCGTCCCCCTCGACCGCCGCGCCGCCGGCGTCTCCTACGTCTATAAGTGCAACATCAAGCGCTGGAAACACACCGAAGGTTCCGACCTGCGTTGTCGCGGCAACACCTGGTTCATTCCCTACAAAACCATCAAGTCCCGCGACAAACAACGCCCCCACCCCGCCTCCTTCCCCCCCGCCTTGGTCGAACAATGTATCAGCATCCACGGCAAAGGCCCTGACACCAATCTCCTCGATCCCTTCCTCGGCATCGGCTCCTCCGCCCTCGCCGCCAAACACCTCGACATCGCCTCCTTCACCGGCTTCGAAATCGATGAAGACTATCTCGCCGTCGCTCAATCCCGACTTGCCGAAGACACTCCAAAAGACACCCCGCAAGGCGAACTTTCCCCCAACCCCGACACAAAGGACTGAAGAAATTTCCCGACCGCTGCTTACACGGATTTTCACTGATTTCATGAGAAGGAAGCGGCCCGAACCACCCCTTTCATCAGATCAAACCTCACCAGCAAAAGTTCCACGCTCCCACCCCTCCCCCTCTCAGTAAAAATCTCCCCCAATCATGGAAACCGAACCAGCGGAAGACTTCACCAACATCGAATCGATCTTCGTTCGCCACCGCAACGTCCTCATGGTCCGCGGCCACTTCCCCGGGGTCTACACCGACTACTACCTGCACCTCATGCAGCACGGCCTGAAGAACCCGGAGCCGCTCGACACAATGTTGAAGGACCTCCTCGCGGCCCTCACCCTCCACCTCGTGGCCCGACCTTGGGCCGAAACGATCGCCTGGACCGTCAACCTCCGCGCTCCCCGCGTAAATCTCTTCGTCACCGGTTCCTCCGAGCAGGAACAAGTCACCGGACGCTGCTTCACCGAAGACATCCGCGAACCCGACCGAAACCTCTTCTACACCCAGACCACCGTCCACGGCACCGAGCCCAGCCTCTCCAGCATCGAGGTCGGGAGCAATGATCCTCTCCAATGGATCGAGGCCCTCTACGAAAAGTCCGAACAACGACCCGGACGCGCCTTCCGCCTCCCCGACGAAAACTTCGTCCTCCTCGCCGCCCAACCGGATTTCGATGAGGAATGGCTCAACGGACTCGACGCCGAGGCCGTCGCCGAGATCGATCAATACGAAAAGACCAAACTCCTCGAAACCCGCCAGTTCCGATTCCATTGCGGCTGCAACCTCAAGCGTATCCTCCCCGTCCTCGGCGCCTGGCGGGATGATCCTGAGAAACTCTTCGAATCCGATGCCGAAATCACCATCCAGTGCCCCCGCTGCGCCGCAAAGTACCGCGTCACCCGGGACATGATTTGACATCCGCCCCGGGATTCGTTCCCGTCCGGCACGATGTCCCAGTTCGATACCATCCACCCACGCCGCGGCACTGGCTCCCACAAATGGGACCGCCGCCCCGAACTCGATCCCTTCTGGATCGCGGACATGGACTTCCAATCGCCCCCTGCGGTGATCGAAGCGCTCGAGAAGCGCGTCCGCGACGGCATCTTCGGCTATCCTTGGGCCCACCCCGGCATCAGCGAAGCCATCCTTGAATATCTCTCCAATCGCCACGGCGTCAGCGCCAACGCCGACCACCTCCTCCACCTCGGTGGACTCGTCCCCGCCCTCTCCCTCGCCGGACGCGCCTTCGCAGAGGCCGGTGACGCCCTCCTCACCTGCACCCCCGTCTACCCACCCTTCCTCGGCGTGCACCGCGATGCCGGCCTCGAACTCATCAAGGTCCCCCATGCCCTCGCAGACGAAAAATGGTCCTTCGACTGGGACGCTCTCGAAGCCTCCGTCACCCCGCGGACGAAAATGTTCATCCTCTGCCACCCGCAGAACCCCCTCGGCCGCGTCTTTCCGAAAGAGGACATCATCAAAGTCGCTGAATTCTGCGACCGCCACGATCTCGTCCTCCTCTCCGACGAAATCCACTGCGACCTCGTCCTCGACGAAGCGGCTACTCCCTTTTACTCGGCCCTCAAGCTCCCTCCCGAACTCCTCAAGCGCGTCGTCGTCCTGCAATCCCCCAGCAAGACCTACAACATCGCTGGCCTCGGCTACGCCTTCGCCGTCATCCCCGACGACAGCCTCCGCCGCAAATTCACCACCGCCAAAGGCCACATCCTCCCCGAGATCAACTGCCTCGCCTACTTCGCCGCCGAAGCCGCCTACCGCCACGGAGAACCCTGGCGCCAGGAGCTCCTCACCTACCTCAGCGGCAACCGCGACCTCCTCACCCAGCAACTCCGCGCCGGCATCCCCGGACTCATCATCCCCGACATCGAAGCCACCTACCTCGCCCTCCTCGACTTCCGCCCCCTCGGCATCGAACACCCTGCGGCCCTCTTCGAGAAAGAAGCCGGCCTTTTCCTCTCCCCCGGCGCCCCCTTCGCCGCCCCCGGCCACGCCCGCCTCAACTACGCCTGCCCACGATCCAGCCTCCAAGACGCCGTCGACCGCATGATCGCGGCGGTGTCCAAAAAAGCCTAGCCTAGCCCCCCAACTCTTTACTCCAACGGCGCGACTCATCCCAGCCCGGGACAAGGAACCTCATTCCGACCTCTGGTCTCCGGGTTCCGGGCTCCTCCCCTTCCGATCTCCCCGATTCTCCCTTGCCCAGCCCCCTCTCCGGGACCATTCTCAGCCCGTGAGAATCCTTCTCCTCTGCCTAACCCTCGGACTCGCCGCCTCCATGACGGCCAAGGCCGAGGAACATGTCATCCTCTGTGGCGGCCCCAGCCTACCAAAATGGGAAAATCTCCGCGTCGATGGCGAACGCCACGACCAATGGTGGGCCAACTTCATCCGGGCCTCCACCCTTCGCATGGTCGAAATCCGCCGAGCCTACGGCAAAGACGCCAAGCTCGTCTGGATCGTCTACAAGGACGGCTACATTCTCCGCGGCCGCGAGGATGGCAAACCCTACACCACCTGGATCAACGAACAGGCTGCCAAACGGAATTGCCAACTCATCTGGGTCAACACCGGCAGCGAGGCCATCCGCGCCCTCAACTCCCGCCCCACCCGCAGCGTCCGCACCTTCGACTACTTCGGTCACTCCAACCGCCATTGCTTCATGCTCGATTACGGCAGCGAAGTCATGGCCGTCTGCAAAGCGTGGATCCACGAAAACGACATCCATAAAGTCCGCCGCAACATTTTCGCCGAGCATGCCATCTGCCAAAGCTACGGCTGCCACTCCGGCGAAAGCATGAGCGCGTTCTGGAACAAATCTCTCGGCATCCGCCTCATCGGTGCCAACGGCAAAACCGACTACGCCG
This sequence comes from Akkermansiaceae bacterium, assembly GCA_028822695.1. GTDB lineage: Bacteria > Verrucomicrobiota > Verrucomicrobiia > Verrucomicrobiales > Akkermansiaceae > JAPKDA01. The sequence goes on from JAPKDA010000003.1 coordinate 41,123, forward strand.
TCGTCGGCCAAGGCCGCCTCCCCACCGCCTCCGGCCGCTGGGTCCGCTAATTCTCTTCCCTGATTTCTCTACACCATGCTCTACGACGAACTACATCGCCTCTACCACCAGCCCTTCTTCGACCTCATCCAACAGTCCCGTGCCATCCACGAGGAACACTGGTCCGAGAACTCCGTGCAACTTTGCACTCTACTCTCCATCAAAACCGGCGGCTGCTCCGAAGACTGCTCCTACTGCGCCCAATCCGCTCGCTACAACAGCGGCGTTGATGCCGAACGGCTCATGGAAAAATGCCAAGTCATGGAACGCGCCCGCGCCGCCAAGGAAACCGGCTCCACCCGCTTCTGCATGGGTGCCGCATGGCGTGGCGTCCGAGCAGGCACAAAACGCTTCGACGATGTCCTCGAAATCGTCCGCGACGTCGCCGAACTCGACATGGAAGTCTGCGTCACCCTCGGCGAACTGGGCGAAGTGGAAGCCAAGGCCCTCAAGGAGGCCGGCGTCACCGCTTACAACCACAACATCGACACTTCTCCCGAGAACTACCCCAACATCGTCACCACCCACACCTTCGACGACCGCCTCCGCACCATCCGCCACGTCCAGGACGCCGGAATGTCAGTCTGCTGCGGCGGCATCCTCGGCCTCGGCGAAAATACCGAAGACCGACTCAAAATGATCGAGGTCATCTCCGAGTTCAACCCACCACCCGAGAGTATCCCCATCAACTCCCTCATGCCCATGCCCGGCACTCCGCTGGAAGGCAAGGACCCCGTCACCGCTTTCGATGTGGCCCGCATGATCGCAGTCACCCGCATCGCCGTTCCCAAAGCCCGTGTCCGCCTCTCCGCAGGTCGCACCCAGCTCTCCGACGAAGCCCAGGCCCTCTGCTTCTTTGCCGGAGCCAACTCCATCTTCTACGGCGACAAACTCCTCACCGCCGATAACCCAGCCGTCGCTCACGATCTCGGGCTCCTCGAACAGCTCGGCCTCGAAGCGAAAAAATCCGACCGCAGCCAGCAGGCACCCGACCCCCTTCCCGAGCGCCCCCTCTCACCAGAGCCGGCAGGAAAGGTCTAATGCCAACCGATCTGCACATCCGCGTTTCCCTCGCCGATCAAGCACTCTACCTTCAAGAGGGCGAGCAAGTCCTCCGCCAATACTCCGTCTCCACCTCCAAGTTCGGCCCCGGCACGGAAGAAGGCAGCAACAAGACCCCTCTTGGCAATTTCCGAATCTGCGAAAAATTCGGGGACACCGAAGCTCCCTACACGATCTTTCGCGCTCGCCTCAACGAAGGCCTCTGGGACCCCGCCGAACCCTGCACCGACGACCTCGTCCTCACCCGCATCCTCCGCCTCGAAGGCCTCGACACCGACAATCTCAACACCTACGGCCGCTACATCTACATCCACGGCACCAACCACGAAGCCGAGCTCGGCAACCCCGCCTCCCAAGGCTGCATCCGCATGAGCAACCAGAACGTCATCGATCTCTACGACCGCAGCCCCCTCGGCACCCCCATCACTATTTCCCTGCACTCATGAAGCTCCTCTTCCTCGACTGCGACTCCACCCTCTCTGCCATCGAAGGCATCGATGAACTCGCCGCCCTCCGCGGACCGGAGGTGGAAGCCGAAGTCGTTGCCCTCACCAATGCCGCCATGAACGGCGAGGTGCCCATCGATGAGATCTTCTCCCGCCGCCTCGACCTCATCAAACCAACACGCCACCACTGCGCCAAAGTCGGCGAGCTCTACATCCAGCACATCGCCCCCGGCACCCAGGGCGCCCTCGCTGCCGCCAGGAACGCCGGCTGGACCCCGATCATCATCTCCGGCGGCTTCACCTCCCCCATCGAACCCTTCGCCAAGTTTCTCGGCATCGAGGAGATCCACGCCGTCCCCCTCCACTTCACCGAGGACGGAAATTACGCCGGATTCGACCTCAATGCCCCGACGGCTCGAAACGGAGGAAAGCCTGATATCATCCAGAACATCAAAGCTGAACGAAATCCAGCGTCCACTGCCATGGTCGGAGATGGCGTTTCCGATCTGGAGACCCAACCGATCGTGGATATCTTCGTGGGCTTCGGTGGCTTTACTCCCCGCCCCGCCGTCAAAGAAAAGGCCTCCGCCTTCATCACCAACTTCGGCCAACTCGCCGAGCTCCTGGACACCGTCGCTTGAGGCCCTTGATTGGAGGAATGAGAGCAGCAAATATGGATGACTTTCTCCCGAAGTTATATCCCGACTACGATAAACTTGTCCTTTTAATCAACTGTGCGGATTTTTATTAGCACATCATGAGTAAGAAATCCAAAGGCACAGGAATGCGCTCAAGCGTGAATACACCGCATTGAAGAAGACGCCGTAACTCACCTGGAGCCCTCGCTCACCCTCCCCGCCACCACCGGGCTTGTCCCGATGAGCCTGCCCGCCATAGCTCGGTCAACCAGCTACAGCGGCTCCCGCAACGCAAGGTCGCAGAGGGGCTTTGGAGCAGGTATTGCCGAGTAGACACGGAAAAGGCCCTCCTTGATCACAAGGAGGGCCGGATCGAAGGTCATTCCAAGGCTGAGCCCCAGCTCGGAAAGTTTGTCGTTGAACGACTTCTTACCGAAGTTGCGATACTTGAGCATCTCCGCCTCGGTCTTCATTGCCATACTTTCAATAACGCGAAAGGCTAGCCCTCCCATCCCTTATTTCAACGAACAAGGCCGGGCCAACACAAAAAAAGACAGCCCAACAGGTGGAAAACGGCATGGGAAACCCCCATCACCCGATGCCAACACCCAATTGGACTGTCCATCCCCCCAGGGGGATTGCCTTAAATCATTGCCAGCGCCCAAAACTTGGCAAGAACAATCAAGGTAGTAACGATTAACCATCAAGAATTTCTAAGGAACTCCACCAACCACTCCGCCCCCACTCTCGTCGGATAGGACCGATGCGGAACTTCCTCCCGCCCACGCTCAAAAAACGGTCCAAACACTTCTTCAATCTCCTCCCGCGTCGCCGCATGGGGCGGACCAGTCTCGGCATCGGGCGTGAGGTAAAACACCCCGATTAATCGACTCCCCGGCGACAACAGCGAGGCCATCGCCGCGACGTAGTCCGATCGCTGCGCAGGATCGATCGCACAGAAGCAAGTATGCTCCCAAACTGCCCCCACCTGCACCCGCTCCGCCAATTCCGAATCAAAGAGATCGCCTTCCACCCACACCCGATCCTCCCCCTCGCCATAAAGCCCCCGCGCCTGCCCAAGCGCCGTCGGCGACAGGTCCAGTCCCACCGCCTTGATCCCATGCTCCGCAAGCAAGGCCACATCATGCCCACGACCACACCCTGGCACGAGCACCGCGCCTTCGCCCCACCACTCCCGCGGCCACTCCTCCAATACCTGCCGCAACGGCGGTGATGCTTCGCGATGATCCCACGGAGGCACCCCCTCTTGGTAAAACTGCTCCCATTCTTCCATCACATCCGCTGCAAGTAATCCGGCACCTGATCCCGCTGCTGTGATGGCGGAAGCTGAGAACTCGAAAACGAAACCACCGCACCCACTCCCGCCGCATGCGGCGCCCCCAACATGGGCTCGATCTCCACCTCCGGAAACACATGCCGCAATCGTCGCCTCGCAATCAATCGCCCCACCCACGTAATCACCACGGTAAAGACCACTACGATCACTGCCCAAAGCGACTTCGTCAGTAACTTCAACGCTTCGCTCTCCGGCATCGGCAAGGTGATCGGAGGTAAGGTTTCGTTCGCCGTCAGGGCCTCATCCTCCTCCGGCTCCACCCCACCCGGAATCGCCATCGCCTTCTCGAACCAATAAAGCCGGATCGACAGCTCCACCGAAAAGTTTTCCAACTGATGAGACGGATCACTCTTCTCATAGGCCTCCTGGATGGAGACCCGCAGGGCCCGCTCCCGATCTTCTTGGGAAACCACCGTCCGAATGCTCTCGCTCAACGCGATCAGACTCCGCTCCGGCCGGCCCAGAAAGTAAAAGACCACCGCGGTCGGCCCACTCCGGGCATGGTGCTCGTCAAATACCGTCTCGATCGTGGCCCCTTCAGGCAACTGCTGCTCGGCGTCGAACAGATACACGTAAAGGTTCACCTCGGAGTCCCCGGCGTGATGGGCGAGGAAACTCTCCCGGTCCCGATACTCCTGCCTCGCCAACGTCTCCTGAGGATCGATCAGGAAACTCGCCGGCGTCCGCCCGAAATACGGCTCCAGAAACTGCTCCTCAATCACCGTCGGATCAACCTCCACCACCTCCTCCTCTGGATCCGGTTCCGGCGGCAGTTCTTCCTCCGGTGTCTCCGGCAGCGGCGGCAAGGTCAGTTCCCCCGTCAACTCCTTCAGCAACTCCCGCCCCGGAACAATCTCGCCCGTCTTCAGCTTCTCAAGATCCCCCTCGGACCACTCCGGCAAAGTCGGCCATTCAAGAATCTCATCCTCTTTTTCCTCCTCGCTCTTCTCTTCCTCGGCGGATTCTTCGGGCTTTTCTTCAGACTCCTTCACCGCCTCCTCCACTGGAGCCGCCTCTTCCTGCGCCATCACCCCCAACGAGAGGAGCACCACGCCAAACCACATCAACCACCTCTTCATCACAGCTTTGGCAACTTCGTCCGATGGTTTGCCCTGATCCTCTCCAACATCTCCCCCTTCCCATCCTCACTCACGATGTCATCCGGCGTGAACAATTCCGGATCCCGCCGCGCCCGCTTCGCCTGACGTCGCAGCGTCTTGCTCAAGCGATCCACCACAACCTCCATCGCCTTCAGATACTGTTCCTGCAAAAAGTAGGGATGCGCTGCCGACAGCGCCCGAAATGTTGTGTCCTCCGTCAAAAACGGCTGAAGGTTGTAGCCAAAGCTAATCCCCGCCGACTTCCCGCCCACATCCACGCTCAGCAACACCCCGCACTGATTCGGACGGCTCACCTCAACATCCTCGAAGGCCCCCCGGTTCAACAACCAAAACCCAAACTGCCGCAAACTCGGCAATTCCCGAAAGGTCCCGAAATACACCGCGAAAAACAACTGCGGGAACTTCCGCTGAAACTCCTCCAACATCTTCCGCGCCGTCTCCCGCTCACGCTTCCGCAGCACTCCCGCCGCATCAGTCAGACACTTCAACCGCACCTCCTGCGCCCCAAAAGCCCGATCCGCCTCACGGATCTCAAATCCACAGTGAGGGCAGAGATCTGCCGCCCGGTGTACCCGTTGAACGCAGCGGGGACACTTCATGACCATTGCAGCACTCTGGAGCCCAGCTGCGCCTGCGTCAAAGTTCTGTTATTCACATTCGCGAGTTGTCTTACCACTCAGTCCCCAGACCATAGCGCTCCGCCAACTCCACCAACTCAGGCCGCATCGGCCATTCGTCTGGACGTTCGCTCACCTCATGACGCTTGCTGGCCCCTTTCAGAGTCATACACCCGGTGTTGTCACCGATCGCACGCACGGCATCGATCTCTTCTTGGCTCAAGGTCACCTCCGGCAAAGTCGCATACGCCCGGATCTTGTCCTCGATCAACCGGGCATCGTCCCCGGCCTCCTGAATGAAGGTCGGCACCACACTCTTCACCGGCGCCTGCGAGAGGTTCCAGATCGAGGCAAAGTGAATCATCGAGAGCCCATGGGCATCCGCAACGTGGCGCATCTTCTCCATCCGCTCATTGCCACCCTCCACCCAGCCCTCTGGACGGTAGGACCGGTGGTCGCCCGGTCGGAACTCATGCCCCGGCTTGAGGTCATCATGGAAAATCCCGCCGTAGTCCACCACCCGGGTCAAAATATCCACCCCGTGCTTCTTCGCGGCTGGCAAGACATGCTGACCCGGCCAAGGCTCCAGCGGATTCAAAATTATCATCGCCCAATCGATCACCTCTCCAAAGAGCTCAAAACACCGAATGATGTCCAAGGTGAAGCCGTTCGCCGGTCCGGGAGCCATGCCGATCTTCTCGATCATCCCCTCTTCCTTCAGCGCGGACATCCCCGCCCAGACCTCCTCCTTGATGAATCCCGCCTCATCCGGATTGTGTAGCATCAACAGATCAAAGTGGTCCGTCCGGCAAGACTTCAGCGACCGCTCACAGGCCATCCGCAGAAAGCTCCGATACTCCGCCGGCGTCCGCAGCTCAGAATCCGTGAATCGCGGATACCCCGCGCTCCCGTTCCGCGTGCCCTCATAGAAATCATGCCCGATCGTCCCCACCAAACAGTAGCTGTCCCGTGGGTAGCCCTCCAAAGCCTCTCCCAAGGCCTCATCAGCCTTCCCTTGACCGTAAACGTCAGCCGTCACAAAGGTCCGCACCCCGCTCTCGTAAGCCAGACGGATACACGCCTTATAACGCTCCTCATCCAGCATTTCCCCAAAGTGCATGAAGCGTCCACCGCTCCAAGTCCCATACGCAGTTCTAGTCAGGTCCATCGTTCTGTAGATGAGTTAAATCCGCCGCCGCCTCCCGTCAACGCAAACCCCACCCCAAGAAACACTCCACCTCCGCAAAGCAGAAGCTCCGCGAGCTCTAGCCCAAGTTTCGCATTTTCCTGCAAAATTTCGCCAAAATCGTGGAGGTTACGCGGCGAAATTCTTTTAACCCATTGGTAATCAACGGTTGGACATTCCCAGAGCCCGATGTAGTGCCTAATTATATATTCATTTCTGGTCCTGCTTGGTTTTCCTCTACTTTGGACCTGATACTTTTCCGCACCAAGTCCATCAAGGGCACCCCTTCACATGACCTGTTGATGAGGTTGAGGGCGGACACCTCCCCCATAACGGACGCACTTCCGTCTGCACCATCCACCGCCTTTCCCTCACCCAACCGCCTCCCCTCCACATCCGTCACCCCACCGAAACAACGCAGTTGTTCCGCGATAAAATCCCTTCCCCTCAGCCACCAATCCCCCACCTGGCTCCCTACTTCAACAACCCCAACAACGCCTTCACACAAGCCGTAGAAAACTCCGCATCATTAATCGCCGCATCCACCTCAACCAACTGAACATCCTCACGCAACCCCGAGCGAATCGCCTCGAACAATGCCGCGTCCGCCTCAGCATCGTAAAACGCCTGTCCCTCCGCACTGATGATACTGATCGCCTTCAAAGGCAACAACACCGCCACCGGGCCAGTGTAGGCATTCACTTTCTCCGCCAACACGCTCCCCAACTTCGTCGACTCCTCCGCATTGGTCCGCATCAAGGTCACCTGCGGATTGTGAATGTAAAAATTCCGCCCCTCGAACTCAGCGGGCACAGACCCCCGCTCCCCGAAGTTCACCATATCCAGACACCCCGGCGCCACCACCGTCGGAATCCCCATCTTCCCGGCCGCTTCCAAGCGCGTCGGTCCCGCGGACAAAGTTCCTCCGCATAGCTCATCGGCCCACTCGGTCGTGGTCACATCAAAAACTCCCTTCACCATCCCGCTCTCAATCAAGGACTCCATCGTCCGTCCTCCGGTTCCAGTAGCATGGAACACAAGAACCTCATACCCCTCCGCTTCCAAGGATTCCCGGGCAGCGTCCACACACTCCGTCGTATTACCAAACATGCTCGCCACGATGATCGGCTTACCTCCCTCGTCCCCCGTCTTCGCCGCCACCATCCCACAGATCGCACCCGCCGCCCTCGCGAAAATTGTCTTCGACACCTGATTCAACCCCGCCACATCCACAATGCTCGGAAACATCACGATGTCCTTCGTCCCCACATAGTGCGCCGTGTTTCCACTCGCCAGAGTACTCACCATCAGCTTCGGAAACCCGATCGGCAAAGCCCGCATCCCCGCCGTCGCAATTGCCGTGCCTCCGCCGCCCCCCAACGAAATCACTCCATCGATCCGCCCTCCCTTCGCCGCCCGCTCCAAAAACACCGGCAAGGCCAGAGCCATCACTCCCACTCGTTCGCCCCGATCCTCCACCGTCGGCAACACCATTCCCGCAGCCGCCAAAACCTCCTCACGCTTCACGTCAGCCTCCACCTGGGAAGCGCCAAGCGTCCCCACGTCAACCAAGAGCGGCGTATGCCCCTGCTCCCTGATACAATCCGCCACGAAGGCATGCTCATGCCCTTTCGAATCCAAGGTTCCGATGACCGCGATCGTTGCCATCAGCTGATTGCTCCTGCGGAAATTCTCTTCACCGGAATCGATTTGAACTCCCGCGTCAAATTAGTCAGCGACTCTTCCACCGCCATCCGCTCGAGGCTGGATGCCCCCACAAATCCCACTGTGTCGGTGTGCTCGTTGATGTAAGCCGCATCCTCCGGACTGGAGATCGGACCTCCGTGACTCAGGTAGATCAAGTCCTTACGCACCGAATTTCCGGCATCAATGATCGCCTGCGTCTTCTTCGCCGCATCCTCGATCGAGATCGCCGCGCCAGTCACGCCGATCGAACCACCCACCGTGGTCCCGACATGGGCAATGATCACATCTGCTCCACTCTCCGCCATCGCCTTCGCCTCGTCCGGGGAAGCCACATAGACCACCGAAAACATGTCCATCTTCCGCGCCAAGGCAACCATCTCAAATTCCTTCTGCACACTCATCCCCGTCTCCTCCAAAATCTGACGGAACTGCCCGTCCACAATACAATGGGTTGGAAAGTTGTTCACTCCACTGAATCCCATCGCCTTCACTTGCTGCAGCCAATGCCACATCCGGCGCCGGGGGTCGGTCGCATGCACTCCACAAATCACCGGCACCTCCTGCACCACGGGAAGCACTTCGTATTCGCCGATCTCCATCGCCACCGCGTTTGCATCGCCGTAGGCCATCAAGCCCGCTGTCGATCCGTGACCAGCCATGCGAAAACGTCCGGAGTTATAAATGATAATCAAATCCGCACCACCCTTCTCAAGAAACTTGGCACTGATCCCCGTCCCTGCTCCAGCTGCGATGATCGACTCCCCTTTTCCGAGAGTGTCGTGCAGGCGCTCAAGCACTTCGTTACGTGTGTAGGGATTCCCCGTTCCGGTCCATGAATTCGGCATGTCCTATTCAGGAACGTCCTCACCACTTTGGCAACTCTTCATTACGCTTGCCCCCCAAGCCACGTCCGCTCTTTCCCAATGCGGACAGTGCCGAATGGCGCTCAGTTAAGAGCGATTTCGTTGAATTCATTCAGGCTGCTCGCGATCCAGATTGGCTCTGCTTTGATGATCTAAGGTCGGGGACGGTCGCCCCCCGAATCACCCCCCCTTCCCTCTTCGCTTCCTCAAACCCGGAAGGACCGGCCGACAAACCAAGGTTTGCCAATTCACCTGGTAAGCTCCCCATTCCTACGAATACTAAATTATCGGCCAACACATCCCTCGAGACCCCAACACCCCGCTTGTCGCGCAACTCTCTCCACCAACGAAACTCTTCTACTCAACAACCAGCATGAACCCTCTCAAACTGATTCCTCGCCTCCAGCCTCCACGCATGGGAACCCGCCGCCGACTCCATGCTCACCGAATGGGGAGAAAGCCTCCCCGCCGACAAGGCCTGGCAGGAATACCCCCGCCCCGCCACCACCGGGCAAGCCCTGCCCTTTACCCACAAATGTGCTTGGACACCGTCGGTGTTCGTAAGCTGTCCTTGCATCGCCCCTCCCAACTCGCCATCCTGCCGTGGTGAAGCGCGCACTGACCTGTATTCTTCTTCCTCTGCTGGGTATTCCGTCCTGTGCCCCGGTCGGCCCGAACTACTCCACTCCGGACAATCCCGTCCCTGACTTCTGGAATACCGGTCTGCAGGCCAACATGGACACCTCAACCCCCGACATCGAGGCCTGGTGGCGGAAGTTCAACGATCCCACCCTCAACAAGCTCATCTCCCTTGCGGAAAGCCAGAACCGCGACCTCGCCATCGCCGCCGAACGCGTTGAGGAAGCCAGAGCCCAGCGCGGCATCTCCCGCGGGGCACTCTTCCCCACCCTCGGCGCTGGCGGAGGAGTGAGCCGCAACCGCTCCAGCGAATCCCTTCCCTTCGTGCCACCCAATCCCATCAACATCTATGACACCGGCCTGAGTTCCGGTTGGGAAACCGATTTCGTCGGTGGCCTCCGCCGATCCGTCGAAGCGTCCTCCGCCAGCCTCGAAGCCACCCAGGAGGTCTACCACGACACGATGGTGATCATCTACGCCGATGTCGCCTCAAACTACATCAGCTACCGCACCCTCCAACGACGCATCTCCCTCGCTCAGTCCAACATTGCCGCACAGAAAAAATCGGTGCAGATCACCAAAGACCGCAAGACGGCCGGACTCGCTCCACAAATCGACGTCAGTCAGGCCGAAACCAACCTCGCGACCTCCCAGGCACTCATTCCCCAACTTCAAGGCGGCCTCTCCGCCACCCTCAACAATCTCGCCGTCCTCGTCGGTCGCTACCCCGGCAGCATCGGAGGCATGCTCCGTGGCAGCACAAAAATCCCCACCCCGCGAGAGAGCCTCTCCATCGGTCTGCCCGCCAACCTCCTCCGCTCCCGCCCCGACATCCGTGCCGCCGAACGAACCCTCGCCGCGCAGACCGCTTCCATCGGCGTCGCCCAAGCGGAACTCTATCCTAAATTCGGCCTCTCCGGCACCTTCTCCCTTCAGTCCACCAGCTCCGGCAACCTCGTCGACACCGACTCCCGCGCCTATTCTTTCGGTCCCTCCTTCCAATGGCGCATCTTCGAAGGCGGCAGAATCCGCGAGTCGATCAAGGTTGAGGAATCCCGCACCCGCCAAGCACTCGCCAACTACGAAAAAACCGTCCTCCAGGCTGTCGCTGAGGTCGAGTCCTCCCTCGCCTCCATCAAATACGAAAAACGCCGCAACCAGTTCCTCGACAAGTCCGTCACTTCGGCCAAGGAAACGGCCTCTCTCATCGTAGACAACTACACCGAAGGCCTCGTCGACTTCCAAAACGTCCTCGATGCCCAGCGCACCGTCTTCGACCGCGAAGACAGCGCCGCCGCCAGCTCCGGCCAATTCGCCATCAACCACGTCTCCCTCTACCGCTCCCTCGGCGGCGGCACCAAGATGCCCAAGCAACCCGTCCTCAACGACAAACCGTAACACCTCGGGTCCCTCCAAGTCATTCTCCTCAGCTCCCTCCTGCTCACCGCCTGCGGCGAAAAACACCTTCGCCCCACCACCACCAATGCCCGTTGGCGTCGTGGCCCCCTTCGTCCGCAACCAACAATCTTTTGGTCTTTCGACCCTTTAACCTGTCCTTCACACTCATCCACCCTGAGGACTGAACCCAGTCCTCCCTACCCCACCGCACCCCCTCCCGGGGCCGCCGCCCGGACCGCGAATCCGCCACAATCTGCCAGACCCCAAGGCCTCGTCCATTTCTAATACCGTGTCCCCATCGACTGGAACAAGGTCATTTTTAAGGGCCTCGTCCTGAAGGGAATCTACGGCCGAAAAATGTTCATCACCTGATATAAAATGAGCAGCATGATCCGCACCGGACTCGACACCTGCCCGATCATTCCCCACCATTTTGACCCGAACAAATTTCAAGCAGCCTTCGACACAATGCGTTCCGGTGAATCGGGAAAGGTGATTCTCAACTGGTCCTGAAACCAAACATTACTCCCCATGATTACACCTTCATACCTGAGGAAAATCCAATCGACCCTCGACGGCATCAGCTCCGCCGGCCTCTACAAAAATGAGCGTCTCATTGACTCCCCCCAGGACGCCGTCGTTCGACTCAGCGATGGCAAGGAGTGCATCAACTTCTGCGCCAACAACTACCTTGGCCTCGCGAACCATCCCGAGGTGGTCGAAGCGGCACGTGTTGCGCTCGACCGGTGGGGATACGGCATGGCTTCGGTCCGCTTCATCTGCGGAACCCAGTCTCTCCATCGCCAACTCGAGGAGACCATCAGCGAATTTCTCGGAACCGAGGATACCATCCTCTATCCCTCCTGCTTCGATGCGAACGGCGGCCTCTTCGAAGTACTGCTGACTGCGGAGGACGCCATCATTTCGGACTCCCTGAACCACGCCTCCATCATCGACGGCATCCGCCTCTGCAAGGCGAAGCGCTTTCGCTACAAAAACAACAACCTCGCCGACCTCGAAGCCCAATTGCAGGCGGCAGACGCGGCCGGGGCGAGAAACAAGCTGATCACCTCCGACGGCGTCTTCTCAATGGAAGGCGTCATTGCCGATCTCGCCGGCATCCACGCCCTCGCGGAACGCTATGACGCCCTTGTTCACTTTGACGACTGCCACTCCACCGGCTTTCTCGGAGCACGGGGACGCGGCACCCATGAGCACTGTGGTCTCTTCGGCAACATCGACCTCACCACCGGCACCCTTGGCAAAGCCCTCGGCGGCGGCACCGGGGGATACACCTCCGGAAAGAAGGAATTCATCGAACTCCTACGCCAACGCTCCCGCCCCTACCTCTTCTCAAACAGCATCGCCCCCGTCGTCGCGGCCGCCTCCATCAAGGTCTTCGAACTCCTGACTCAATCCACCGAACTCGCCGACCGCCTCAAGGAGAACACCACTTACTTCCGAAAGGTGATGACCCAAACCGGATTCACGATCAATGGCGACGACCACCCCATCGCTCCGGTCATGCTCGGCGATGCCAAAGTCGCCCAGGAGTTCTCCAACAAACTGATCAAAAACGGCGTCTATGCCATCGGCTTCTTCTTTCCGGTGGTTCCGAAAGACACCGCCCGGATCAGAACCCAGGTCTCCGCGGCCCATACCCGTGACCACCTCGACCGCGCCGCCGAAGTGTTTGCCAAGGTGGGATCCGAACTCGGCGTGATTTAGAACAACCCCACCAGACCATGCATCGACTGCTCCTACTCCTCATCATCAGCGCCACCTGTCTTCAGGCGAAGCGTCCGAACGTCCTCCTCATCCTCGTCGACGATCTCAAACCCGCCATCGGTGCCTTCGGCGACAAGATTGCAGTCACCCCGCACCTCGACAAGCTCACCAATCGCGGGATTCGATTCGATGCCGCCTATTGCAATCAAGCCGTCTGCGCTCCATCGCGCTTCAACATGATGCTCGGATCGCGGTCCACATCCAGCGGCCTCTATGGTCTCGGCAGCGATCTGCGCAAATCCTTCCCCACCGCGGTGACTATGCCGCAATACTTCGCAAAGCACGGCTACCACACCGAGTCGCTTGGCAAGATCTTCCACATCGGCCACGGGAATCACGGAGACCCTTCTTCGTTCTCCGTCCCCCACTTCAAGGAACTGGTGGTCGAATACAAACTCCCCGAAAGCACCGACGGAGGCCAACTGACTCGCGAGGAAGGACTCTTCACCAACCAGGGCAGCCGCGACTCCAAAGGAAACCTTCGCCCCCGCGGCGCAGCCTTCGAAGCACCTGACGTGGACGATGAAGCCTACGCGGATGGACGAGTCGCCGCCGAAACCATCAAGCGCCTCACCGCAGCAAAAGACCGCGACCAACCATTCTTCATCGCCGCTGGCTTCGCCCGACCCCACCTCCCTTTTTGCGCACCGAAGAAATACTGGGACCTCTACGATCCGGCCAAACTCCCCCTCGCCAAGATCGACTCACCACCGGAAGACGCCCCGCCGTGGGCCGTCAAAAGGGGCGCTACCGGCGAGATCTCCGCATACAAGCCCGTGCCCGTCAAAGGCGACATCAACGACACCCTCGCCCGTAAGCTCATCCACGGCTACTACGCGTCCACAAGCTACACTGACACCCAGATCGGGAAGGTCCTCACCGCCGTCGACCGCCTCGGACTCGCCGACAACACCATCATCGTCCTTTGGGGCGATCACGGATTCCATCTCGGCGAACTCGGCATTTGGACCAAACACGTCAACTACGAGATGGCCTCCCGCATCCCCATCGTCATCGCCGCACCTGGAGTCACCAAACCGGGCACCTCCACCCGGCAACTCGCCGAAACCGTGGACATCTTCCCAACCCTCGTCGAACTCGCCGGCCTACCCGCCCCGACCGGCCCCCAACCCATCGACGGAACCAGCCTCGTCCCCGTCCTCAAGGATCCCACCTCCCGCGTCCGCGACCACGCCTACCATTGCTTCCCCCGCAACGGCAAACTCGGCCGCGCCATCCGCACCGGTCGCTACCGCCTCGTCGACTGGCGCCCGATCGGAAAACCAGAGGCTCAACCCGTCTACGAACTCTACGACTACGCGAACGGACAGGTCGAAACGAAGAACATCGCCAAGACCAACCCTGGGGTGGTCAAGAAGCTCAGCTCCATTCTCGCCCGCCATCCCAAGGCCGCGAAGAGTTCGAGATAACGGCTTCTTTGCTGCCCCATCATCATCACTCCTTGCCCTTCAACAGCTCCGCCGAAGCCGCATACGATTGGTGCCCGGTCGACCGCTCCCCCAACGCTTCCGCATACTTCTTCGGCAATTGCGCCCGATGCTGCTCGAGAACCGCCTTCATCTTCGAATCCTTGGCGAGATTATTCCATTCGTTCGGATCCGTCTGATGATCGTAGAGTTCCTCCGAGCCATCAACATACCGAATGTAACGATAGCGCTCCGACCTCAACGCCACGTTCTCCGGACCAAAGCTCGTCCGTGCCAAATGCGGCCACTCGGCAGTCACATCTTCCACCAAGGGCCGTAACGAATTCCCCTCATGCCGGGGATCCGCCTTCGCACCGATCAGTTCCAGCAAGGTCGGATAAATATCAATGAGCTCCGCAGGCTTGACGCAAACCGTTCCACCCTCAGCCCCAGGCTTGACCACAATGATCGGCACCCGCGTCCCGTCTTCCCACAACGACCGCTTCGCCCAACGATCTTTCTCTCCGAGGTGAAACCCATGATCCGAAAACAGCACGATGACCGTGTTGTCGCGATGCGGGCTCTCATCCAGCGCCTTGAGCACTCGCCCCACGCAATGATCCGCAAACGTCACCGACGCCAGATACGACTGCACGGCGTGTTCCCACTCCCCGGCCCCCGCCAACCACTCATGGGTCGGCGCGACATGCTCCAACCGCGTGATGTCGATCGCGTAGTCCGAAATATCCTTCAGATCGCCTTCCTTCACCTCGGGCAACACAATTTTCTCCAGAGGATGCATGTCGAACCACTTCTTGGGGGCATACATCGGCACGTGCGGACGAAAGAATCCCACCCCCAAAAAGAACGGCTTACCCTCTTCCATCTTCCCCAACTCCTTCACCGCCCAATCCGCAACCTTGTGATCCGGCATCTCCTCATCCGTCTCGGGATACGCACCCCAATCCCAGAGCTTGTGCCCATGCTTCTGACTGATCTTTTCCTTCGGAATCGGACCAAAGCCCCCCATCGTCCCCGCGTAGTTCTTGAAGTATTTGGCATTATCTCTCGAGTGGAAGAGCTTCCCCCCCGCCGTCACATAGTATCCCTCCTTCTCGAATCGCTCCGGCATGGTCAGTGACTTGGCCGCCACCGGCGACTTCCCGATGTCTGAATTGAGAAAATAAATCCCGCTGGTCTCCGGATACAACGAGGTCATCAAACTGGCCCGGGAAGGATTACAGACCGGCGACTGACAATGCGCATTCGCGAACAGCACCCCCCGTTTTGCCAGGGCATCCATGTTCGGAGTCTTCGCCTGCGGATGCCCACCCAGACAACCTACCCAGTCGTTCAGGTCATCGACCGAGATCAACAACACATTCGGCCGCTCCGCACCGAGCAGAGTAGATGACAAGAGAGCGAGGAGGATTGTCGGGATTTTCATGGTAAAGACCCCTCTTCTACTCTCCCAGGACAGCACCTCTTTCTCCCCAATTACTCACCACCCGGCAATCCCCGGCCCCACCCCTGAACAAACCGCTACACTAATACTGATTGCGCTTCAACTCTCCCCCAGGGGAGCGACTGCGTCCCGCCGTCGTCTAGAATCCCTCCTCGCCTCAGCGAGCAATTCATCCCCTTCCATGGCAAAGGCATGGCCGGTGATCCGCTTGGCCGTTCCCATTTTCTCGGCGGACCGCAAGATGTTTTTACGATGCAGTTTTCGACGACTGATGCATCTGCCGATCTGACGCTCACTCTGGATTCTCTATCTGGTGCAAATGGCTCAGGATGGGTAGGGGGTTACATTGTGGAAACCGTTCCCGAGCCTTCAAGCACCGCTCTTCTCGGCCTTGGCGGACTAGCTCTGATTTTCCGTCGCCGCAAGTAAACTTGGTTCAAAATATTAAATCACCAACACCGCGACCTCTGCGAAGATACGTGGTGTTTTTTTGTATCCGTAATTAGCTTTCAAAATTCCGATCAACCCAAGTCCTCGGCAAGGGGTCGGTCCCGAAAACAAGGATGCTTGGTATGGACAGGCCTTCTGAGAAGCCTCTTTGACTCGATTCACACGCCATCGATTCATTTTACGGGTTGACACCTGGGAAGAACCGATACATTTTGTATCGGTTGCGAGTCATTAAGGAACAGTTTCTCAAGGAAGCGGCCCGACCGAACTCAAAAGCCGGCAAGTGGCTCGAAGTTTGGCGGACCATCGTCAAAGCTGCGGAATGGAGAAGTATCGAAGACGTTCGCAAAACCTATCCTTCAGCCGATCCGGTAAAGGTCGATAGCGGAAGGAGCGTTACGATCTTCAATGTCTGCGGCAACGACTTCCGTCTCATCACTGCGATCCATTACGACAAACAGCGCCTCTACACTCTGCGTTTCCTGACACACGCTGAATACGACAAAAACAAGTGGAAAAAGGACCTATGAAGACAAAAGACAGCCACAGCTTCTCCACCATGCCCAAGGACTATTCGGGGCTTTGCCGCGTGTTCCCTCCCCGCCCCATTCACGACAAGGTCAGCTATCGGAATACGGTAGAAATCGCTGACGTCTTCGCGGGCTTCGAAGACCGGATGAGCGTGGATCAGAATGACTATTTCGATCTGCTTTGCGACCTCATCGAAAAGCACGAACGAGACATTGTCCCCGTGTCCAAGCTCAAGGCCTTGGCCCTCCTGGAACATCTCCTCAAAGAGCATGGGCTTTCCGGTGCGGACCTATCACGCCTCCTCGGAAAATCCCTCCCACTCGGACCGATGATCCTGCGCTGCGAACGCCGGATCACCGCCGCCCATGCCGTTCGCCTCGGCAAACATTTCGGCCTCCGACCGGATGCATTCCTGCTCTAATACCAACTCATTATGTTCATTGGTATAAGGAGTGTCTTTGAAATGCTGGGAAAAGGAGCGAAAGATTAGGAGGCCGGGACCGTCATGCACCCCTTTGTCTTTCGCCCTATTCTCTCCTCGCTCCTCATTCTGGGCTCCGGGTTCTGGGCTCTGGGCTCAGCAGCTCCGTCTCCCAACATCGTCGTCTTCCTCAGTGACGATCAGGGCTGGGGCGATCTCCGCAGCT
>JAPKDA010000139.1 GCA_028822695.1 Akkermansiaceae bacterium
TGGGGGGTGAGGAGATTTGGGTGTTGGTTGTGGCCGGTGACGGTGAGGATGAGCATCTCGTCCTTGAGGATGACGAGCTAGGCGTGCATGGTCGTCGAGATCGACGCGCCGGGTGCTGATGTGTCGGGCTTCGAACTTGCGGAAATCGAATGGGTAGATGGTGGTGACTCCGGGGAATTCGGTCCCCATGCCGGAATTGGCGGCTTGGGCGGCGACACTGCTCACGGCGTCGTTGAGCTGCTTGGACATCAGGAAGGTGGCAATGGCGACGAAGGCAATGACCACGACCGCAGAGAGTCAGCCGGTGGAGCCAGTCGAGGAGATTCCTTTTGAGCTCATGGGGAACGCGAGGAGATATATCGGACTTGCTGGTAATCAGGAATTCCAAATTGGTGTAGAGGATGGCTTCTGGGTTGGGTGGGAGCGGCTTGGTGATTTGCGAAGGGTTCGGGATTGCGGATTTGTGGGGATGTCGTTTCCTACTGGCCGCGATGGAGAAGGCGGAGGGAATCATTATTCGGCTCACAAAACTGACGGATTCCAGTCTGATCGTGTTGTGGTGTACGGAGGAGGCGGGTTTGCTGAAGACCGTGGCGAAAGGGGCGCGGCGGGCGAAGAGTGCGTTTGCGGGGAAGCTGGATTTATTTGTGCAGGCGGAGTTGGAGTGGGTGCGGAGTCGGAAGAGCGACTTGCATATTTTGCGGGAGGTGGTGGTGAGCGATTATCGGGTGGGTTTGCGGAAGCGCTATGCGAGTACCGTCTTGGCGGCGTATTTTGGGCAGTTGTTAGAGCAACTGGTGGAGCGGGAGCATCCGGAGCCGGAGTTATTTGATTTGTTGAGACGTGGTCTGGGGCATTTGGAGACGGTGGAGGCGAGCCGGAAGATGATGCTTCATTATGAGCGGGAAATGGCCCGGTTATTGGGGGTGGCGCAGGAAGGTCAGAATGCGGCGGCGGCTCTGGAAAGGGCTTTTGGGGGGCTTCCGAAGGCGCGGCAGAATTGTTTGGATTTACTAAGTGCCAACTAGTTTCGTCATCGGAGAGGGAGAAAGAATTTAGCAATTCTATTGCAAATCAGCGGTCGCGGTCGGAGAATGAACTGCGGTAACACTGTAATTACATGGAATCTGGAGCAGCTAATTTATTGCACATGTTGGGGGACCGGGTTCGGTCGCTCTGCGAAGTGGAAAAGTGGGATGAGGCCCGGCAGACCGCAAGTATGGCAGTGTCCAAGGCCCGGGCGATTCATAATGGGTCTCCTGATAATGCGGGCGAGCTGGCCTTGTCTCTGGAAGTAGAGGGAGATCTCTTTCGTCAACTTGGCGAATCGGAGAAGGCCAAGAGCGATTATCTGGAAGCGCTGGAGTTGCTGGCGAACAATGGCGATTCGCTGGAAGAGCGTGGTCGTTTATCGGCGAGCCTGGCGGTGTTGTGGGATCAGGAGGAGAATTCGGTGGAGGCGATGCGTTGTTACCAGGAGTCGATCGATTATTTTTCACGATTGGATCCCCCGGCGAATCTAGACATTGCGGATTTGAGCAACAATCTCGCGTTCCTTTATGAGGAGCAGGACAATTTTGATCGGGCCGAGACCTTGTTTTTGAATGCGTTGAAGATTTGTCACGACGAGTTGGGAAGCGACGACGAGGAGACCGCGGCGATTTGTAACAATCTTGGAGCGCTTTATCAGAAGGCGGGGCATCACGAGCAGGCGCAGGAGATGCATCGGATGGCATTGGCGGCCCGCGAGGCGTCGTTGGGAGCCACTCATCTGGAGACCGGCCAATCGCATGCGAATCTGGCGGCGACACTGGCGGATACCGCACAGCTCAGTGGTGCGCGGGAGCATTTCGAGAAGTCGGTTGCGATTTATGAGAAGAACGTTTCGGAGTCGAAGACTGACTACGTGACGGTGATTTCGAACTACCTGCAGTTTTTGAAAGCGGTGCAGGATGAGAAGACTGCGGCAGTTGTGGAGAAGCGGGCCAGCAAGATGCTGAAGAAGGCGTAGGTGGGCCGGACTGGAAGTCCGGAATCTTTCGCTGGCTGGAAGCCTGCGCTACTTTTTTGTGGGAAATGGCCGTTGCGTCAGCCAGGCGATGAGGAGGTCGCGGTTGGCGGTGAGGTTTCCGAAGACGCGGTAGCGGGAATTTTGGAGCGTGTAGGCGGAGGCGCGGTTTTCGACGACGACGCACCAGGGGTTGGAGCCGGAGGAGTGGATGAAGCGGACGGTGCCGTCGGGGTTGGCGATGAGGAAGGCGACATGGTTGTCGAGGCCGACGATGTGGATGCCGGGGCCGAAGGTGAGGAGTTCGTCGACGAAGCGTTCGTAGTCGGCGTCGACGCGGATGTGCATTTCCTCCTCGGGGAGGAAGGTGCCGAGGATGTTTTGGGAGGGTTGTTGGGCGAGGGGGGCCCATTCGAGTTTGAAGCCGGCGTCCTGGAGGACGGAGGAGACGAAGTAGCCGCAGGCGACTTTGTCGGCGCCGGGTTGGTGGGCAGTGCCGTTGAAGTCCCAAGGGGTGCCGAGCCAGCATTCCATGAGGGTGGGGAGGGCCCCTTCGAGGAGCGCGCGGGCGCTGAGGAGGGTGGCGTGTTGATCTTCGGGAGTCTCGGCGGTGTGGTATTCGTTGCGAAGACGCTGCCGGTGGTTGTTGAGTTCCTCGATGAGAGTGAGGTAGGCGGTGAGATCCGGGGTGGTGGTGGATTCGGTTTCCGTGCCGGATTTATCGCGGATGAATCCGACGATGTCCGAGCGGTAGGCCCAGCCGAGGCCGATCGCTGCCCCGAAGAGGAGCAGGATGAGGAGGCGGCTGAGGAGTTTCATGAGAGGGGAGGGTGGAGGATGAAGACGGAAAGATGAAGCCTGAAGGGTGGGGTGGACCTTAGTGGCGTGAGCTTGGAGGGCCGCGGGGGGAGAGATGGAGCGGGAGGGCTGCGCGAAAGCGGTGTCGCCACCTCTATCAGGGTTCTGCCACCGCAGTCCAAAAGGGGACGCCGGGGCGGAGGCCCGGCGGACTTTTGCTGGGCGGAGACCAGCACCACTTTGGGAGGGATGTTCGGCGTGGCAGTTGGAAACCGCCGCAAGATTAGCACTCCACAACGTTGACGGCGAGGCCGCCGCGGGAGGTTTCCTTGTATTTGGATTTCATGTCGCGGCCGGTGTCGAGCATGGTGCGGATGACTTTGTCGAGGGAGATGTAGTGGGAGCCATCGCCGGTCATGGCGAGGCGGGCGGCGTTGATGGCTTTGACCGAGCCCATGGCGTTGCGTTCGATGCAAGGGATTTGGACGAGGCCTCCGACGGGGTCGCAGGTGAGTCCGAGGTTGTGCTCCATGCCGATCTCGGCGGCGTTTTCGACTTGTTGGGGGGTGCCTCCGAGAAATTCGACGAGGGCCCCGGCGGCCATGGAGCAAGCCACGCCCACTTCTCCCTGGCATCCCACATCAGCGCCTGAGAGGGAGGCGTTCTTCTTGTAGAGGGTGGCGATGGCGCCGGCGGTGAGGAGGAAGCGATGGACTGGGTGGCCGTGTGGGGAGTGGCGAAATCGGGTGGCGTAGTGAAGGACGGCGGGGATGATCCCGGCCGCGCCGTTGGTGGGAGCGGTGACGACGCGGCCACCGGCGGCGTTCTCTTCGTTGACGGCGAGCGCGTAGAGGTTGACCCAGTCGAGGACGGCGAGCGGATCGGAGAGGGCGGCTTCGTTGCGGTTGCAGAGATTTTGATGAAGCTTGTGGGCGCGTCGGCTGATCTTGAGACCGCCGGGAAGGAGTCCTTCGTTTGAGCATCCATTGTTCACGCATTCCTGCATGGCGGCCCAGACCGCGTCGAAGCGTTCGCGTGTTTCGTTCTCGGGTCTGAATGCTGCTTCGTTGGCGAGGGTGAGTTCGGCGATGGATTGGCCGGTCGCTTCGCAGTGGGCGAGGAGTTCTGCTCCGCTGTCGTAGGGGAAGGGGATTTCTGTCACGGAGCTTGCGGGTGGATGATCCAGCTCGTGCTCGGAGGCGATGAAGCCTCCGCCCATGGAGTAGATGATGTCTTCGCGGAGAACGGTATCGTTTTCATCCAGGGCTTGGAAGTGCATGCCATTTGGGTGGCGGGGTAGGGGTTTGAGGCGCTTGAAATCGAGATCGGCTTTTTCGTTGAAGGGAATGGTGCGCCCATTGGGGAGGGTGAGAGTGCCGCCGGTGCGGATTTGGTTGAGTAGAGTTTGGATTTCTGCAACGGGCACTGATTCCGGGTGGTGGCCGAGAAAGCCGAGGAGGAGGGCGGTGTCTGTGCTGTGTCCCTTACCAGTGGCGGCAAGGGAGCCGTAGAGGTCGCAGCGGAGGCGGGTGACTGGAAGGTCTCCTAAGGACTCCACAAAGCGTGCGGCGGCCCGCATGGGTCCGACGGTGTGGGACGACGAGGGGCCGACGCCGATGGTGAAGAGGTCGAGGACGGAGAAGTGCACTTGTGCCAGAGTGGAGAAGGAAGTGGGAAGAGGCAAGACGGGTGATCGGGGCGGCCGTCGAGGGAAGGCCCGTGACCGGGGACGGTCACGCCACGGTTGGGGAAGCCGCCGCTGTTATTCCACGCCCAGGAGGAGGAGGGGAGGGTCTTCGAGCATGTCGCCGGGTTTGCGGCCGACGAGGCGTTGGAAGAGGGGGGCATCGGGGGAGAGGAGGGTGAGTTCGCAGCCGAGGTAGTCGAGGGTGGTGCCACCGCCAGCGGGGGAGAGGAGGAAGAATTCGGTCTCGCCGTCGAGGTCGGTTTCGACGAGGGCGCCGAGGGAGATTTCGGCGGTGAGTTCGAAGGTTGGGAAGATGAAGGAGCGGAGGGAGTGGAGGCCTTCTTCGAGCTTGTCGGCTTGTTCCTGTTGGGCGCCGGCGAGGTAGGCGGCTTCGGTGGCACGGGTGTCGTACTTACCTTCGGACTTGGTTTCGTCGCCCGAGGCGTTCTCGCGCGATTCCTTCAAGGCGTGGAGCATGACGGCGTGTTGCTCCTCGAGGATCTCGATGATGCGGGGGAGGAGGTCGGCTTTGGTCATTTTTTGGGAGGGTCGAAAGTCCCAAGTTGAAGGTCGAAGGAGAGGGGAGAGG
>JAPKDA010000140.1 GCA_028822695.1 Akkermansiaceae bacterium
CAGGGGCCTCCCCCAAAAGCAAATTCCTAGCAGCAATGACATGCGCCGATTTTATCGCGCCCATAGCGAGTAGCGCATTCCGCCTAACAATGCAGAAAGGGACAGGTAAGTTCTCTAGCAGGACTCCCCCCGAAAAGAACCCACCTTGGCATCAAAGGCAAACGGACACTTTACGTCCTCCAACCAGGCCTCCTTCTTCATCCACGACCGCTGACGCTTCGCAAACCTCCGCGTGCTGGTATGAAATCCCTTGTGACATTCCTTCAAGGTCAACTTCTTATCGAGATGCTCCTCAACCTCTGAAAAGCCAATCGTCTTCCGACACGTCTCCGAAGCCGTCGCACGCAGTGCCTCCACCTCCTCAGTTCCGCCATGCTCCAAAATATGCATCGTCCGTGAACTAATCCGCTGCTTCGCATTCTCATTATTCCACAACAGATAAAGCCCCCGCAGATTCTTCGAAATCTCAGCAAACTTCCGAGACTGCGCCGCCTTCAACACCGACATCTTCTGCCCCGAGAGCAAACAAATCTCCAAGGCCCGAATCAGGTAACGTCGATTCTTCAGGTCAGTCGCCGCCGCCCCCTCCGGATCGAGACCCTTCAGCTCCTCTGCCAAATCTTCACTACTCCGCTCCTCAAACTTGGCACGCAGCGCATCATCCCGCTCCGGAATCGATGACGGCCCATACGTCAACGCGTTCAAATAAACCCCACTGCCACCCACCACAATCGGAACCTTCCCCCGCTCCTGAATCGCCTCAATCACCGGCATCGCCAACGCATGATATGCCACCGGCCCACAAACCTCCGTCGGTTCAAGTGTCCCATAAAGATGATGCGCCACATCCGCCTGCTTCCAATCAGCCGGCACTCCACTCAAAACACTCAGCCCCTTAAAAGCCTGCGCGACATCTCCATTCACAATTTCCCCGCCCAACTCCTTGGCCAGGGAGATCGCCAGCGCAGATTTCCCCGAAGCCATCGGACCGCAGACATAAAGAGGATTCGTAGAAGAAGTCGACATGTCGGGAGAAGAGCAGAAGACCCATTTCAAGTCCACTCATCCCGAAACCGATTCCCAGAAGCTCCCACAACCGAGTAAAACCCCTCAATTCTTGGGGATGGACAAGCACGCCCGCCCCAAGCCAAGGAATACAGAAAGGGGCGGGTAATTTATCATGAAGCGACTACGGTCGAGGAAACCCAAATCGAAGATGCCGCGCGTATCGTCCACTCCTCCTTCAAACTGTCACGATTGTTGGAGGCTCGGTCCCCTTTTCTGGTTGGTGCCGCCTATGGCGGATCGTCAGTGGGTTGGGCTTGGGCAACACTACAAGAAAAATTAATGGACGAAACAGACGTAAGTAAGCCGAACACCTATTTTATTGAGGTGTCTGGAAGTGGTCTTCCTGAGGTTGATGGTCTCTTTGTTCCTTCAATGGCCCCCCCACCAAATCCGAATCAGGAACCGTCTCAAGTCTTGGCTATTGGAATGGCAAAATGGCTTGGGATCGAGCCGATGGCAAAGCGGCCAGAAGCCCGGCTCTTTCCTACTCGAACAGTTACAGTTCCTGGAGAATCTCCCGTCTCGATGGTCACCTCGCCTACGACATTACAAGCGACGAGGAGATGCCGCCCAGTGATAGAGAATGGCACGTTTATAAGAAGGGCGTCGCCCCTGCTCCCAAGGTGGTGCTCCATCACCTTGATCCGAGGGAACCGTGTCCCAAGCCGAACGTGGTGTTCGTTCTTGGAGGACCGGGGACCGGAAAAGGGACGATGTGGAGAGCATGAAGCTGAGGTTCGAGACCTTCAAGACTCAGACACTGCCTACAGTTGAGATCTTCAAGAGCAAGAACAGGTGTGTCGATGTCGATGCCAGTCAGAGCCGCGAGGATGTTTACGCCCTCGTGAGGAGTAGCCTTGCCGAATTTACAGATCAAGAATTCGCAGAGACACCGCTCACCGAACGAGCTGAGATGCTCCTCGGCTTGCGGCCATACTCGATGGATTCCTGAGGGTGCTGGTCGGAATCAATCCCCCACCGTTCTTCTCCCTCACTATTTCCCAGACAAATAATAGAGACTAGTGAGTGTCACTATGGCCGCATCTTCGATCAGCACCTCGTCACCAACCTGTGGGACGATCCCGGATTCCCAGTTGGATGCCACAGCCCAATCGCCTCCGACGGAAACCGTCGAGGGACAAACCGTCGAGGGACAGACCCTTCTTCGTTTCCTTCCTTGGCTGATGACGCCTCCGATGTTGCTGGTCCGGGAAGATCCGGAATGGGGGATGTCTTCTTGAATGGGGTGTGCAATCATCCCAATCTACTCTAAGAGCCACCCGACTCATGACCAATAACGACATCCTGCGCCGCCTCCGCTACGCCTTGAACCTCACCGATGGTCAGGTGGCGAAGGCCATCGCTCACATCGGAGGGGAATCAAACCTGGCCCAAGTGGGGAGCTGGCTCATGCAGGACGACAACGCTGGTTTCCTGGAGCTTTCAGACACCGAACTGTGCCAGTTCCTCGACGGCCTCATCATTGAAAAACGAGGCCCGCGCCCCGACGGCACCACTCCGGAACCGCAGGAATTTCTTTCCACCAACGAAGTGCTGAAAAAGCTCCGGATCGCCCTCGCCCTGCGCGACGACGACATGACGGCGATCTTCACACGCGCGGAGTTTGTCGTCACCAAGGCCGAACTCGGATCGTTCTTCCGCAAGGAAGGGCAGCGTAATTTCCGCAAATGCCCCGAGCAGGTGTTGCGGAAGTTCATCCAAGGCCTCGGGAAGGCGGCACAAACAGAAGAGGGCTCAGCAGGTTAATCGGGGTCGGCTCACACTATTTCCCTGAAAGGTAATCTCTAATTTCCGCACTCCGCCAGCATCACCTGGCAGCGGTTCCGAGGTGCTTGTCAATGTCGATTCATGGCGCAAATTCCTTTCTGAATGCCGCCTTACTTGCCGGGCGCGGAGGTCCCCCCTGTCGGAAGCGAAACGCCTTTCGGCAAAAAGGTCACCTTGCGATCGTTAGCCACCACATTCCCGGGTGTGCAGCGTCCCGCGGCGACTTCCTTGTTCAACAGCTGCAGCAAAGCCGCCACGCGATCAGGATGTTTCTCCTGCAGATTGTTCTGCTCGCCGCGATCCTGCTTCAGGTTGTAGAGCTGCAGTGGCGGAAGCTTTTGCTTTTTGGCGGCGGGTTCACGAGGATCGCTCCAACCGCCACTGCCGGCGGACAGACACAACTTCCAGTCCCCTTCACGAATCGAAAAGGATCCGCCAATGGAGTGACTGATGAGCGTTTGACGCTGCGTTTTCGCCTCACCTTTGAACGCGGGGATGAGGCTGAAAGAATCTTCACCACCACGATCCTCAGCGGCTTGTCCGGTTACATCGCGCAGCGTCGAGTAGAGATCAGTCAGGCAGGCCAATGCGTTGTTTCGCTGTCCACCCTCAATCCCTGCCGGCCAACGCACGATGAAGGGAACGCGGTGACCGCCTTCAAAGATATCCGCCTTGTGTCCACGGAATCCGGCACTGGGATCGTGACCGTGCTCCTTGAGCACATCGAAATTCCCCTCCGGAGA
Source organism: Akkermansiaceae bacterium (assembly GCA_028822695.1). Lineage (GTDB taxonomy): Bacteria > Verrucomicrobiota > Verrucomicrobiia > Verrucomicrobiales > Akkermansiaceae > JAPKDA01. The sequence goes on from JAPKDA010000140.1 coordinate 3,600, forward strand.
GCAGCCGTTGTCGCTGGTAAAGAAGACGATGGTGTTGTCATCGATGCCGGCCTCCTTCAACGCGGCGAATAGCTCGCCCATGTGGTGATCTACCTGCATGACGAAGTCCGCGTAGGGATTGATCCCACTGGCGTCCTTGAATGGTGGCACCGGAACGATCGGGGTGTGCGGAGCAGGCAGCGGCAGGTAGAGAAAAAATGGTTTTCCTTTCTTGGCTGCAAGAGCGTGTTGCTTGACGTGGGCGATGCTTTTTTCGAACAGGTGAGGCAGGACTTGTTCGATATTGAAATCCGGACCGATCGGCCCCTTGCGATACCAGCCATACGGGGCCTGCTCCCTGGTAACACCCTCTTCGCGTTCAGGAATCGCAGTGACCTTTCCCGTGTCGACCCAGACATAAGGCGCCATGTCGAGCGAGCCGCAGTGGCCGTAGTAGCCGTCGAATCCATTGATATCCGGTCCGTTTTTTACCGGTTGGGTGAAGTCGATGTTCTGCCACTTGCCTTGCGATTTATCCGCCTTGGCCCAATCCCAACCCAGGTGCCACTTGCCGATCATTTGAGTGTGATAGCCTCCCTTTCGAAGCAGGTGAGCAACGGTGGCGCGCTCCGCAGGAATGAGGTGGTTGCTGGTGCCACTGAGCACGCCGCGAGCCAGCCGGGAACGCCAGTTGTATCGTCCGGTCAGCACTCCGTATCGCGTTGGCGTACACACCGCGCTGGAGGAATGCGCGTCAAGAAAGGTGATCCCCTCGTCAGCCATCGCCTGCAAATGCGGCGTCTTGATTTTGCAGTCCGGATTCGTCGGCGAGACGTCTCCAATGCCGAGGTCATCGGCGAGGACGAAAATCACATTCGGATGCGGCCGTTCAGCGGTGTGGCCCGTGAGGGTGGCCAGGCTGAGCACGAAGAGATGAAGACAAGTTCGCTTAATCATCGAAGGCAAGATGAGGTGGGCGACAGAAAATCGCCAACTCAATTTTGCCTCGATGACGGCGTTGCCGACTTCAATGTCGACGGCCTCGGATTTACCCTAGCCAAAGTGCAAGCGTGGATGGCCGCCTTCGGTGTCCGAGGAGAGCATTTGCTTTCCAGGTTTTGGTGAAGGCTTGGATTGCTGGTGATTATTGACGACGATATCCAGACAGTTGTCGTCGTTGAGGTCGAGGAAGGCGTAGTCGAAAACGGGGCCGATCCCGGGAGGGTTTTCGTCGACGACTTGAGCAGTGACTTCGAGAAAGTCCCAAGGCAATTTATACGCTTTGGCAGGAAGCATCATCAAGGACAGGATCCAAATGGCATGCCGGAGATCATGCAGAGTCATCAGGACTGTTAGGAATTGAATGCAGACATGGGCAGGTATCTTCTCCGTCTCTCAACAACCCCCTTTTCCCCGCCCTCCGATCCGGCCCAACGACTGCTCTAGGGGCCT
>JAPKDA010000141.1 GCA_028822695.1 Akkermansiaceae bacterium
GTCTCCTACTACGAAGACGTCCTTCCCGTTTTCCAGGCCAAGTGCCACGGCTGCCACCAACCCGCCAAAGCAAAAGGCGACTATATCATGACTTCCTTCGAGAGTCTCCTCAAGGGCGTCGAAGACTCCATCGCCATCACCCCCGGCGACCCGAAGGACTCCTACCTCCTCGAGCAGATCACCCCCGACAACCACGGCGATGCCGAAATGCCCAAAAAGGAGGAGCCCCTCGCCCCCGCCGAAATCGCCCTCATCACAAAGTGGATCACGGAAGGCGCCATCGACGACACCCCCGAGAATGCCCGCCAGCGATATGATGCCGAGCACCCTCCCACCTACACCCGGCCCCCCATCATCACCGCCCTCGACTACTCCCCCGACGGATCACTCCTCGCCATCTCCGGATTCCACGAAGTCATCCTTCAAAAAATCGACTCCTCCGGCACCGCCACCCCCTTCGCCAAACTCATCGGCCTCTCCGAACGCATCGAATCCATCCGCTTCTCCCCCGACGGCACCCGCCTCGCCGTCACCGGTGGCCTCCCCGGACGCATGGGTGAAGTCCAAATCTGGGACGTCGCCAAACAAAAACTCAATCTCTCCGTCCCCGTCACCTTCGACACCGTCTACGGTGCCTCCTGGTCACCAGACGGAACCAAAGTCGCCTTCGGCTGCGCCGACAACACCGTCCGCGCCATCGATGCCAAAACCGGCAAGCAACTCCTCTTCATGGGCTCCCACGCCGACTGGGTTCTCGACTCGGTCTTCTCCACCGACGGCAGCCACCTCATCTCCTCCGGCCGCGACCAATCCGCCAAGCTCACCAAGTTCGATGAAGAACGCTTCGTCGACAACATCACCTCCGTCACCCCCGGCGCCCTCAAAGGCGGCCTCGCCTCCCTCTCCAAACATCCGGAACGCGACGAAATCCTCGTCGGCGGCGCCGATGGCATTCCCCAAATCTACCGCATCCACCGCATCACCAAACGCGTCATCGGCGACAACTCCAACCTCATGCGTCGCTACCCCGCCATGCCCGGCCGCATCTGGTCCACCGACTACAGCACCGATGGCAAACGCATCGCCGCAGCCTCCAGCCTCGATGGCAAAGGCTTCGTCAACATCTACAAATCCGAATTCGACCCCGCTCTGCCCGACGACGTGAAAAAAATCTTCGGGAAAATCACCCCCCAATGGAACGCCGATGAACAAAAGCGCGTCGAAGCCTACCTCACCGACGGCACCGAGACCCTCCAAAGCCTCGAGTTCGACACCCCCATCTTCGCCCTCTGCTTTTCCCCCGACGGATCAAAACTCACCCTCGGAAAACAAGACGGCGGCGTCCTCACCTACGAGGTCGCCTCAGGAAACCTCCTCCAAACATTCAGCCCCGTCGAAATCACCCCACCGACCGCCGACACCCTGGCCGCAACATCCACCACACCCACCCCCGACCTCACCCCCGCCGGAAAACCCTACCCCGCCATCGGCCCCGACCCCCTCCCCGCCGACCGCACTCCCGTCAGCCTCTCCCTCTTCCCCGCCGAAATCACCATCGCGTCCCCCCACGCCTACCGCCAACTCCTCGTCACCGCCCACTACGACAACGGCGACTCCTCCGACGTCACCCGCCAAGTCACCTGGACGCAAGCCAGCCCCCTCCTCGCCATCTCCAAACGCGGCCTCGCCCACCCCACCGCCGGAGGCAGCGGAACTCTCACCACCACCTTCGGCAAGACCAGCACAACCGCCAAAGTCACCGTCTCCGGCCTCGCCGAACACGTCGAACCCGATTGGATCCGCGACGTCACCCCCGTCATCTCCGCCGGCGGATGCAGCGCCGGAACCTGCCACGGATCGAAAGACGGCAAGAACGGATTCAAACTCTCTCTCCGCGGCTACGACCCTCTCTACGACGTCCGCGCCTTCACCGACGACCACGGCTCACGCCGCGCCAACCTCGCCTCACCCGACGACTCCCTCATGCTCCTCAAAGCCACCGGCGCCGTCCCCCACGAAGGTGGCCAGCGCATGACAGTCGACTCCAAAGACTACCGCACCATTCGCGACTGGATCGCCAACGGCGCCAATCTCGACCTGAAATCCAACAAGGTCCAGTCGATCGAAATCACTCCTCAAAACCCAGTCGTCCAAAACGTCGGCGGCCGTCAACAGTTCAGCGTCGTCGCCACATACCCCAACGGACACCAACGCGACGTCACCGCCGAAGCCTTCCTCGAAATCGCCAACCTCGAAGTCGCCGAGACCGACAAGTTCGCCCTCGTCACCGGCATCCGCCGCGGCGAAGCCCCCATCCTCGCCCGCTATGAAGGTGCCTACGCCTCCACCACCCTCACCGTCATGGGCGATCGCTCCGGATTCGCCTGGGAGGAACCACCCAGCTTCAACCAAATCGACAAACTCACCGCCGCGAAGTGGCAGCGCATGCAAACCCTCCCCTCCGGACTCTCCAGCGACTCCGAATTCCTCCGCCGCATCCACCTCGACCTCACCGGACTCCCCCCCAGCCCCGAGCTCATCCGCTCTTTCCTCGCCGACACACGCAACACCCGCGCGAAACGCGACGAGATCATCGACCAACTCGTCGACTCCCCCGAGTTCACCGATTTCTGGACCAACAAATGGGCCGATCTCCTCCAGGTCAACCGCAAGTTCCTCGGCACCGAAGGCGCCAAATCTCTCCGCGTCTGGATCCACAACGAAGTCGCCAACAACACCCCCTACGACGAATTCGTCCGTAAAATCCTCACCTCCACCGGATCCAACAAGGACAACCCCGCCGCCTCCTACTACAAGATCCTCCGCGATCCGGAAGCGACCATGGAAAACACCACCCACCTCTTCCTCGCCACCCGCTTCAACTGCAACAAGTGCCACGACCACCCCTTCGAACGCTGGACCCAGAACCAATACTACGAAACCGCCGCCTTCTTCGCCCGCACCGGCCGCAAGAAAGATCCCGCCGGAGGAGATAAACAAATCGGAAGAACCGCCGTGGAAAAAGGCAAGCCCCTCTACGAAATCATCTTCGACAAACCCGACGGCGAAGTCCTCCACGAACGCACCAAGGAACCCGTCGCTCCCGACTTCCCCTACGCCGTCTCCCACGAATCGGCCGACGATGCCACCCGCCGCGAAAACCTCGCCGCCTGGATGACCGCACCCGAGAATCCCCTCTTCGCCCGCTCTTACGCAAACCGCGTCTGGGGATACCTCTTCGGCATCGGCATCATCGAACCCATCGACGACATCCGCGCCGGCAACCCACCCTCCAACCCCGAACTCCTCAACTGGCTCACCGCCCAGTTCCTCGAACAAAACTTCAACGCCCGTCACCTCTTCCGCACCATCTGCAAATCCCGCACCTACCAGCTCTCGGTGCAAACCCACCGCTGGAACGAAGACGACAACGTCAACTTCTCCCACTCCACCGCCCGCCGACTCCCCGCCGAGGTCCTCTACGATTCCATCCTCACCACCACCGGCTCCCAATCCAGATTCCCCGGCGTCCCCGCCGGCACCCGCGCCTCCGCGCTCCCCGATTCCGGCGTGACCCTCCCCGACGGATTCCTCGGTAACCTCGGTCGCCCCTCCCGCGAAAGCGCCTGCGAATGCGACCGCGTCGCCTCCCTCGAACTCGGTCCCATCATGGCTCTCGTCAGCGGACCCACCGTCGGTAACGCCATCAGCGACCCCAAGAACGCCATCACCAAGCTTGCGGCATCCGACATGTCCGATGAGCTGATCGTTGCCGAACTCTTCATCCGCATCCTCAACCGCCCCGCCACGCCCGATGAAATTCAGGCTGGCATCAACGCAATCCGCGAAGTCCCCACCGACCACGCCGCGCTGGCCGCTTCCCTGGAAAGCTTCCGCAAAAAACTCCCCGACAACATCAAAGCCGCCATCGCAGCCCGCAAGAACTCCATTGCCACCGCCCGCACCACCCTCACCACCGCCGAAAAAGCTTGGGCCACACCCAAGGCGGATGCCGAAACTGCCAAACAAGCCCGCACCGAAGCACTCAATGCCAAACTCGCAACCTACAACGCCGCCCTCCCCACCAAACTCGCCACCTGGGAACAGACCGGAAAGTTCGGCACCAGTTGGACGACTCTGAACTTCACGGAAATGAAGTCCACCAACGGCGCAAAATTCGAAACCCAGAAAGACGGCTCCATCTTCGTCACCGGCTCCAATGGCAAAACCAAATACGAACTCGGCGCTGACACCGACCTCACCGCCATCACCGGCCTGCGCCTCGAAGCCCTCACCGACGACCGACTCAAGAGCAAGGGCCCCGGTCGCTCCTCCAATGGAAACATCGTCATCAGCGAATTCTCCGTCACCGCCGCCCCCAAAGACAAACCCTCCGAAGCAAAACCCGTCCGCCTCCAAAACGCCCAGGCCGACTTCAGTCAGAAGGGCTACGACGTCAAAACCGCCATCGACGGCAAAGCACCCGCCAAGGGCAACGGCTGGGCCATCAGCCCCCAGACAGGCAAGAACCACTCTGCCCTCTTCGAAACCAAAAAAGACATCGGCACCGCCGGCGGCACCCGTCTCGGCATCACCCTGAACCAGCAATATCATGATGGTCAGCACGCCCTCGGCAAATTCCGCCTCTCCGCCACCACCGACCCCCGCCCTCACCGCACCGGCCTCCCAGCCGTGATCGCCAAGGTCCACGCCGTCCCCACTGCCAAACGTGATGCCAAACAAACCAAGACCATCACCGACCACTTCCGCGCCGTCGACCCCGACTTCAAAGCCCTCCAAGCCGCCCTCGCCGAGGCCAAAAAACCCGTCCCCGAACCGAACAGTATCGTCATGGCCCGCAAAGCCCTAGCCGACCTCCTCACCCTCCCTCCCGTTTCCCCGCGCCTCACCACCCTCGAAAGCGACGTCGCCCTCAGCTCATCCCAAGCCACCAACGCCCGACTCACCGCCGCCCAAGATCTCGCCTGGGCCCTCATCAACAGCCC
>JAPKDA010000037.1 GCA_028822695.1 Akkermansiaceae bacterium
CAATCCTCGTCGTCATCCTCCTCGTCGGAGTCTTCGTTGTCGGAGTCTTCGTTGTTAGAATCGACGGGAGCTTCTTCCGCTGCATGGTCGGAGCTCTCGCTGTCCTGATTCTTGGTTTTCTGCGGTTCCTCTACTTCTTCCACCGGAGGAGAGAGGAGGGCGTGGACTTCGTCCTGGACTGTGTCGACTTCGCTGAGGGGGATCTGCGGGTCTTTGACGATGTAGACGTCGCCGGTCTTGCGGTGCTCGTAGATGCGGAGCAAGCCGGTGGGGGTTTGCTGGGCGTCGGTTTCGACGAGGAGTTTTTTGCGTTCGAGCATCACGGCGAGGATGTAGCGCACGTTTTCGGTGTGCGCTTCGTCTTCCTCGACGAGGCGCTTGAGGAGGGTCTCGGGGTTTTCCTTGTCGACGATTTCGACCTTCTCTTCGACGTGGCGGGGTTTGAAGACCGAGCGCCAGAAGGAGAATGGGGTTTCGGCGTCGTCGCCGCGTTCGTCCCAGGCTTCCTTTGAGAAATCGCGCCGCTCGAAGGCTTCGGATTCAGGGTCGGGAAAGATTGCGGTGTAGAAGAGTTCATCCTCTGCGAATTCCCGCCCGGTGACAGAGCATGCGAGGGAACAAGAACGAAGGTGCCAGGAGTCTGCGAGTGCCATGTTGTAGTTGGGCGGATTATTCGCCCGAAGGGAGGAGGGGTTTCAAGCTCTGATAAATTGGTCGCCCACTGATCCTGCGCCAGAGGAGCAGGAGGGCGATCATGGTGAAGAGAATATTAGTGCCCCAGGCTGCGGCGATGGGAGGCATATAGCCAGAGTCGCCCAGGGGGAGGAAGATTTCCGTGCAAAAAAGCATCATGGATGAGAGGAAGACGGCCACCGCGACGCCGCCAGCCGTGCCGCGCCGGGTGAAGACGATTCCGAGTGGTGCGCCAAGGAGGACGACGACGAGACAGATCCACGGTTGGGCGAAACGGTGGTGCCATTGAGTGAGGAAGGGGCGGCGGTCGACCCACTCGGAGGTTTCGTTTTGTTCGAGCCAGCTGTGCAGCCCGGGGACGCCGAGATTGATCGCTTTGAGGCCGGGATTGACGATTTGCCAGGGGGTCTCTTTCCAGTCGGGGATGATGAGGGGCGATTCCTGCGTTTTGAAGAGGGGCATGTTGTCGGTGTCCATGTGGAGGACCTCCGCGCTCTGAAATTTCCACTCCCGGGTGCCGATATTCCAGCTGGCGATGGGGGCGTAAAAGCGGGAGACGATTTCGCCCTCGTCATTTTTGGTGGTCACATGGATGTCGAGCAGTTGGGCCCCCTTCTTGTTGTAGTTGTAGGGGAAGCTGCCGACCATCCAGGTGCGGTTGTCGTCGGGGTTGTGGTAGAGGACGTTGCGGGCTTGGCTGGCGGCGCCATGGCTGACGGAATCGACGAGAGCTTCGCGATATCCATCGCCCCAGGGAGCGAGGTGGTAGTTGAAGAGGAGGCAGGCGGTGCTGAAGAAGACGCCGATACAGGTCAGGGGGGCGATGACCCGGGCGACGCCGCGGCCGGATTGGATCATCGCCACGATTTCACGACTGGCGGAGAGTTTGCCGAGGGAGTAGAGGAGACCCAGAAGGAGGCAGAAGGGCGCGAGGAGGACGAAGAGGTAGGGGAAGACCACGCCGTAGTATTTCAGGGTGAAGGCCACCGGTGATTCCGCTTTTTGATAGTCGTCGAGGTTGTCGTTGAGATCGGTGAGGACCCAGACGAAGAATAGGGCGATGGAGCAAATGCCGATCGATTTGAGAGCGTGCCGGGCGAGGTAGCGGTCCAAGGTGCCGGACCAGGCATAGACGAGGGCGGCGAGGGCGGGGAGGAAGCAGAGAAGGCCGAGGGCGATGGGTCGCAAGCGATGGGTGTAGGGATCTGAGCGGGGAAAGCCGATGAGGTGCTCTTCGACGGCACGATGTTCCTGGGGGACGAGCCAGAAGCTGAGGGCTGCTCCGACCAATGCCAGCACGAGGGCAGGGAGGAGGCGGAGAGCAGAGGAGGCTGGCATCGTGGTGACTGGTGGGACCATGGGCGGGGAGGGAAATGATGTCAACGAAGGGAGAAGATGGGAATTGGACTGGAGGGGTGGGTGGTTTCGCGGTAGGTGGTGGGGCGAGGAATGATCATACCGAATGATGTGGCAGGGGGACTCCCCGGATTGGAGGCGGAAATGCGGGTAGCCTTTTCGGATAAAGGCCAACTTGCGGCCTCTCCGGACTTCGAGTTTCGCCCTGAACAGCAGCAAATGGCGGCGGCAGTGGGCCGGGCGCTGGAGAATCACGAGTCGCTGGTGGTGGAGGCGGGGACCGGAGTCGGAAAATCCCTCGCCTACCTCCTGCCGGCGATGCGGCATGCTCTTGATACGGGGCGCAAGGCGATCATCTCCACCCACACCATCAATTTGCAGGAACAACTGCTACGCAAGGACCTGCCCTTGGTGCGAAAGCTGGTCGATCAGCCCTTTGAGGCGGTCCTCTTGAAAGGCCGGGGCAACTACCTCTGTCCGGCGCGGCTGAATCGGGCGATGCAGCAGAGTGGGGATCTTTTCAGCACCAGTGAGACGGACGAGCTCCGGGCGATCCGGGACTGGGCGATGGAGACGGACGATGGGACGCTGAGCGATCTCGATTTCCAGCCGTCGTCGAAAGTGTGGCAGCAGGTTTGTAGCGAATCGCAAATCTGCACGACGCGTTATTGTGGAGTGCGGGGCGGATGTTTTTTCCAGGAGGCCCGGAAGTCGGCGGCGGAGGCCAAGGTGGTGGTTGTGAACCACACCCTGTTCTTTGCCTTGCTCAACACGGACCTGGAAGAGGAGGGGAGTGGCTTTTTGTTTCCGAATGATTTCGTGGTTTTTGATGAGGCGCACACTCTGGAAAGTATAGCGGCCAACCAACTGGGTTTACGACTGAGCCAGGCTGGTTTGCGATTCGATCTGCAGCGACTCTACAATCCGCGTTCGCGCAAGGGGCTGCTGCGGACGATGCAGGCGGGGAAGTCGATGATCGGGGTGGAGGCTGCGCTGCAGGAGTCGGAGGAGTTCTTTGCGAGTCTGGGGGAGGCCGCGAGCTTCGGGGAATACTCGAGGGAGTTCCGCGTGCACGAACCGGAGGTGGTCGACAACACGCTGGCCGAACCGTTGCGGGAGTTGTGGCAGGAGATCGAAACGCTGGCTGCGGACTGCGAGAACGAGACGACCCGTGCCGAGTTGCAGGACGGGGCGCGGCGGTTGCGGGAGGCGCATGGAGCGCTGCGCATCTTTCTCGATCAGGAAGACCGCGACTGCGTCTACTGGGTGGAGCGGGGTGGCGCGGAGCGGGCCTCATTCAGCATGCATGCTGCGCCGGTGAATGTGGCGGACCGGTTGAGGCCCTTGTTGTTTGGGCGGGAGAAGACGGCGATTCTCACCAGTGCCACGCTGGCGGTGGGCGATCCGGAGCTGAACTACTATCGCAAGCGGGTTGGTGCGGAGAAGGTGACTTCGGTGCAGATTGGTAGTCCATTTGATTACCAGAAGCAGATGCGGATCTTCGTGGTGAAGTCCATGCCGGATCCGGGAGCGAAGGGTTACGAAGAAGATCTGGCTGCCTGGGTGGAACACTTTTTGCGGCGCAGTGACGGGCGTGCTTTTGTTTTGTTCACGAGCTACCGGGTGATGAAGTCGGTGGCGGAGGCTTTGGAGGAGAGTTGCGAAGCGTCGGGGTGGAGGTTGCTCGTGCAGGGCCGCCAGATGGCGCGGCACCGGATGGTGGAGGAATTTCGCAACGACGAACGCAGTGTCCTGTTTGGGACGGACAGCTTTTGGGCAGGAGTGGATGTTCCGGGTGATGCGCTAAAAAACGTCATCGTGACGCGTTTGCCCTTCGCCGTGCCGGATCATCCGCTGACTGCGTCGCGCCTGGAGCACATCGAGGCGAATGGAGGGAGTCCCTTCATGGAGTATTCCGTGCCCGAGGCGATTCTCAAACTTCGGCAGGGGGTGGGTCGGTTGATTCGTTCGTCGAAGGACAAGGGGATCGTTGCCATTCTCGACAACCGGATTGTGACCCGGCGTTACGGGAGCGTGTTTCTCGGAGCGCTTCCCGATGCGCCGTTGGAGATCATTGACGAGAAGTTGCATTAGCGCTCAGGAGCGCGAGGCGGCGATGACTTGTTTTAGCAAGGCGGCGGGCCATTGGCCGGGGGCGGTGGCTTCGTTGCCGAGGTAGCCGTAGTTGAGGACGGAGCCCAGTTGGACGGCGAGGAGGCGGGAGCTGGGCGCGAGGGGGCCCATGCCCATGACCGAAAGGGGGAGGGGGGTCTCTGTTTCCATGAGAGCCACCACGGTTTGCAGATCGGCCGGGCTGTTGATGCGGAAGGCGAATTTCGCGACTTCAGCACCGGCTTCGGCGGCGATATCGATCCGGGTTCGGAGTGAGTCGAGATCGGGAGTGGCTTTGAAGTCGTGGTAGGAGGCGATCCGGACCAAGTCTTGCTCGCTGGCTTCGGTCCAGACGGCAGAGAGCTCCTCCAAGGAGCGGAGTTCGATGTCGATGGCTCCGGCGAGATGAAGGAGGCTTCGGAGGAGGGATTCGCGACTTGTTGCAGAATATTTCCCAGCGCCACCTTCCTCCGGGTGCCGGGCAGTGATCAAAACGGGGGCGGTCGAGGCGCAGCGTTCTGCAAAGGCTCTCACGGCGGGCCCATTTCCCAGAGAATCAAGGCGTAGCTCCACCAAATCGCAGTCTGCGGCACAGATTTCGGCTTCCAGTGCGGCAGGATTGTTGATTGCCCCAACGGTCAGGGGAGGGCTGGATTTCAAGATGGCCATGAACGACGAGGCCTCTTTTCTCTCTCCCGAGTAGGGATGGCAAGCGACGAAAAGGCCGATTTAGCAAAAGGATCTGTATATACGCTGTGATACATCGTTTTCTTACAGAGAATTCTTACAGAGAATTCTTCTGGCCAAGTATGAACACGGTTTCTATTTATCGGGAACATTAATTGTCACCATGAATTTTAAAACCTTCTCCAAATCCCTCTTCATATCGCTGATTGCCGGTATTGTTGCTGTCGGCACGGCCTCTGTTTCCGCCGAAGCCAAGTTCAAGGTGGACAAGCCTGACTTCGACGATCTGCCGTCGCCTGCACTCGGTGGTAGTAAAAAGAGGTTCACCCCGAAGGATTGGTTGGAAGTGGAAGTGGCCTTCGAAATCAAAGACGTCCGCCCGGTCGCCAAAGACGGATTTGTCGATCAGGTTGAGATTCGTTGGTATGTGGCGGTGGAGAATCCTGGTGGCAAAGGTTACTGGCTTCTCGAGAAGCAGGTGACACACGTGAACATCGAGATCGGCGAAAAGATTTACGCGTCGATTTACCTTTCCCCGAGCGCGGTGAAGCGGCTTAGTGGTGGCGAACGTGCTGGCAAGAGCATCGTATGGGGTGTTGGTGGTGAGATCACGATCAACGGAACGACGGAGACCTTCAATTCGACTTCGAAGAAGGAGTTTTGGAAGGCAGCAAGCCTTTCCCGCACTGACAAGGTGCCTTTGCTCAACAAGGACGAAACACCCTTTGCGAACATGTGGTGGGATCGCTATGCAGAGATTCAGAAGCGTCGCTAAACAAGTTGATTTCGCAGAACCCCCGGCGATCTTGAAGCGGGCGGTTCTTTTTCCTGATTTACCGACTCATTATTTACTATGGCTGACGCAGAAAGCACTGTCGCACTCAACATTGGATCACAGCAGATCTCCATGGCGGTCTTCGACCAGGCCAAGAATGGCGGATTGGTCCTCAAGAAAATCGAGACAACCAGTATTCTCGCTGATCCCGCAGCGGAGATGGCAAGGCTCGCGCAGGTGGGAGTGGCGGTTGGTGATCTCGCCAAAAATCTGAAGGTGGGCAAGACCGGGGTGCGCTATGCGATTTCCGGTCAGTCTGTGTTTACGCGCTTCATCAAGCTTCCTCCCATTGAAGAGGACAACATCGATCAGCTGGTGGCCTTTGAGGCGCAGCAGCACGTGCCGTTCCCGATTGATGAAGTGATCTGGGATTGGACGGCGCTGGAGGCCAGTGGGATCGAGAAAGAGGTCGCCTTGGTGGCGATCAAGGCGGACCAGCTCAACGAGATCAACGATACGATCAAAGAAAACGGCTTGAGCACGGTGCAGGTCGATGCCTCGCCGATGGCACTCTACAATGCGTTTCGGTTCAACTATCCGGAAGAGCAGGAGAGCGTGCTGCTCATCGACGTCGGAGCGAAGGCCACGAATTTGATCTACATCGAGGGTTCCCGGGTCTTTACCCGCAGCCTGAACATCGGTAGCGCGGCTGTCACCGCGGCGATCGCCAAGGAATACGGAATCTCTTTCGCGGAGGCGGAAAACCAGAAAGTGACCAACGGATTGGTGGGTCTGCCCGGACACACCGAACAGCTCGACGAAGCGACTGCCGGCTTGGCCAGTACCATCCGCAATGCGCTGACCCGTCTGCCTTCGGAAATCGCCCGGACGAATACTTATTACCGGACGCAGCACGGTGGCAATGCACCCAGCAAGGCATACTTGGCCGGCGGTGGAGCGAACATGCCTTACCTTCGCGAGTTTCTCGAAGAGAAGCTCCGCCTTCCTTTGGAGTATTTCAACCCGCTCGCGAACGTCTCGATCGGCAAAGGCCTCGACACGGACGCGCTTGCACCGCTCGCCCACACCTTGGGCGAGTTGGTTGGTCTCGGTCTGAGCGGTATCGGGAAAGCCAGGCTCGACATCGATCTTGTGCCTGGTTCGGTTCAATCGGCCCGGGACACTGCTCGTCGCCAGCCGTTCCTCGTCGCGGCCACCGTCATTCTCCTCCTCGGGCTTGGGGGATGGGCTGCCTACAAGGTCAAGGCGACCAACATGGCGAAGAGTCAGGCCGCAGCGATGGAGGTGGAGGCAGGAAAGCTCACTCCGGCGGCCAACAAGATCAAGAGCCTTGGCAACGATGCCAGGTCGCTCAGCAATGTCGGAATGGCTTACGCCGATGCCCAACTTCAGCGGCAGCGCTGGGCGGAAGTGATCAACGAGTTAAAGACCCAGTTTGCCAGCAATTCGGTGTGGGTGACGGACTTCCAACCGCTCGTCGGCAATGAGAAGGGTGATCCCGCCACGGGAATGCCGGTGGTCAAGAACGGCTTTCCCAGCACGGCCTACGGGGCTTCCTCTCTGGAGGGTAAGCTGGAGGGGAACATCAACGCGGTGCGCATTGTCGGCTTCTGGCGGAAAGGGCAGAACACGGGCGACCAGAACGCCGTGAACAAGATCGTCGACAAGCTCCGCAAGCAGAACAAGGGCCACTTCAATCTGAAGAAGGGCGACAACAAGGCGATGTCAGACGGCGAGATCTTCGAAGTCCTGAATAACAACATCGAGAATCCCGACGAACTCGGGGCGAGCTTCAAGCTGGTGCTTCCCCTCGCGGAGCCCATCTCACGCAAATAATTACAGGAACGCACTTTCATGTCTGACTGGATCAAGGAAAACAAATTTGCGGCAGGTTTACTGGCGGTGGCCATTGCGGCGATCATCGGCACCTATTTCTTCTCGGGTTCGAAATCCGACGCCTACGACAAGGCGCAGGCGGATTACGATCAAAAATCGGGTAACTACGCGAGCTTGATTCGGACCGAGCCGTTTCCCAATGGGACGAACCAGGAAGCCTATCGAAAGAGCGTGGTGGCCTACCGAGGTCAGGTAGAGGGGCTTCAACAGTCGCTGCTCGCTTTCCGCCCGAAGGAGTTCAAGAAGATCCGCCCCGCGGATTTCACGACCCGCATCGTGGAAGTCGGCACCAAGCTCAAGGGGGCCTACGACGCCGCAGGCATCAAATACCCCGCCAAATGGCAGTTGGGTTTTGAGACCTACACCTCCAGTCCTCCGAAGGACGGTGCCACTGATTTCCTCAACTACGAGCTCGACGCGCTCAGCTGGCTCTATGACACGCTGGCCAAATCCGGTCCCAGTGAGTTGCTGAATGTCTACCGCACGAGGCTTCCGGTGGAAGATGGGCAGGCCATGGGTGGCCAGCCGCAGGGCAACAACAACCGACGCAACCGTGGTAAGGCTGGGCCAAGTAAGCCCTATTACCGCCTCCCGGTCGAATTGACCTTTCGTGGTGGGGAATCCTCGCTCCGGAAATTCCTGAGTGAACTCACCAGCTCGAAGGGGTACTTCTTTATTGTCCGAAGCATTCGGGTGCAGAACGCCAAGGCGGAAATTTCCCCGAAGAAGTCGGACGCCGATTTCAAGCCGGTCGTTGCTCCGGGAGGGGGTGAGGCGGATCCTTTTGAAGGCTCCGAATTCGTGATCCCCGGTGAAGACGCGGAACCGGAGGGCGAAGAGGATCCGGCCGACGATGCCGCCGATGAAGAGCCCATCGTTCCAGGCGCTCCCAAAGTCGGTTCCGGCGAAAAAATTCTTGGTCAGGTCCTCGGCGCCGAGGAGTTGAACGTTTTCCTGCAACTCGAACTCATCCTTTTCCGGGACAACGTGAAGTTGCCCGCAGTGAAGTAACAGCATTCTCAATCCATGGCTTCCTCATCACTCTCCGAAAGTTACGAAAAGGTCGTTCTCGTCCTTGCCATTCTCATTGCCGGCGCACTGGGCTACTTTTCCTGGAGCAAGAGCGGGAGACTCCAAGCCGAGTTTGTGCCACCCACTTTTCCTGCCAAGAAAGTACCCGCCATTCCCGGTAAACCGAAGATGGACATGGCGAGTAACTCGCTCTCGAATCCCGTCCAGGTCGAGCGTGAGACGGTTCCAGGCACTGATCGCAAGGTGGACGTCTTCGTGGGCATCCCCTGGTTCGTGAAATCCGATGAAAGCACGGTGGATCTTGGTGATCCGAGTGAGAAGGCGGTGCATCCGCCGATTCCAAATGCCTGGTGGCTGACTCATCGCATCAACCCAGGCTACAAGGACTCCCCGGATCAGGATGAAGACGGTGACGGATTCTCCAACCTCGAAGAATATACGGGGGAGACCAACCCGACCCTGGCTTCCAGCTATCCCGCCCTCATTAACAAGCTGGTGGTGGCGGAGCTCATCGATGATAAATTCCGCTTGGATTTCAGCGGGAAAGCTGGCGGAACCTATCAGTTGAAAATGAACGTCCGCGTTAACGATGTCCTCGTGAGACAAAAGATGAAGGCGTACATTCCTGCCGGGGAAGGCGATGCTTCCGTCTTCTTTGCGACACCTACGGGACAGTTCCGCTTTCGCCTCAAGGAGGTCGTCAATGAGGAGGTTCCTCTGGGCAGCACCGGAGCGATGAAGAAGGAAGAGTTCGCCATCGTGGAAGACCTCAAACCGAACCTCAAAGCCGCTGGTCGGGTTTACAAAATTCCCTATTCTGGCAGGGGTCTGGATTTCAGTGATTACACAGTGGTTCTCTGCCTCAATGCCATCGGCGAAGAGGGGAAAATTTTCAAAGTTCCTGAGAACACAAGCTTCGGCCTTCCTTACGACGAGGGTGCGGCCGATAAGCCATTCCTATTCAGAGGGATAAGCGAAATTGGTGATGTGGTCATCGAGTGGAAAGAGGGCGGTGACATCAAAGTCCTCAACCTTCCCGTGCTCAAGTAGTTCTCCTAATCGACCAAACGTGACTTCCGTGAAGAATAAAGTTTCACAAACCCCTGATATTTGAAAGAAACTCCCCACACACACACCATGCAACCAGCGACGCATCCCAAACACACACAGAAGGCATTAGTCCTCGGCCTATCGCTTGGCGTTCTCGGTATCACAGCCGCCCCAGTACTCGGTGAGAGTATTGCGCAGATGGAAGCGATCCGCCGCCAAGCGTCGACCCAAGAAGCTGAGTCCCTCCTCATCGAGGGTCGGGCAGCCCATGCCAAGGGGGAGCATGAAGAAGCCGTGCAGAAATACCGCACGGCTCTCGACATACTCCCAGGGGGAGCCAACACCGAAGACCGGCGACGGGCTATTACAGCCCACCTTGCCGACGGAAGTGTGGCTCTGGCGCAACAATACCGCCGCACCGGTAAGTACACCGAGGCGCGTGAGCTTCTCGAGACTGTGCTGATTGCCGATCCAGGTAACGCAGCTGCCCGTCAGCATCTTGAGTATCTAGACGATCCTATCCGGACAAACCCGGGTCTCGACTACAAACACACTCAGAATGTCGATAAGGTTCGCCGTCACCTCTACACCGGCGAAGGACTTTACAACCTCGGTCGTTTCGACGCTGCGATGGGCGAGTTCGAAAGCGTGATTCGAATTGATCCCTACAATACTGCGGCTCGCCGTTGGATGGAGCGGATCTCGAACGCACGTTCCGACTACTACCGCGCCGCCTACGACGAGACGCGGTCTCGCATGTTGGCCGAAGTGGATTCCGCATGGGAACTCTCTGTTCCTCCTGCACTTGAAAATGACTTCAACCCGATCAATGACCGCAACGTGGACAGGACCGGGATCGTCTACATCAGCAACAAGTTGAGGAACATCATCATCCCGGTTGTCGACTTCGACGCGACCACTGTGGAGGAAGCGATCGACTTCCTTCGTCAGCGCTCCCGTGAGCTTGACCGAGAGGAGCTTGATCAGGACCGCAAGGGCATCAACTTCGTGATTCGCAAGGCGCGGGTTGAGGGTGGTGCCGACGACGAAGCACTTGAAGCTGACGGCGGTCTTGGTGGCGATGCCGGACCCGGTTCCTCTCCGATCAAGGAACTCAAACTTCGCAACGTGCCGATCGCCACGGTTCTCAAGTATATTTGTGACCAGGCCGGCCTTCGTTACAAAGTGGACGAATTTGCCGTGACTCTCCTTCCTGGGTCCTCCGCAGAAGGGCAGGATCCTGTCACTCGCAATTGGCAGGTGCCTCCGACCTTCCTCAACGATCTTGAGGGCCCCGGTGGTGGTGGAGGTGACGTAGACGACGATCCTTTCGCCGATGCCGGTGCCGACTTGGGCGCAGGACTGCTGAAGCCTCGCCGCTCATTGAAGGAGATCCTCAAGGATAGTGGAGTGAACTTCCCTGAAGGGACCTCTGCCACATACCTTCCCGGAACGAGTATGCTGGTCGTTACCAATACCCCATCGAACCTCGATAAGATCGATGTTTTGGTGGAGGGCATCATTGGTGGCACGCCGAAGATGATCAAGATCCTCACCAAGTTCGTGGAAATCAAGCAGGAGAACACGGACGAGTTGGGCTTTGACTGGATCATCTCTCCGCTGGGTATCGGTAACGATCTCTTCGTCGGAGGGGGAACGATCGGCAGCGGACAACCCCGCACGGGTGGCGACTTCATCAGCCCGGTGGACTTCACGTCCATCCCCGGAGTCCCGCTTAATCCATCCCAGACGGTAGGCAACACCTCGACCGCCGGCCTCCGTTCAGGTGACGGCGCGTTAACGCGCAACAGCATCGATGCCATCCTGAACAACCCGAGCCGAACCGCTCAGAATAGCAACGTGGCACCGGGCATCCTGTCCCTGACCGGATTGTTCAGCGACAATCAGGTTCAGATGATCATGCGTGGTCTCGCCCAGAAGAAGGGTGCGGACATCATGACGGCCCCGAGCATCGTTGCTCGTCCTGGTCAGAAAGCGACGATCGAGATCATTCGCGAGTTCATCTACCCAACCGAATACGATCCACCGGAGTTGGCCCAGCAGAACAACAACAACTTTGGCGGTGGCGGTGGCGGTGGCGGTGGCGGTGGCGGGGGAGTGACTCCTGCCAACCCGACTGCCTTCGAAACCCGTAACATCGGAGTGACTCTTGAGATTGAGCCCAACGTTGGAGCCAACGACTACGTGATCGACCTGCGCTTTGCGCCGGAGATCGTCGAGTTCGAGGGATTCATCAACTACGGAAGCCCGATCACCACTCCGGCGGTTGACATCGCCGGTAACCCGATCACCCTGGTACTCACCGAGAACCGCATCGAGATGCCGGTTTTCTCAGTCCGTCGTGTCACCACGGGTATCACCATCTATGACGGTCACACCGTCGCAGTCGGTGGCCTCATGCGGGAAGACATCCAGAACGTGGAAGACAGTGTCCCCATCCTTGGCGACATCCCGTTCATTGGCCGTCTCTTCCAGAGCAAGGCTGAGAATCACATCAAGAGCAACCTGATCATCTTCGTGACCGCTCGGATCATCGATGCGAGCGGCCGGAATCTTCGGGGTGGCAGCAGTTCGACCGGACCTACCGGACAAGGAGATTCAGGCAACCCGCTTCTCGGACCGAGGCCGTAAGGCACTTGGATGTGACGCTTAATTTCAAACCCGGTGGCATCGGCCACCGGGTTTTTTCTTTTCAGGGGGGCTGGGAGAGGTGTTGATGGCTGAAGTCATGTATGTCTTTGCTCTCACAGGTGGGATCGCCACCGGCAAGTCGACCTTTGCGCGCTTGTTCCAGGAACTCCTGCCCAAGGCCGAGGTCTTTGATTGCGACGACTGTGTGGGACGCCTGCTGGCCGAGCCAGCCATCATCGAGCTCGTAATTACCGCCCTTGGCGCCGAGCTGGGCGACGGGAAGGGTGGATTATCCCGAAATCGACTGAGGGACCACGTCTTTGATGATGCGGAGGCCCGAGCCGCTTTGGAGGGGGTTCTCCATCCCCGGGTGCGGGAGGAATGTCTTGAATTCAAGGAGCGAACCGCTAAGGAAGGGGTGTCACCGGTCTTCATCGCCGACGTTCCGCTACTTTTCGAGAGCGGTTTCGATTTCGGATACGAGCGTTCCCTTCTGGTCGCGACAACACGCGAAACGCAGTTGGCTCGTCTCAAATCACGCGATGGATTCGACGACAAGATGGCAGATGCCATTCTCGCGGCGCAACTGCCGATCGAGGAGAAGATCCCGCTCGCCGATGTGGTGTTCTGGAACGAAGGGTCGGAAGACCTCCTCCGCCGACAGATCCGCCGCTTCCTACAGACTTTAAATTTAATGAGTGACCAAGACACCCCCGCGCCGGAAGGCAGCGAAGAAACGACTCCGAAATCCAGTGATGCTCCCGCAGAAGCGGCTGCTGTGATGGAACCACCGAAACCGGAAATCCCGGAGCGTCTGGAGGTCGAGCAACTGCGGTCCCGCAGTCTCTCGGATCTGCTGGATCTCGCCGGCACGCTCCCGGTGCGTCTGCCCGCCTTCTCCAGCAAGAGCCAGGTGATTTTCGAAATCATCTCCTACTACGCGTCGGAGGGTTGCCATCTGGAAGCGGAGGGAGTTCTCGAAATGGCGAAGGACAGCTTCGGCATGTTGCGTGACCCCAAGCGCAGTTTCAAACAGTCCCCGGATGACTTCTATATGGGGAGTAATTTGATCAAGGACTTGGAACTTCGTCCGGGCCAGTTGGTGCGTTGTACCCTGCGTCCTCCGCGGGATCGCGACAAGTTTCTGTCGGCGGGTGCGGTTCTCACTGTGGAGGGAATCCCGGTCGAGGAATATAAGGCAGCCAAGCCGTTTGAGGAATTGACCTCACAGTTTCCCGATGAGCGGTTCATTTTGGAGTGCAAGGAGAAGGATGACATGGCCGTGCGCCTGGTCGATCTGGTTGCGCCGCTCGGCAAGGGAAGCCGGGGGCTGATTGTTGCGCCGCCCCGGGGAGGGAAGACAATTCTCCTCAAGCAAATTGCCCGGTCCATCCAAAGCAGTAATCCCGGAACGGCACTCATTATTCTCCTTCTCGACGAACGTCCGGAAGAGGTGACCGACTTCGAGGAGACCGTTGATGCGCAGGTTTACAGTTCCACTTTTGATGAACCCTCCAAGCGTCACGCGGCGGTGGCGGACACGGTCCTGGAAAGGGCCCGGCGTCTGGTGGAGTTGGGGCAGGATGTGGTCATCCTCCTCGATAGCCTCACCCGGCTGGCACGCGGCTACAACAATGCCCAGCGTGGTGGTCCGATCGGTTCGGGCGGTTTGAGTCCGGCGGCTCTGGCGGAATCCCGGAAATTCTTCGGTGCGGCCCGGAATGTGGAGGAGGGCGGGAGTCTGACGATCCTGGCCACCTGCCTCGTGGAGACGGAGAGCCGGATGGACGATGTGATTTTCGAAGAGCTCAAGGGTACTGGGAACATGGAAATCCGCCTCGACCGTGACCTTGCAGAGCGACGGGTTTACCCGGCAATTCACATTCCGCAGAGCGGGACGCGGAACGACGACCGGCTGTATCATGCGGATGAAATGCCAAAGGTGATCGATTTGCGGCGCCAGTTGACCGGGCTTCCGGTGGGGGAAGCGGTGGAGACCCTCATGAACCAGCTCGCCAAGACATCAAGTAATGCGGAGTTTCTGTTGCGGGGGCTGAAATAGGGTCCAATGGCCCACTTGAGTGGCTTTGATGGGGGGTGGGATTGATTGTTTGTCGTGAGCAGTCATCGCGAAGGTTTGACCCTCTCCAGAGGCCCCAAGCGCCCCGCCCACCGGGTTGGTTGTGTCTCGGCGGAAAAGTTTGAGGAGACATCTCTTGTGAGTGGAATCGCCTACCAAGATCACTTCGAGCAGAGTTTGGATGTGCAAACATGGGTGGCCTTGTCACCTGCTGATTGGCTGTTTTCCGGGTTGGCGCCCGCGGAGGGAAGGGAAGTGGTCGCGACCTACGTGGGAACTGATCCTTTACCCGGGGTGCAGTTTTTCAGGATTGTTGCGACCCCGTCTTTGATCCGTTTGTGTCGCCGCCGCAGAGTAGATTTCGTAGTCGGCGATCATCCTCGTTCCCTCCTCTCCGACCCTATCAAGGGCATCTCCAGCGCCCCTCTCAAAAAAGGGGTTGATGAACCAGTTTGCGAAGACCTCGAGTAGTGCGGAGTTCCTGTTCTGGGGGGCCAAGTGGCTCCGGAGGCAAGATCTGGCCCATATTCAAGGGAATCCGTCTTGCGGTTTATTTGGAGACCTGATGAAATCTCACCAAGCTCGCTTGAAGGCGGACTCATTATTTAGCGGATGATTTCCACCCATTCTGATCTCGTAGACTTCATGGAAGGCCTGAAGGCTGGTCCATGTTCCGTTCCAGGAATTGATTTGGAGGCCGATAACCTGCACCGCTACGCCGAGCAGCTGTGCCTCATTCAGGTGACCGACGGAGAGAACTACGAGTTGGTTGATCCCTTGGCGATTGAGGATCTGTCGCCGTTTCGTGATTTTCTGGAAACCGCCACGCTTTGGATGCATGGGGCGGATTTCGACATGACTCTGTTCAAGAGGGAATTCGATCTGTTGCCGAAGATGATTTTTGATACGCAGATTGCGGCCCGTTTGCTGGGGGTGAGGAAGTTCAGCTACGCAAATTTGGTGGATCAACATTTCGACGTGCAGCTCTCCAAGAGTTCCCAGAAGGAGAATTGGGGCCAGCGCCCTTTGCCGGACAAGATGCGCGAGTATGCGAAGAACGACGTTCGCTATCTCCTGCCGATGGGAGCGAACCTGGAGGAGCAACTTCATGAGAAGGGGCGCTACCAGTGGTTCATCCAGTCCTGCGCGGCGGCCATGGACCGAGTCCGGGAGCGTGAGGAGCAGCGGGAGGATCCCTGGCGGATTCAAGGATCGGGTAAGCTGGACAGCGGCGGATTGAATTTTTTGAAGGCGCTCTGGGACTGGCGGGACCGCGAGGCCTGCAGTTGGGATCGGCCGGCATTCATGGTGGCTCGCAATGCGCAGCTCATTGATTGGAGTCTGGATTTGTTGCGCGGGAAGGACCCGGTGATTCCGCATAATTTCAAGGGTGGTCGTCTACGTCGTTTGTATGATGCAATGAAAGAGGCAAAGAGCACTCCGAAGAGTGAGTGGCCAGAGCGCCCGAAGCGTAAGGGTCGCCGGTGGGCTGATGAACAGGAAGAGGAGTTTCGACGTCACGCCGAGCGCCGCGATCTGGTGGCGGAAGAGTTGGACATTGATCCCTCCATGCTGGCTCCCCGGGCGGTGATCGAGCGTTTGGTTTGGAAAGAAGAAGTCCCGGAGAGCTTGTTGCTGCCTTGGCAGCGGGACTTGTTGGGCATTTAGATTTGGATCATGAGTGAGGAGCAGGTCCGCATTGCCAAATGGAGCTCACGGCGCCCTTGAGTGCGGCTGGGCCCTGTCCGCAGTGTCGGGAAGAGATTCAGGCGCCTCCGGTTCCCGCTGCGGTCGCCAGAAGGAGGTCCGTGGTGCCAGCCCCGACAGTGCTTCCCGCCCATGCGAGCTCGAAATTGCCCTCGGCGGATGAGGGCATCCGGGTGAAGAAGAGTGTCTCCGGTGAGGTGCGGGTGGAAAGACGGGTGCGGAAGCAGCGTTCCAGCTCTTCCCAGGACCATAAAGAGGACGGCACTTTTGAGGCCGAAGAGGGTCGGGAGGCGATTGCTTTGATCAAGGTGGCCCTCGCGATTTTGGCAACTTTGGTGATCACCATGGTGGTTTGTTGGGTCGTCTGGCAGGGGATTATGGAGAGCCCTGTTCCTGAGGCTTCCTGAGGCTTCGCAAGTGCCTGTTTTCAAGGGCTTTTTGAGGGCTCAACCGAGGGTGAAATAAGGCCCGATTCTAGACGAAAGAATCTTGTTTCAACTCCTGAAACCACCCATCTTTGGGGCACGTATGTCGGAGTCTCAAGAGGGGTCGGAAGAGGAGAATATCTCAGTCTCGAATGAACAGGAATACGGGGCGAGTCAGATCGACAAACTGGAAGGTTTGGAGGCTGTCCGGAAGCGTCCCGGAATGTACATTGGTGACCCCGATGAGCGTGGTTTGCATCACTGTGTGTTCGAGGTTCTGGACAACTCGATCGATGAGCACCTCGCCGGGTATTGTGACCTGATCAAGATCGCCATCCACGTGGATGGCTCGATTTCGATCGGGGACGACGGCCGGGGAATTCCGGTTGAAGTGCATCCGAAGTTCGGAATTCCGGCGATTGAGTTGGTGCTGACCAGCCTGCATGCGGGAGGAAAGTTCGGACAGGGTGCCTACAAGTATTCCGGTGGTCTCCATGGGGTGGGGGCGAAGTGCGTCAATGCGCTTGCCGATTGGTTCAGGGCGGAGGTCCGGCGGGAGGGGAAGGTGCACTCGATCACCTTCGAGCGCGGCAAGACGACCAAGCCCTTGGAAGTGGTGGGGGAGTGTCCCAAGGAGCAGACCGGAACGTCCGTGACGTTCTTCCCGGATGCCACGATCTTTACCGACACGATTGAGTTCAAGTTCGAGCGCCTTGCGAAGCGCCTGCGTGAATTGGCTTTCCTGAACCCAGGTCTGATCATCGAGCTGGAGGACGAGCGTCCGGAGTCGGCGGAGAAGGAGACGTTTTTCTACGCGAAGGGGATCGAGGAATTCGTTGCGCAATTGGGCGAGAACAAGACCCTGGTTCATCCGGATCCCGTGATCCTCAAGGGTAAGCGGAAGGTCGAGGTCGATTACGACGGCAAGGTGACGGAGGATGATGTCTTTGCAGATGTCGTGTTCCAATACAACGACAGCTACAATGACCAGATCCTCTGCTACGCGAACTCGATTCCGAACGCGGACGGTGGAACGCACCTGACCGGTTTCCGTGGGGCGCTGACGCGCTCGATCAACCAGTATGCCAAGACCAACAAGATCCTGAAGGATAAGGATGCGGCCTTGTCCGGGGATGATGTCCGCGAGGGAATCGTTTGCGTGATCAGCATCAAGATGCCGAATCCGCGCTTCAGTTCGCAGACCAAGGACAAGTTGATCAACGTGGAGATGGAGGGGGTGGTGGGGTCGATCGTCTACGAGGGGTTGCAGAAATATTTTGAAGAGAACCCGAGTCTCGCCAAGATGATCATCGACAAGGCGGTGAATGCGGCGCGGGCCCGGGAAGCGGCCCGGAAGGCACGGGAAACGGTGCGCAAGTCGGTGCTTTCGGGCGGAGGTTTGCCAGGAAAGCTGGCGGATTGTTCAGAGCGCGATCCGGCGAAGTCTGAGATCTATATTGTTGAGGGAGATTCCGCAGGTGGCTCGGCTAAGTCGGGTCGCAACCGGTTGAACCAGGCGATCCTGCCCTTGCGAGGCAAGGTCATCAACGTGGAGAAGGCCCGCTTGCACAGAGCCCTTCAGAACAAGGAAATCCAGGCTATGATCACTGCTCTCGGAGCCGGGATCGGGGATGGAGATCAGGAAGGTGCCTTCAATCTTGAGAAGGTGCGCTACCACAAGGTTGTCATCATGACTGATGCCGACGTGGACGGCTCGCACATCAGGACCTTGCTCCTGACGTTCTTCTGTCGACACATGGAGGAGTTGGTTCGGTCCGGATACCTCTACATTGCGCAGCCGCCACTCTACAAGGTGACTCGCAAGAAGCGTGAGGAATATATCGCGGACGATGCTGCCTTGAATAAGATTTTGATCGATCTCGGCTCAGAGGACGTGCGCCTGCAGAAGCCGGGGTCCGAAGATTTTGTGGCGAGCGATCTTCTCAAGAGTGTGCTCGACACCATGGCCCAGCTCACCCGTTACACACGGAAGCTGGAGGGCAACGGGGGGAGCTTCCGGGATTTGCTGGATGCCAGGATCGACGGGCACTTGCCACACTACATGGTTCGGGTCCGGACGGGAAATGTGGAGGAGGTTCGCTATTTTGCGACCGAGCGCGAACTTCTGACATTCTCTTCCGAGAATCGGGAATTGCGATTGCAGGGGGAGGAGTTGACCGAGGAGGAAGATCAGGAGGCCCGGGATCGTTTCGAAGGAGTGTTGCGGCGGGCTGTGCTCAACGAATTGCACGAGTCTCATGCCATCGACAAGATTCTCGCCCGGTTGCAGGAATTCGGAGTGCAGACGGATCCGTTCTACTCGGACGATGCTCCGATCTACGAGTTGATCGAAGGGGAGGGTGAGGCCCAAATCGCGAGTCCGGTCTTCAACTTGTTTGAGATCCTCGAGCGGGTTTTGGAAATCGGACGACGGGGCATGCGCATCCAGCGATTCAAGGGTCTTGGTGAAATGAACGCCAAGGAACTCTACTCGACGACGATGGATCCGGAAACGCGGAGGTTTTTGAGAGTGCGGCTGGACGATGAGAACCAGTTGGAGGCGGACAAAATGTTCGATGTCCTGATGGGCGACGTGGTGGAACCTCGAAAACGGTTCATTGAGGACAACGCACTGAACGTGCAGAACCTGGACGTCTGAAGCAGCGAGAACCTTAAATTTTTTGACGAATGGCTGATCAATTTATCAAACCTATTAGTGTTGCGGACGAGATGTCGAAGTCCTTCTTGGACTATTCGATGTCGGTGATTATTGCCCGGGCCCTGCCCGATGCACGTGACGGATTGAAGCCATCGCAGCGGAGGATTCTCCTTGCGATGAACGACCTGAGCCTCGGGCCGGGCAAGCAACACCGGAAGTGCGCCAAGATCTGTGGTGATACCTCTGGCAATTACCACCCTCACGGTGAAGCAACGATTTACCCGACCTTGGTGAACATGGCCCAGCCATGGACCTTGCGGGAGATCCTCATCGACGGTCAGGGCAACTTTGGTTCGGTGGAGGGAGATCCTCCGGCGGCGATGCGATATACGGAGGCCCGTCTTACCCACATGGGTTTGGCCATGATGACCGACATGGACAAGGACACGGTCGATTACATCGCCAACTACGATGAAACCACGACCGAGCCGGTTGTCTTTCCTGCGGCGTTCCCCAACTTGTTGGTGAATGGCGGGACGGGAATTGCAGTTGGCATGGCCACCAACATTCCTTCCCATAACCTTGGCGAGGTGATCGACGGGGTGTGCGCCAAGATCGACAATCCGCACATCTCCATCGAGGAGATGAAGCAGTATATCAAGGGTCCCGACTTTGCGTCGGCCTGTGAGATTCGCGGGTTCAAGGGGATCGACAGCTACTTCCGCACGGGGCGGGGGAGTATCCGCATGCGCGGTGTGATGGAGATTGAGGAGAAAGCCTCCGGGGCTGCGATCATTACAATCCGGCAGGTGCCGCACGGAGTGAACCGGGCCACGCTGCAGATTCGAATTGCGGAGTTGGTGCGGGAGAAAGTCCTTACCGATATTTCTGGGATGCGTGACCTCTCCGACGACCAGACGCGCATCGAAATTACCCTGAAGCGTGACGCCCGTCCGCAGGTGGTGGTCAATCAGCTCTTCAAGCTGACTGCGATGGAAACCTCCTTTGGAGTGAACATGCTGGCTATTCTTAACCGGCGGCCGAAGCAGATGTCCTTGCTGGATGGGCTGGATGCCTTCATCGAGCATCGCCGCGAGGTGGTGATTCGGCGGACGCGGTTTTTGCTGCAGAAGGCGGAGGATCGGGCGGAGAATTTGGAGGCATTCTTGCTGGCTCTCGGGCATCTTGATGACTTCATTCGCATCATTCGTGAGTCGAAGAACCGGGACGAAGCGCGGGTGGGCTTGAAGGCCTATACTTTCTCCACAGCCACTGCCGAGCAACTCGGAGTGCTGATCCGCAGCCAGGCGAGTGTGCAGGGGGACAGGTATATCTTCACGGACCGGCAGGTGAACGCGATCCTCGAGTTGCGACTCTATCAGCTCACGGCGCTGGAGCAGGACAAGGTCAAGGGCGAGTATGATAAGATCATTGAGGAGATCAAGGATCTCATGGACATCCTCGACAAGGAGTCTCGGGTCCTGGCGATCATCAAGGAAGAGGTTCTGGAGGTGAAGGAAAAGTGGGCGACGCCGCGGCGTTGTCCGATTTTGCCCGACGAGGGGGAGATTGCGATTGAGGATCTCATTGCGAACGAGGGGATGATTGTGACCTTGAGTCACCGTGGCTACATCAAGCGGACACCGGCCAGTGAGTATCGCGTCCAGGGACGCGGAGGCAAAGGGGTGCGCGGAATGGAAACACGTTCCGGGGACGAGGAAGAAAACGACTTCGTGGAGCATCTCTTCAGTACGACTGCGCATGACTACCTCATGTTCTTTACGAACACTGGGCGGGCTTATGTGGAGCGTGTCTACGATATTCCGGAGGGTTCCCGTGCATCGAAGGGGCGGAGCATCAAGAACGTGCTGAACTTGCAGCCTGAAGAGAACATCGCGGCGATGTTGCGACTGGAGCGTCGCCTCGATGAGGATGGGAACGACATCACCTTCAGGGAGGACAGCGGTTTCGTGTTGTTCGCGACACAGAACGGGAAGGTGAAGAAGACCGGCTTATGGGATTTCCGAAATTTTCGGAAGGACGGGATCATTGCCATCAAGCTCGACGAGGGGAACGACCTCATCGATGTCAAGTTGACCACCGGCAGCGATCACGTTGTGCTGGTGACGCGGAAGGGATTGAGTTTGCGATTCAGCGAGGAGCAGGCCCGTCCGATGGGTCGGACTGCGGCTGGTGTTCAGGGGATCAAGCCCCGGGACGAAGACTACCTTGTGGGACTTTCCCTCGTCTCCGACGACTCGACTCTGTTGGTGGCCTCCCAGAATGGGATCGGCAAGCGGACTCCCTTTGGTGACTACCGGTCTCAGACGCGGGGCGGTAAGGGGATCATCACGATGAAGGTTACCGAAAAAACTGGAGATGTGGTGGGATCCGTTGCGGTAGAAGAAGAAGACGAATTGATGCTGATGACCACGGGTGGTCAGAGTGTCCGGATTCGCGTGGCGGAAGTCCGTGAAGCAGGGCGCAACACCCAGGGAGTGAAGCTCGTGACGCTGAAAGAGGGTGAAAAACTTCAAGATATTGCCCGAGTCGTCCCTGATGCCGAGGAGGCCGA
>JAPKDA010000038.1 GCA_028822695.1 Akkermansiaceae bacterium
CGGAGCGGGGCGCGGGGTAACGCCGAGTTACCCCGTCTCTCAGACCTCGGCATCAGCTTTGCCGATCCGCCGAAGTGGTCGGAAGGATTGAAAGTGAAACCAAGGTTTCACAGCAGAGGACCACCAAGCCCTCCCGAGTGAGTCGGGATCATTCTTCCACTTCCACGCCGTCCTTGTAGTGGGTTTCCCGCCACTTCTGCCCGTTCTCATCCCACCGGGTCCGAAGCCCATCCAGCTCCCCGTCCTTGTCGTGGCGTTCCCACCACTTCTGGTCGTTCCCGTGCCACCACACCTTGAGGCCAACTGAAAGGAAATCGCTTTTTCGTCAAGGCGCCGCCATGTGCCTTTGACGGCATGATTTTCTAATCGGGAATCTATTTTCCTCCCGCGCGCCATTTCACGTTGGAACGAAGGGCAAACACATGCACATGCGGACGCAAATCCTTGGTTCGGCCCGGACGGTAGGAGAAGGCAATCTTCTCTGGGAAGGATTCCATCACGACATAGTCCAATTTGTCTTGCCCGGAACCACGCCAGGCAAAAACCAACACAATCTGATTCCCAAAGTCGACTTTGGCCTTCAGCTGATCCAGAGTATCTCCTTCAAAATGTTTCTTCGCGTCTTCGAGAGATGTCAACTCAACCGGTGTGTTCCAACGGCTGAATTCGATTTTTGAGGGGCGTATATCTACTTTGGTAATCGCTGGGCCAAGAGGAGCTGGAGCGGCGGGCTTCTCAAGACCAAACAGGAGCGTTCCCATTGAGGCGAAGCACAGGGCAGCCAGGGCTTTCTTCATTCCTGATACCTACCTACCCCGGGCGCAGGGGTCAAAGGGATTCGGGGGGGCTTTTGTGTAGGGGCAGAGGTTGTCGAGAATGTATCCCATGGGATACAAGCTGAACCAGCCACTGAATTCCACGCGGCCCGCCGGGGGGCCTTTCCCTATGCGGGTTCCAGTCGGATACTAGCACTATACCAGCCTAACTTGCGGAATCTGTTAGGCTTGAACCCACCCTAACTCATTGATTTCGAGGAGGTGGCTCGTCCCGGAATCGAACCAGGGACACAAGGATTTTCAATCCTCTGCTCTACCAACTGAGCTAACGAGCCTTCGCACCTTCGCGCCTTCGCGCCTTCGCAAATGCGGGGGCGGTTGTTTAGGGGCCGGGAGGTGGACTGGCAAGGGGAAAGTGGGGGTGGCGGGGTGGGCTGGGTGGGGGTTGGGGAGGGTGGACCGCTGATTCCGCTGAGAGGGCTGATTTTGGGGGCTGATTTTGGGAGGGGATGATTGGGCGAAGTGGAGGTGGGAGGTTGGGTGGGGTGGGGTGAAGGGGGACGATACGGCTTTGGGGGAGGCGGGATGGGGGAGGACGGGAGCGGGGGGCCGCGCGACTGCGGTGTCGGCGTTCGTGCCTCACTCTGCCACCGCAGTCCAAAACTGGAGCCGCTGAAAGATACGCAGTTGTTCCGCTACGGGGAAGGCGCGCCTAGAGGAGTTCGTCGAGCATGGTGCGGACGACTTGGAAGCTGATTTCGAGGCTGCGGGGGGAGATGAGGTCCATGTTGTCGCGGGAGTTGTGCCACCAGTTGGCGGAGGCGAAATCGCCGATGATGTCGATGGTGGGGATGCCGGCGTTGTTGAGAGGGACGTGGTCGTCGATGATGGGGCTCGGGCTGCGACGGAAGCGGTTTTGTTGCTTTAAGTCGTTGGCAGTTTTAAAGAGGAGGTCGGCGAGGTGCTTGGGGGAGTCGGAGGGGATGGCGATGGAGAGATCCTTGTGGCCGATCATGTCGAGGAGGATGCCGAAGGAGGGTTTGTGTTCCTGTCGGCGCCAGGCGGCTGCGTAGCGTCGGCTGCCGTAGATGCCATCGCGAGGAGTGAGGCTTGGTCCGAAGGCTTCTTCGCCGTCGAAGAAGGCGAGTTCGAGTTGCTTTGCCTTGGCGGGATCATTCCGGGCGAGGTCGGGGGCGAGTTCGAGGATGAGGGCGACGGCGGAGGCGGCATCGTCGGCGCCGAGGAAGATTTGGTCGTCGAAGAGTTTTGAGTCGAGGTGGGCGCAGAGGATTCCTTGGACCGGTCGGGTCCAGACTTCGGGGTTGTCGCCATCGGGAGCGTAGCGGGCGACGAGGTTGGTGAAGGTGACCTGTCCCTTGGGAGTGAAGGAGGTGAATTCGCGGGCCTGGGTGATCCAGCCGTGTTTGGTGAGGGCCTCGGAAACGTAGCGGCGGGACTTGTCGAGTGATTCGGAGCCTGGAGGGCGTGGGCCGAAGGCGACGATGGCTTGGGTGTGCGCGTAGGCGGCGTTGCCGGCTTGATCCGTTTCGCCGCAGTGGCTGAGCAGTCCGGAGCCGAGGACGATGAGGGTGCAAGCCAAGAGACTGGCGGCAAGGGGGGGCCGGTTCATGAGCGGAGGCGGCAGAAGGTGGTGGATCAAAGGTCGTCCATCTTGACGCCCATGAGGTCGAGGACGCGGCTGAGGTCGTCGTTGCCGTAGTATTCCACCTCGATCCGGCCCTTCTTGGCGGAATGGGTGATGCTGACATGCGAGCTGAAGCGGTCGCGCAGTCGGCTGGTGATCTGGTTGACGAGGGTGGAAGTTTCGCGGTCCAACTTGCTTCCGCCTTTGGCGACTTTCCGATCGGGTGATTCGTTCTGGAAATCCTGGACGAGCTTTTCGGTGGCGCGGACGGTGAGCTTGCGGCGGAGGACTTCTTCGGCGGCGGCGCGTTGCGCTTTCTTGTCGCGGATGCCGAGGAGGGCCTTGGCGTGGCCGACGCTGATCTGTCCGCCGGCGAGGAGACTCTGGACGTCCTTTTGCAGGTCGAGCAGGCGCATCGAGTTGGCGACTGCGGCGCGGGATTTGCCAACGCTCTTGGCGATGTCCTCCTGCTTCATTTCAAATTCCTTGGCGAGGCGGACGTAGCCGGCAGCTTCTTCGATCGCGTTGAGGTCTTGCCGCTGGAGGTTCTCGATGAGAGCCATCTCGAGCACTTCGCGGTCGGTGGCTTCGCGGGAAATGATGGGAACTGTATCGACGCCGAGTTTCGCGCAGGCACGCCAGCGACGTTCACCGGCGATGAGTTCGAGTTTGTCGCCAACGGGGCGGACGATGAGTGGTTGGATGACGCCGTGTTGGCGGATCGACTCGAGAAGTTCGTCGAGTTGTTCTTCGGGGATGTGGGCCCGGGGTTGGAGGGGGCTGGGGACGACCTTGTTGAGGGGGACGTGTTGCACCTGTTGTCCCTCGCCTTGGGTGCTGTCATCGGTGGGCGATGCCGGTGCGGCTTCCACGCGCTTCTTGATGAGCGCCCCGAGTCCTTTTCCCAATGCCTGTTTAGCCATGTCCGGGAAGCCTAGGCCAGAACTGTGGATAAGATCAAAACCGATTTTTCATTTAATATCGCGGGGTTGATTTGGAAGACAGTGATAAAATTGCTTGTTTGGGCGAGGGGGCCCGGCGGGGTGTGCAGAATTGCGGGACTTGACGGATGGACCGGGCTGGATGATCAATAACCCCGTGAGCCAAGCGATAAAGGGGGTGATCTGCTTCGGGGTCCTGTTGATGGGGGCGATGGGGTGCTGTTGTGCACAGGGTGTTCCTGCGCAGGGAGCGCCGGTGCAAGGGGTGCCTGAAGCGGCGAAGAAGGCAGCGGCTGCGGCGACCAAGTTGCTTGGTGATCAGGTTTTGCGAACCAACTATTCCTATGTCATCCAGCGGATGTATCCCCGTCATAAGGCCCGGGCTGCGAAGAAGGCGGGGGGTGAGGCCAAGTTGGCGGAGCAGTTGGCGAGGCTTTCTGAGAAGATGAAGAGCCAGGGCATCGTGATTCTCACTTTTGCGGTGGGTGAGCCG
Organism: Akkermansiaceae bacterium; assembly: GCA_028822695.1. GTDB lineage: Bacteria > Verrucomicrobiota > Verrucomicrobiia > Verrucomicrobiales > Akkermansiaceae > JAPKDA01. The sequence continues at coordinate 3,856 of JAPKDA010000038.1, forward strand.
AAGTCGGCCTTTCTCGTTCCCGAATACAAGGAGTGGTTGGTCTTCGTCCCGACCAAGAAAGTCTATACGCTGCCTGATCCGCAGCGTGGCAATGCCTACCGGAAGATTGAATCCCATGGGTATCAGGTCGCGGTGGCCAAGGAGGGTGGGCAGGATTGGTATTTCATGGATGGCTCGAACCTGACTGTGCAGCAGTTGCGGAGTATGTTTCCGTCGTTGCCGAAGGATGTGAAGTTGTTGAGTCTACCGCGGGTGGAGCAGAAGGAGATTAAATGAGTGGAGTGGAGAACGGGACCATGGGACCAAGAAGAAAGAGGAGGAAGAAGCTGAAGGTCGCAGCGCGGCAGCGCCGCATGTTGGAGGATCTCAAACAACGGGCGAAGAGTGTTTGGTGTGCGGTGAGTCAGTCGGACATTCATGGCGCGGGAGTCTATGCCTCGATGCCGATTCCGTTGGATCAGAAGATCATCGAGTATGTCGGTGAGCGGGTCAACAAGGAGGAGAGTGATCGACGGGCGGTGGCGCAGATGGCGCATGCCGAGCTGACCGGTGATGCGGCGGTGTATATTTTTACGTTGAACGACAAGCATGATCTGGATGGGAGCATGGAATGGAATACGGCGCGGCTGTTGAACCATTCCTGCGATCCGAATTGTGAGACGTGGATCACGGACAACCGGGTGCATGTCTATGCCATCCGGGACATTGAGTTGGGTGAAGAGCTGACATTTGACTACGGGTTCGGGGTGGACACTTGGGTGGATCATCCGTGTCGATGTGGATCGGAGAATTGTGTGGGATACATTGTGCGGCAGGAGGAGTGGGCGGATTTGGCGCGTTTGAAGGCGGAGCGGATCTTGGGGGGACGAAAGGAGTCGGCATGAGTTTGCCGACGCGGACGCCCACCGAGTTTGAGAAGGAGGTCTACAAGGCCCTGGGGGAGATTCCTCGTGGCCGCGTGGTGACCTATGCGGTTTTGGCGGAGCGTTTGGAGTGTGGATCGGCGCAGGCGGTGGGGCAGGCGCTGAAGCGGAATCCATTTGCGCCGGATGTGCCATGCCACCGGGTCATCAAGACTGATCTGACCCTCGGTGGGTATTCCGGGAAGGTGAAAGGGGTGCGGGTGGAGCGGAAGCGGCACATTCTCGAAGAGGAGGGTGTGGACTTTGATGAGGAGGGGAACCTGTTGAATGCGGCGCTGGTGTGGGACTGGAAGTGAACAAGATTGGCGGTTGGCTTCGCTGGGGGAGTGATTAGGCTCGTGAAAGGAATGAAGTATTTATCGATCATTGCGGTGCTGTTGATGACCGGTTGGGTGGAGGCAGGCACGGCGCAGGTGGCCACGCAGATCCGGCAGGAATATGAGCGTGCGGTGCGGGGCTGGGAGATGCGTTTGCAAACTGCGGTGGGTGAAGAGGCGCGGCGGTCGGTGGTTCGAGACCGGCCGGATCCGGATGAATTTGGTCGGCGGATGTGGACCGAGGTCAAGGGGGCCTTGCGGGTCGAGTGGAGTTTGGATTACACGCCGTGGTTGTTGGAGACCGCGCCGGGAGTGATGCTGGATCGCCAGGGGGGGGCGTTGAAGCGTTCGCCCTTTCAGGAGATCATGCGGGAGGTGGAGTTGATGCATTTGAAAAGTCCGAAGGTTGGGCGAATTTGCATCGCGATGGCTGCCTATCGCGAACCGGCGGCGCTGACATTGCTGGAGAAGATTGAGAAGGGGAATCCCGATAAGAAAGTGAAGGGACAGGCCGCGATTGCGCAGGCCATTTTGTTGCGGCACATCGGGGAAGGGCGGGACGTGATGATCAAGCGGCGTGATGCGGTGCGTCGGGCGATTACGAATGCGGCTGATGTGAAGGTGGGGGCTATCACGGTGGGAGATCTGGCGATGAACGAGGCCTACATCGTAAAGCATTTGATTCCGAGTCGAGTGGGCCCGAGCTTGGTGGGCCGTGATATTTCCGGACTGCCATTGGATCTGAAGTCCTTTCACGGCAAGGTGGTGGTGTTGGCGTTTTGGAGTGTGAACGGGCACGATGCGCAGAAGACGATCGATTTACTGACCAAGCTGCACAAGAAGGCGCTCGGTCGCCCGGTGGAGTTGTTGGGGGTGTCGCGTAATCCGGATTCTGTGCTGCGGCAGTTGAAGGCGGACGGGGTGTTGCCTTGGCGGAATTTCGCCGATGGCGACGGTAAGCTCAGTGACGCCTACCGGGTACGGCAGACGCCGAAGGTTTACGTGTTGGATAAGAAGGGAGTGATCAGGTTCATCGGAGTGCCGGGATCGTTTGTGGAGTTGGCGGTGGATGACTTGGTGACTGAGAAGTGAGGGAGGACGGAGGTCGGGGGGAGGAAGTCGAAAGACGGGAGCTTGACCGCTGATTTCGCTGATTGCTCAGATTGATGAAGGAGGGGGAGCGGGTCGGAGGGAAGGGGGAGGAGTTTGCGGCTTTGCCGGGGCTGTTGATCATGACCGAGCCCCGTCCTTCGCGTGCAGCCATGGAGGGCAGGCTGGTCATGCCACGTTTTAGGCCAGCTCTTCGAGGGGTGGGTCGGTGGGGTCTTCCATGATGCGGCGTTCCCAGATGTAGCGGCGGATGAGGACTTTGACGGCGGCGGTGAGGGGGACGGCGAGGAGGGCGCCGAGGAATCCGCCGAGGGGGATGGACCAGAAGAGCATGGAGAAGATGACTGTCATGGGGTGGAGGCCGACGGAGTCGCCGACGATCTTGGGAGCGGTGACGAGGGAGTTGATTTGTTGGGCGATGAGGAAGATGGCGCCGACGACGCCGAGGTAGGCCCAGGGGTTGTCACCGAGCCACTGGTGGTTGGGATCACTGCCTGAGAAGTGGACGAAGGCGATGATGCAGGCGGGGACGAGGCAGAGGATGTTGCCGATGAAGGGAATGACGCCGAGGACGGCCATGGCGAGGCCGATGACGAGGGCGTAGGGGACCTGGAAGATCATCAGGGCGATGCCGATGAGGACGCCATCGATCATGGCGACGAGGACTTGTCCGCGGAAGAAGGCGAGGAGGTATCCGTTGATTTCGCCGAGGCAGTCGACGACTTCGTCTTTGAACTTGGAGGCACGGAGGGGGACGTAGTCCTGCCAGTGGGCTTTGATGGAGGAACTCTCCTTGAGAAAGTAGTAGAGATAGATGGGGATCATGGCGAAGCCGATGACGTAGCCTAGGATGCCGAGGATGCGGGAGGTGCCGCCTTTGAGCCAGTTGAGGCCGACGTTGGAGAGGTAGGCGGTGTTGTTGGTGAGGAAGTGGCCAAGTTGGCGGTCGGTAAAGTCTGATGCGTCGAGTAGGTTGCGATGCTCTTCTGCAGCACTTCTTTCCTCGGGAGTCGGAGACTCGACGGCTTCGCCCTTCCGGGTCACGAATTGCTCGGACCCTTCCTTGACTGCTGCAGGTTCACCGTCTTTGTCCTTCGGGTTCTCTTCAATTTCTTCGAAGTAGGGATCCGGCTTTTCAATGAGGTTACCGTCTTTGTCGACCAGTTCATTGGACCACTCGGCCAGGGGTTTGATCACCGACCACTTTCTCATTGTTTCCAGGGCGGATGTGCCGAGCTCATCTTTATTGGAGACGAGTTGGCCCGCTTGTCGGGCGATGGGGGGAACGATGACGAGGCCGGCCACGCAGATGGCGACGAGGAAGCAGCAGAAAGTGACGATGACGGCGCGGAGGCGGGAGAGGCCTTTTGCTTGCATCCAAGTGACGAGGGGGTCGAGGAGGTAGGCGACGATGCCGGAGACCGCGAGGGGGACGAGGACGGGTTGGAGGTAACCGAAGACTTTGCCGCTGAGCCAGATGAGTCCGACGAACAGGGCGCCGAGGCAGACGATGCTCAGGCCGGTGGCGGCATTCCAGAGGGTGCGTTGTTGGTAGAGCGTCGGATAGCGCCGGGGCATGGTCGGGGAGACTATCCGAATCTCGGGGGGGGGCGATTATAATTTATCGCCGGGTTGGGAAGCCACCTTGCGGATCTTGTCGAGGATGCCGTTGATGAAGCGCTTGGACTCCGTGGTGCTGAAAGCGCGGGAGAGCTCGATGGCTTCGTCGATGACCACCGCGGTCGGGATGTCCGGGCAGTGGAGCAGTTCGTAGGTGGCGAGGCGGAGGATGGCGCGATCGACGCGATCGACTCGCTCGGGGCGGTAGTTTTCGAGGCTACCGTTGATTTGCTCGTCGAGTGCGGAGAGATGCTTGGTGATTCCCTCGAGGCGGTCGGTGACCTGTTGGCGGAGATCGGCGACAGCGGCGTGGGCTTTGCGGAGCGATTTCAGCTCGGGGAGCTCGGGGGGGGTGGGGTCGAGGACCTGCACGAAGCGTTCCGCGTAGAGGGGAAGCTTGCTGGTGAGCTTGATGGCATCCTTGCGGAGAGTGATGAGGGCGGGAAGGTCGGTGCGGGTGTCGTGAAAGCGAGCGGATGCAGCGCGGCTCTGTTGGTTGAGGAGGCGGAGCTTTTCGAGGAGTTGCTCGAGGCGTTCGGGGTCCTTGTTGCCGTTGAGTTCGCGTTGGAGAATGTCGAGGTCTTCCTGGATTTCGGTTTCCGCATTGTAGAGGTCGCGGACGGAAGGCAGGGCGCTTTCGTCTTTCTCAGAGAGGTCGAGTCGGGCGAGGCGGGAGACCAGCTCGCGGTAGGGTTCGAGGAAGTTGGAGCGACCTTGTTGCAAATGGAGGGCGGCCTTGGAGCGGGCCAGGGAAACCTTTTTGCGCAGTGGTTCCGTGAGGAGATCCAGAGCGGGGGACTCGAGAGCTGCGGGAACGAATGGCTCGGCTGGGTCGGCCGCGTAGAGAAATTGCACCACCGCTTCGCGGATTTTCCGGCGACTAGACATCACGAAAAATTTCTGGGATGCATGCGCAGGTTGCCGGAGCGATTGATCTCACCGAAGACTTCGACCATGGCGGCGGCGGCCCGGGCGGCTTCGATGCCGCGGTTCATGTCCTGACCGAGGCAGCGGTCGGCGGCCTGTTGTTCGTTTTCGACGAGGAGGACTTCGTGGATGATGGGAACGAGGGTCTGGAGAGCGATTTGTTGGAGACCATCGGTGACGCTTTGTGCGACGAGCTCGGCATGAGCGGTTTCACCTTTCACGATGACGCCGAGGGCGATGACGATGGAGGGGATATCGAGGGAGACGAGGGCCTTGACGGTGACAGGAATTTCGAAGGCGCCGGGGACACGGACGAGATCGACACGGGCCTGGGGGAGGAATTCGCCGAGTTCATCGATGACGGCATCGACGAGGGCGTCGGTGTAGCGTTCGTTATACTTGGACGCAACGATGGCGAGCCTGATGCGTTTGCGACCAAGCATGCGGGGTTTCGGTGGGAGTGCCAACGACATGGCGGTGGTATGGAGTGTGGTGTTGGGGTTGTCAATGCGTCCCGGTTGGGGCGAACTCAGAGGGAGTGGCCCAGCTTGGTGCGCTTTGTTTCCAAATAGCGCTCGTTGTGGGGATTGGAGTCGAGTTTGAGGGGAAGTTGCTCGGTGATTTCGAGGCCGTAGCCGTCGAGGCCGATGACTTTCTTGGGGTTGTTGGTGAGGAGGCGGATTTTGCGCACCCCGAGGTCGTAGAGGATTTGGGCGCCCATGCCGTAGTCGCGGAGGTCGGAGGCGAAGCCGAGTTTTTCGTTGGCTTGGACTGTATCGAGGCCTTCCTGCTGGAGTTTGTAGGCGTGAATCTTGGCGGCGAGTCCGATGCCGCGGCCTTCCTGGCGGAGGTAGAGGAGGACGCCGCCTTCCTTGGCGATGAGCTCCATGGCGGTGTGGAGTTGTCCGCCGCAATCGCAGCGGCGTGACCCGAAGACATCGCCGGTAAGGCATTCCGAATGGACGCGGACGATGGTCGGTTCGTCGGGGGAAATCTCTCCGCGGGTAAAGGCGAGGTGATGGGAGCCGTCGGTTTGGACGCGGTAGAGGTGGCAGTCGAAATTTCCGAAGTCGGTGGGCATTTCGATGGTCTCTTCCCTCTTCACCAGTTTTTCCTGACGGCGGCGGTGCTCGATGATCTGCGCGATGGTGCATGCTTTGAGTGCGTGCTCTTTCTGGTAATCACCGAGGTCGCCGACGCGGGCCATGGTGCCGTCTTCATACATGATTTCGCAGAGGACGGCGGCAGCCGGGAGTCCGGCCATGCGGGCGAGGTCGACGCCGGCTTCGGTGTGACCGGCGCGACGGAGGACGCCGTCCTCGACGGCTTGAAGGGGAAAGACGTGACCGGGTTGGACGAGGGTCTCTGGGCCGGCTGCGTCGTTGGCGAGAAGTTGGATTGTCTTGCAGCGGTCGGCTGCGGAGATGCCGGTGGTGATGTTTTTGGCGGCATCAACGGCGACGGTGAAGGCGGTGCGGTGCCCTTCGCGGTTGCGGCGGGACATGGGGGGGAGATCGAGTGCTTCGACCCGCTCGGCGGTGATCGGTGCACAGATGAGCCCCCGACCATGGGAGGCCATGAAGGCGACCATTTCGGGGGTGACGAGGGAGGCGGCGCCGATGAGGTCCGCTTCGTTTTCGCGTCCCGGGTCGTCCGCGACGATGACGAGTTTTCCCGCGGCGATGTCGGCCACGATTGCCTCGACGGGGCTGAATATCAGATGTTCCATGCGATTTCTTGTCTTCCTTACGCCAATTCGGACGAAATGAAAGTCCGTGCTGGTGGGAAAAAACTTAGGCGAAGCAATAAAAATTAGCCTAGACTAATGATTTAGTTGCTTGGGGTGGGGTGGGTGACTAGTTTCCCGGCGTGAAGCTCTATCTATATACATTGGGCCTGCTGACCACATTGTTGGGGCTGGGCTGCCAGCCGCAAGGAAGCGCCACCGTGGATGAGCGACCTTTGGTGGTGGCGACAGTCACGATGGTTCATGATCTCGTCCTCGAGGTGGGTGGAGACCGGGTGAGGGCGGAAGGATTGATGGGGCCGGGGGTCGATCCGCACACCTACAAGCCGAAAATCACGGACTCCGCGTTATTGGAGGAGGCGAAGGCGGTTTTTTATTGCGGACTGCATTTGGAAGGAAAGATGCAGGAAAGTATTGAGCAATTGGCGACCCGTCGGGCTGGAGTGCATGCGGTGACGTCCGGGATTCCGGAAGAGAAGTTATTGCAGCCGCAGGAGGAGTTTGAAGGTCACCACGATCCGCACGTCTGGGGTGATCCGGAATTGTGGAAGGAGACCGTGAAGGTTGTGGTGAAGGGTTTGTCGGAAATCGATCCGGAAGGAGCGAGCTACTACGAGGAACGTGGGAGAGAGTATGAGAAGGAATTGTTGGAGCTGAAGAAGTGGGCGCTGAAGCGTGTGGAGGAAGTGCCGGAGGACAAGCGTTTGCTGGTGACGAGTCACGATGCCTTCTTTTACTTCGGTCGTGGGTTTGGATTTGAGGTTCGTGGACTGCAGGGCGTGTCGACGGTGTCGGAGGCCGGATTAAAGGATCGGGCGGAGTTGGTGAAATTCATCAAGGAGCGCGGGATCAAGGCGATCTTTCCAGAGACCAGCGTGAATCCAAAGGCAATCGCGGCGGTGGCTGCGGAAGCTGGAGTGACGGCCAGTCACGAGGAATTATTTTCCGATGCGATGGGAATGCCGGGCGATGTGGTGGAGCTCCACGGCGAGAGCTACGACAGGGGAACCTATGTGGGGATGGTGAAGCACAATGTGAACAGCATCGTGGATGGACTGAAGTAATGATCATGAACATGAAGACAACAACGACGGCCGGAGTGATGGCATGGGGATTTTTGGGAGCGACGGTGATGGCGGCTTCGCCTGTCCTGCGGGATTTGGAGGCTGATCGGCCGGATGCCACGGAGAGTCCGGTGACGGTTGATGCGGGGCATTTTCAACTGGAGACGAGCTTCCTGGCCTGGGGGCGGGATCGTTCCGACGGAGTGCGTTCGGAGTGGTGGTCCTTTGCGGAGACAAACCTGAAGTATGGACTCAACGAGTGCATGGACCTGCAACTCGTGGTGTCGCCGTGGGTGATCGAGCGGGAGAAGGACAATGGGACGACCGAGGTGGATGGCGTTGGTGATGTGGAACTGCGCTTGAAGTGGAATCTTTGGGGGAACGACGGCGGGGAGACAGCTCTGGCGTTGATGCCTTACGTGAAGATTCCGACCGGCAGTGACGTGAGTAATGATCACTGGGAAGGCGGCTTGATTGTTCCGTTGGCGTGGCGGGCTGCGGACACTTGGTCGGTGTCGGTGCAGGTGGAAGGTGCTGCAGTCTACGATGAGGACGAGGGTAATACGGACTTTGAATTTTCGCACACCGCGGTGTTGGGAGTGGATCTCAGCGAGCAGGCCGGATGCTACATCGAGTATTTGGGTGTGGCGGGTGATCACGACTACGAGGCCTATGCGAGTGGTGGCGTGACCTGGGCCTTGTCCGACTTCAGGCGGCTCGATCTTGGTGTGGTGGCCGGGATCAACGATGCGGCGGAAGACCTCAGTGTGTTTTCTGGTCTGACCGTGAAGTTTTGACGATGGGTGTTTACGAATTGATTGAATCCGGAGCGGAATTTCTGCGGCGAGCCGCCGCAGAGACGGACTGCTGCGGGCCGCAGAAGCTACGTTTATGATTGCGCTCGAAACTCATGACCTGACCGTGACTTACCGGAAGCGTCCGGTGTTGTACGGGATCGATGTGGCGATTCCGGAAGGGAATTTGATCGGGATCGTGGGGCCGAACGGGGCGGGGAAGTCGACGCTGATCAAGGCGGTGATGGGCGTGGTTCGTTCGACCGGGGGCTGGGTGAAGGTCTTCGGCAAGCCGGTGAAGCAGAGTCTACCGCGGATCGGTTACGTGCCGCAGCGGGAGAGTATCGACTGGGAGTTTCCGGTGACGGTGATGGATGTGGCCTTGATGGGGACCTATGGGAAGCTCGGTCCGTTTCGTTGGGTCGGTGAGGCGCAGCGTCGCAAGGCGCGTGAGGCTCTGGAGCGGGTGGGGATGTTGCCGTATGCGAAGCGGCAGATCGGGAATCTGAGTGGCGGTCAGCAACAGCGGGTGTTCCTGGCACGGGCTCTGGCGCAGGACAGTGATCTTTACCTGATGGACGAGCCTTTCGCGGGAGTGGATGCGGCGACGGAGTCGGCGATTGTGGAGTTGCTGAAGGATTTGAGGTCGAAGGGGAAGACGGTGATCGTGGTGCACCATGATTTGCAGTCGGCGCGGGAGTATTTCGACATGCTTTTGTTGTTGAACATGCGGGTGGTGGCCTTTGGTCCGACGGCGGAGGTGTTTACGACGGAGCTCCTGCAGAAGACGTATGGTGGACGGTTGACGATCCTCTCCGAGATGGCGGAGAAGGCGGCGCGGGAGGGGATTGGTAAAATTCATCCCAAGAACGAGCCGTGAATGTGATTTTGGCAGAGGGGTTGTCGGGTCTCAGCGGAACGGTGATGGCCTTGATCGCTTCGTTGGCGCTGGGCGTGACGAGTGGTTTGTTGGGGACCTACGTGGTGTTGCGGCGGGAATCGTTGTTTGGTGACATGCTTTCGCATGCCGTGTTTCCAGGTGTGGTGGGCGGATTTTTTGTGAGTGGCTGGATGGCGCGAATGGGTTGGGTGGAGAGTGAGAAGAACCCCCTGGTGATTTTGTCCTGTGCCTTGGTTGCCGGAGTATTGGGCGCTTTGGTGGTGACGGTGTTGGGGTATACGACACGGCTGAAGCAGGATGCGCGGTTGGGTGTGGTGCTCTCGGTGTTCTTTGCTGCGGGGATCGCGATGTTTGGATTTGGTCAACCGGCGGGGGTGAATGGATTTCTCTATGGACAGACCGGGGCGATCGATGCGACGGATTTGGTTCTGGTGTTGGGGGCGGCGGCGATCGTGGTGGTTTCGATCCTCATCTTTCATCGGCCGCTTCTCGTGGTGAGTTTCGACGACGGCTTTGCGCATAATCTGGGCTACCGGGTGATGGGACTGACGCTGATGTTTTCGGTCCTCTTGACCATGGCGGTGGTCGTGGCGATGCAGGCGGTGGGAGTGGTGCTGGTGTCGGCGATGTTGATTACACCGGCGGCAACGGCCCATTTGATGACGGATCGATTTCCGCGGATGATGATGCTCTCGGTGCTCTTTACGGTCGGGGCGGGGGTAATTGGGACCTTGATTTCGGGGACGAAGGAGGGCTTGGCGACCGGGCCGGTGATCGCACTTTGTGCGACGGCGATTTTCGTGACTGCCTACCTCTTTGCGCCGCGCTATGGATTGGTGGCGCGGTTTTGGCATGATCGGAGTCAGCGGAAGCGGATTCAGCGGGAGAACATCCTGAAGGACCTCTATCGGGTGTTGGAGCGGGAGGGATTTCCAGCGGAGGGGGCTTCGGTCTCGGCGTTTGCTGCGGAGCGACGGCTGGATCCGGGGTCGGCGGAGCGGGAGTTGAAGATGTTGGAGGGGGCGGGGGATTTGATCCGGGGCAATGGAGGGGAGAAATTGGTCCTCAGTGAAGAGGGGTGGGGGCATGCGTCGCGGGTGGTGAGGAATCACCGGCTGTGGGAACTTTATCTGACCAACGAGGCGGAGTATCAGGCTGATCACGTGCACGACGATGCGGAGATCGTGGAGCACCTTTTGGGGGAGGAAGCGATCAAGAGGCTGGAGGAGGAGTTGGGATTCCCCGAAACCGACCCACACGGCAGTCCGATTCCGCAGCCGAGCTCCACACCCCCGCAACCGACTTCCTGAGATGGACTACCTAGCTGCAGATTTCGTCTACGTTCCGACCAAGCTTTTGGTTTGGTTCGGCTTGGCGTGCTTTTTCACCGCTCTGGGGTGTTCGCAAGTGGGGACCTTTTTGGTGATGCGGCGGATGTCTTTGGTGGGAGATGCGATCAGTCACAGTGTGCTGCCGGGGATCGTGATCGCATTTTTGATCCTGAGTAAGTTTGGGAAGGCATCGCTGGACTCGCCGTGGTTGTTGATCGGGGCAGGGCTGTCCGGTCTCTTGGCGACGGTGCTGATCGAGTTGATTCACTATCGGAGTCGGATCAAGCAGGATGCGGCGATCGGGATTTCCTTCACCTCGCTCTTTGCGCTCGGGGTGCTGCTGCTCGGGATTTACGCCAAGAAGGTCGATTTGGATCCGGACTGTGTGATTTTCGGGCAGGTGGAATATCTGCAGGGCTATCCGCGGGTGGAGTGGCTGGGGATGGAATTTCCGCGTCCGCTGGTGAGTTTTGCAGTGGTGGGGGTGACGGCGACGGTGATCGTGGCGGTGCTCTATCGGATTCTGTTGGTGACGTCCTTTGATCCGAGTTTGGCGACATCCTACCGCTATTTTCCGGCCTTGGTGCAGCTGGTCTTGATGGGGTTGACCTCCTTTGTGGTTGTTTCGGCGTTTCAAGCGGTGGGGGCTATTTTGGTGATCGCCTTGTTGATCTTGCCGGGGGCGACTGCCTACCTGTGTGCGAACCGACTGCCGATGATTTTACTCTTGGCTGGGGTGCATGCTTTGCTGTCCAGTGTCTTTGGAGTCCTACTGGCCTTGAAGTTGGAAATCAATACAGGGGCCGCCGTTGTTCTGGCGGGTGGTGGACTCTTCACTTTGGCGTGGTTGTTCGGTCCGGTGGATGGCGTGGTGTTGCGGGCTTGGCGCCGGCGGGCCGGGGAGGGGATGGAGCCGGATGCGGTGCCCGAGTGAGAACGGTTAAAGACCGTCCGAGGTGAGGACGCAGAAGTATTCTTGGGTGGCTGACTGGGTGAGGGGGATGTCGGTAGCCACACAGAGGGTGACAGACTTTCGATAATCTGGCGTGAAAAGTCGTCGTTCACGGTGAGCGAATTCTGGATTTGGGGCGGGGGTAAGACGCTTTTACGGGGCCAGAGAATGTATCTGGCTCTGGCTTAGGGATGAAGGAGGATATTTTTTGAGGGGTGAATATTCCCGTCAATGGTGATTGTTCGGGCCAGTTGCGGGCCTAGGTGGCCTTCCATGGCTGTAACTACGGGGGAGAGCCTAAAGCCGGCGCTAGAGCAAGCAATAAAGGACGCTATCAGTTGTTGCTGAAAATCAAAAACCTGTGTTAGCGTCCTCATCTCGTCCCGAAATACCTCCTGTGGGCCGCCTGTTGTGGGCGTCTCAAGGTAAGGTCGAGAGGGAAAAGGGAACCAAAGTTACCATGTCAGACTCAATAATGTCCGCGCTGAATCCTGATCGCGCGACGCTGAACTTCCTGAACAGCTTCCCTGAAGATGTTCGCAAGCGCGGGGAAAAACTACTCACCGACGGTGCAGTGACCCAAATTTTCGGAAACCATCTCTTCATCCAAGGAAGAGTGGAAGACAAGAAGGGGGTGCATCGAACGACCTTGCGTCTTCAAGGCAACCGCTGGTTTGGCAACTGCACGGAAGAGGACGAGAAGATCGCCGGTGCAGCGATGTACGCAACCATGCTTGAGCGGGTGCACCGCGGTGAGGATCTGCCGGAGAGCCCGAACGAATTTGATGACACGCCGATTCTTGATCTCATCGAGGAGAAGCTCGATCGGGAGATTGATGACAAGGAAGCCGACTTTGTCACCAAGGTGGAGAAGCGTTACCGCCGTTATGTGATCGAGGGAGAAGTCCACGATCACGACATGGTGCGCCTGAATCCGCGCTGGGAGATTGCGAGCTACGAGCCGCTTGAGTTGTGGCCGGTGCCTCCGGGCGACATCATCGAATTTTGGAACTACATCGCCTATGCGTTCTACAAGCGCAAGTTGCCGTATCCCGAGTTCATGAGTGCGATCACCGACCTCACGGAGGTGCAGCGCAAGATGAGCGACTGGGAACAGGAGCGTGAGATTTCGGCGTGGTATGATCGGATCGAGCAGGTCATTGAACGGCCTCCACAAGCGCGGCCGACAGAGGCGGCCTTCCGGATCGTGTCGACGATCAACGAGGCGCGTCTCGAGGTGCAGGAAGAGTTGGGCGAGTGGAAAGTTCTTCGTGAGAAGAACGACATTGAGCGCTTGGTGGAATTGTTCCGCGACTCCGCGCTCAGTATCGACGGGCCGAGCCGGATTATTTGGGAGCACTTCCTGAGTTTCTACAGAGAGACCGGCGAACCGACTCTTGATCTTGATGAGGAGCGGAGCTGCCGTTTCCTGAACCGCTTGTTCCGTCAGCCGGAATTGAAGGGGCGGGTCGTGAACCTGGACGAGAAGGATTTCAAGGTGGTGAAGGATGAGTTGCGCTGGGTTTGTGAGGACGATCCCTACAATCCGACTTCTTTTGCCCTGCAATTGGTGACCAAGTCGGGCGAGAACGTTTCCCACTCGGTGCGCTTGCTGCCGGGTCGTGATGAGCTTTACCAGTCGGACGAGACGGTCTTCCCCGGACCGCCGAGGTGGTTGGAGGAGACCGACGTGATGCCGCGCTATCTCATTCCGAAGACCGTGATCGATGGTCTCGAGGGAGTGGAGTTCCTGCGGAAGATCGGAGCGAGGCTTCCGGAGTCGATGAAGAAGCGGGTGGTCGATCTGGACCTTTACCCGAAGTTCGACATGAAGATCGTGCAAGGTCTGACCGCTGCAGAGACCGAGCACCTGGTGGTGGATGTCGCGGCTCTCGAGAAGAAGGAACGTCGCGAGGAGAAGCTCGTGAAGGGCGGTTGGGAATTGGTCGATCAGAAGCCGGTCAAGGGGAAGCAGTTGCTTCGCTTTGCACGGGAGAAACTTTATCCGGTGACCGGACTCCTCGCGCAGATGGGGATGAGCTACGACGAGAAGCTCGATGCCTTCAAGGCGCGCATCACGAAGCAATTTCCCGAAAAATTTGCGGAGTGGTGTGCGGGGATGCCCGAGTCGTTGGTCCGGGAGATGGACATCAAGCTCGGCACGATTCTTGCCGATCCGGTTTCCGCGGCAGTCCGCTTCGAAGTGGTCAACCAGGACATCGATTGGTTCGACCTTCGCGTCGTGATCGATGTGGAGGGAGTTAATCTGAGCAAAGCGCAGATCCGTCAATTGGTGGCGGCGCGTGGTGGCTATGTGCGGATGGACGACGGGTCATGGATGCGTTTGGAGATCAAACTCGATCCGGATCAGCGCGATGCGGTGACACGACTCGGACTCGATCCCTTCGATCTTTCCGGAGAAACCCACCGCATGCATGCCATGCAGTTGGCTGATCCGAAGGCCGCGGAGGTCTTTGATCCGAAGGCGTGGAAGCGCATCAAGGATCGTGCGAAGGATATTCAGATCAACGTGGAAGCTGAAGTGCCCGATTCGCTCAACGCGACTTTGCGGCCTTATCAGGTCGATGGCTTCAAGTTCCTTGCCTATCTCGCCACGAACCACTTCGGTGGAATTCTGGCGGATGACATGGGTCTCGGTAAGACGATCCAGAGTCTCACCTATCTTCTGTGGTTGCGTCAGATCGCTTTGGACCAAGGGAAGCGGATGCCGGCTCTCGTGGTTTGCCCGAAGTCGGTGCTCGATGTTTGGGCGGTGGAAGCCGAGCGCTTTGCGCCGGAGCTCAAGGTTCAGGTCTTGCGGAGTCGCGACGAGTTGGACGTGGAGAAGGTGATGAGCGAGGTCGACATGCTCGTTCTGAACTACGCCCAGCTGCGGGTGGGTGGTGACGATCTCAACAAGATCAAGTGGTTGGTCGTGATTCTCGATGAGGGTCAGCAGATCAAGAACCCCGACTCGAAGGCCGCGAAGAGCGCCCGGGAGTTGAATGCGGAGAACCGCCTGGTCCTGACGGGAACGCCGATTGAGAACCGCCTGATGGACATGTGGAGTCTGATGGCCTTCGCGATGCCCGGCGTGCTGGGATCCCGTGCTTACTTCAAGAAGCGCTTTGACAAGCGCAAGGATCCGCAATCGCAGATCCGTCTCGCGGCGCGATTGCGTCCGTTCCTGTTGCGTCGGACGAAGTCGCAGGTGGCGAAAGATTTGCCGCCAAGAACCGAGGAGGAAGTTTACGCGAAGATGGAGGGCATCCAGCTCGACATGTATAAGGCGGAGTTGAAGCGGATTCAGAAGGCTTTGCTCGGACTCGACTCGGACGAAGCGGTGAAGAAGAACAGCTTTGCGATTTTGCAGGGTCTGATGCGTTTGCGTCAGATTTGTTGTCACCCCGGACTCATCGATCCGAAGTTCCTCAAGGAAGAGAGTGCGAAGACCACTGCGTTGTTCTACTTGCTCGATCAGCTTCGCGAAGAGGGTCACAAGGTGCTCGTCTTCTCGCAGTTCGTGTCGATGTTGGATATCATCAAGACACAGCTCGAAGTGGAGAGCCGTCCGTTCAACTACCTCACTGGTCAGACCAAGGACCGGAAGGGGGAGATCGAAAAGTTCCAGACGACGAAGGATGCTTCCGTGTTCCTCCTGTCCCTGAAAGCTGGTGGATCGGGTTTGAACCTGACTTCGGCTTCCTACGTGATTCTCTACGATCCCTGGTGGAACCCAGCGGTCGAAAACCAGGCGATCGACCGGACGCACCGGATTGGTCAGAAGAACCAGGTGATTGCCTACCGACTCCTCACGCGGGATTCGGTGGAGGAGAAGATCCGGGTTTTGCAGCACCAGAAGACCGCCTTGGTCACGAATGTGTTGGGAGACGAGGGCTTCGCCAGCAACCTGGGTATCGAAGACCTGCAGTTCATTCTTTCCCACGGTGGCGAAGACATCGGCGGGGGAGATGGCGGCGAGGAAGTGGAGAGCTAGGAAGAACAGGGCTAGGAAGAAGAGGGGAGTGCGGCATTCCAAGCCGCTTCAATCTGGTGCCTTGCGCCGGGGTGTAGTGCTTGGACTGGTGGATTACCGAGCTTGAGAAAACGGCTTGGAAAGCCGCGCTCCTGTGGGCTTGTCGGTTGTGTGCGGGAAATTCCCCGGTTAGACTGCTGCCGTGAAGAAACTCATTGCGCTCATTCTGGCCCTTGCCTCGGGGTTGTATCTGGCATTCGGGTGGCTGCCTGATCCGATTCCTTTCATCGATGAGGGGGTGGCGCTGGTGGTTTTTCTGAATTCCTTGGCGCATCTGGGCCTAGACTTACGGCGATTCTTTGGGCTGGGGGGCGGAAAAAAAGAGGAAAATGGGCAGCCGATTGATATTGATTAATCGGTTATGAGAGGGAAAGACAGGGCGGTCATACAACGTAAGAGAATTTGCACATGAGTGAAGAAACCAGTGAGATCAGAGATTTGGATGTCGAGGGCCGCAAGAGCAATGCTGGTCTGATGTTTTTGACGGTGGCGTCGCTGCTCATGCTCGTCGCGATCTCCATTCTCGGCTACATGACCCAAATCGGGAGCGAATCTCTGAAGTTGACTCCATGGACGACATTTTATGGTGAGCTGCACCCGGTGATCCTGCACCTGCCGATTGGTATTTTCATCTTGGTCTTCATCATGGAGATCGTTGGATTGCTCAGTTTTGGGAAGTGGAAGCCGCAGACACAATTTCCGCTGTTCCTTGGTGTGGTTGGAGCAGTCCTTGCCGTGATTTTCGGATGTCTTCTCATTCAGCAGGGAGACCAGAGTATGGACGAGGCGATCTGGCACCTCTGGGGGAGTATCGCCTTTACGGTGGTGGGAACCCTGGCGTTTTTGGCGAAGATCTGGGCGACTCGCTCCGGAGCAAGTTCTCCCATTTATGGGATTCTGCTGACTGCATCGATTGCACTTCTGCTGTGGTCGAGCCACATCGGCGGGGTGATGACCCACGGGACGGATCCGATCGAGACGTTCAACATTGCGATGGACGGCGGCAATGAGCCAGCGAAGCCCAAGGTGGTGACCACGGCGCCTGAAGACCGTTTGGTTTACGAAGAGATCATCGTCCCGATTCTCCACGGGAAGTGCTACGGGTGTCACGCTGATGCGGATCAGAACCCGCTCGGCAAGAAGAAGATCAAGGGGAAGTTTGTGATGACCTCCATGGAAGACATCATGAAGGGTGGTTCGTCCGGCGAACCGGGGGTGACTCCGGGAGATTTGGAGAACAGCACTATTTCCTGGTCGATTCATCTGGATATCGACGAGGACGAGCACATGCCTCCTGAGGACAAGGATCAGCTTGAAGCACATGAGATCGCGATCATCGATTGGTGGATCAAAGAGGGCGCCAAGACTGGCATCGCTCTGAAGGATATGAATGCTCCGGCGGAGATTACGGAAGGCGTTGCCAAGCTGGTTCCGCCCGAGGAACTCCTGAGGCAACAGGCTGAGGCGGCTGCCGCGGAGACGGCGGAGAAAGCTGCGGAAGACGCGAGGCGGGCCAAGTTGGTTGAGGCGATGGCGGTAGTGGGCAAGGATTTCCCGAACGCGCTGCGCTATGTTTCCCAGGAGTCGAGCGATTTGACCTTCACGGCGGTGAGTATGCGGAAGGACTTTACCGACGAGGGGGTTGAGAAGCTGTTGCCGGTGGCACAGGGACTGGTGGATTTGGAAATCGGGGCGACCGCGGTGGGTGACTCTGGTGTGGCTCATTTGGTATCGATGTCTCGATTACGGCGTTTGAAGTTGAACGAGACTGCGGTCACTGATGCTGCTTTGGACACGGTTGGAAAGTTGGTGGATTTGGAGTATCTCAACTTGGTCAGCACTGCGGTGACTGATGAGGGGATCATGAAGCTGGAAGGCTTGCCGAAGTTGCGAAAGCTCTACCTCTGGCAGTCGAAGGTGACGAAAGAGGGGGCGGCTGCGCTGATGGAGAAGTTGCCGGAGTGTGAGATTAATCTGGGGTTGGAGTAGGGTGAATAGATGAGATGGATGAATTCGAGCCGACGTCGGTTTGTGGCGACTGGAATGGGGGCTGGATTGGGATTGGCGATGTCGCCGTTGCGGGCCGCGGATGAGGCGGCTGG
>JAPKDA010000142.1 GCA_028822695.1 Akkermansiaceae bacterium
TCCCCTACCTTTAACAACTGATGAATAAGGTGACGTTGGATTCTGTGTTGCATCGGCGGGAAGGGCCGTTGACGAGCGAGTTGTTGCAGCGGCCGGGGGAGTTTGGTTTGGGGGCCTTGCCGGAGGTGGCGCAGGCTGATTCGACGGCGAGTTCGATTTGTGGGTTTTGTTCGACGGGGTGCCAGCTTCTGTTGCATCTGTGGGAAGGTGAGGCGAAGACGCTGACCCCGGATCGAAGTTATCCAGTCAACACCGGGATGGCTTGTCCGAAAGGGTGGGAGGCGTTGGCGGTGCTGGATTCGCCGGAGCGGGGGACGGTGCCGTTGTTGAGGAAGGAGGGGGAGTTGCGGGAAACCGATTGGAGCACGGCGGCGGATACGTTTTGCGATCGGTTTAAGAGGATTCAGGAGGAGCATGGGGCGGAGAGCGTGGCATTTATCAGCACGGGGCAGATCGCGACGGAGGAGATGGCGTTCCTGGGGGCCTTTGCGAAATTTGGGATGGGGGTGGTGCACGGGGACGGCAACACGCGGCAGTGTATGGCGACTTCGGTGGTGGCTTATAAGGAGTCGTTTGGCTTTGATGCGCCGCCATACACATATGCTGACTTCGAGGAGTCGGACGTGATTGTATTGATCGGCGCGAATCTCTGCATTGCTCATCCGATTCTTTATCAGCGTATTCTTCGGAACAAACGGAACCCGGAGGTGGTGGTGATTGATCCGCGGCGCACGGAGACGGCACAGGTGGCGACTCGTCATGTCGCGGTGCAGCCGAAGGGGGATCTCGAACTGCTTTACGCCTTGGCGTTTTGCATTGTGAGGGAGGGGAGGATTGATCGTGAATTTTTGCAGGCAAACACGGAGGGGTTTGAGGACTTTGGGGTTTTCGTGCAGGGCTACTCGCCGGAGGCGGTGACGGAGCGGACGGGGATTGCGGTGGAGGAGATTGAGTCGTTGGCACGGATGATTTCGGAGCCGGGGAAGCGGGTGTCGCTTTGGTGGACGATGGGGGTGAATCAGAGTCACGAGGGGGTGAGGACGGCGCAGGCGATTATCAATTTGGCGTTGCTGACCGGGAACGTTGGGAAGCCGGGGACGGGGGCGAATTCGATCACGGGGCAGTGTAATGCGATGGGGTCGCGGTTGTTTTCGAACACGACGAACCTGTTGGGCGGGCATGATTTCACGAATGCGGATCATCGGCGGAAGGTGGCGGAGGTGCTGGAGATTCCGGAGGAGCGGATTCCTGATCGGCCGAGCCTGGCGTATGATCAGATCATCGACGGGATTGAGAAGGGGACGATCAAGGGGCTGTGGGTGATCGCGACGAATCCGGCGCATTCGTGGATTCACCAGAAGCGCTTTCGGGCGCTGCGGGAGAAGTTGGATTTTCTCGTGGTGCAGGACATGTATCACACGACGGAGACGGCGCAGACGGCGGACTTGTTCCTGCCGGCAGCGGGGTGGGGGGAGAAGTCGGGGACCTTGATTAACTCGGAGCGGCGGATTGGGACGATCAAGCAGGTGCGACGATCGCCGGGGGTGGCCTTGTCGGATTTTCGGATTGTGCAGGTACTGGCGGATCGCTGGGGGTGTGGGCCGATGTTTGCGAAGTGGTCGTCTCCGGAGGCGGTGTTTGGTTTGCTCAAGAAGCTGAGCAAGGGGCAGCCGTGTGACATTTCGGGGATCAACGACTACGCGATGTTGGACTCAGCGGGGGGGATTCAGTGGCCGCTGCCGGAAGGGGCGTTTCCGCATGGGCCGGAGCGGCGCTTGTTTGAGGAGGGGAAGTTTTTCCATGCGAACGGGAGGGCGAAGTTTATTTACGATGCTTCCCGGGCGCTTCCGGAGTTGCCGAGTGAGGAGTTTCCGTTGTTGTTGCTGACCGGTCGCGGATCATCGGCGCAGTGGCATACGGAGACGCGGACAAAGCAGTCGGCTGTTTTGCGGAAGTTGCATTCGGCAGAGTTGCTGCTGGAGATTCATCCGGATGATGCGGCGGCTGCGGGGATTGTGGAGGGCGCGAAGGTGGAGGTGAGTTCGGCGCGGGGGGCGATTGAGGCGGTGGCGTATCTGACCGCTTCGGTGCAGGTCGGGCAGGTGTTTTTGCCGATGCATGCGGCGACGGTGAATCAGTTGACGCTGGAGGTGGTGGATCCGTATTCGCGGCAGCCGGCGTATAAGGGGTGTGCGGTGGGGGTTGGGTTGAGACAGGCGGCGTGTCGAGGTTCAGGAGGTGGGATTTGGGACCGCTGATCACACTGATTTCTCTGGTGGGGAGAGGGCGTCATCGAAGGTGTTGAGGGCGTCCTCGTCGGAGAAGTAGAGGGAGTGGCCGTTGCCGGGGAGGGTGAGGAGGAAGGCGGGCTTGCGGACGGCGGATGTCTTCTGCTCGATGAGTTCGCGGATGGCGACGGTGTTCCAGTCACGACCGAGATGGAGTTCGGAGGCCGCTTCCTTCCTGTATGCCGAGTTCGAGGAACACGGGGTGCTGGCCGGAGGATTGAGCGTGGCGGACGAGGTCGCGCACCTTGATGGGATCCCAAGGCGGAGTGATGGCCGCTACGGAGTTCTCGGGGTTGGGTGGGGTGTTCATTGCAGTGATCTTTCGATGCTGTTGACGTAGTTCTCTACAGCTCAGAATTCAGATCCTCTCAGGAAAAGAATTTGTCACTTGATAATAAGATTTAGTGATAGAGTTCATGATGAGGCCCCACGAAGGGTTACTTGTGGGGTGGGTGAAACGGTGTTAATCGTGCATCAGCCAATGGGATACGCAGATCGAGACTACCACCGAGCCGGACCACAGAAACCACCGTCACGTTTTGCAGGGATCCCGGTGGTGAAGTGGTTATTGGTCAGCAATATTATTATTTTCCTGATCGACGTGATCTATCGACCGGAGATGCCGAAGGGCCAAGTAGGGGAGGGATACATTCCATCGGGCATCGGGAAGGCCGGAGTATTCAGCGTCGAAACAGCGCTGATGGGAGGGCAGGTGTGGAGATTGATTTCGTTCCAATTCCTGCATTCGAATTTCATGCATCTTGCGATGAACATGTGGGCCTTGTTTGTTTTTGGTCCGTTCTTGGAGCGCTGGTGGCGGAGTAAAGCCTTCCTCTACTATTACCTGCTCTGTGGGATTGGCGGAGCAGCGTTGTATTCATTGTTGGTATTTGTGCCCGGGATTCTTCCTGATGCCTTAGTGGGGCAGCGTTTGTTGGGAGCTTCGGCGGGTGTCTTTGGAGTGTTGGTGGGCGTGGCGGTGCTCGCTCCGCAGGCGCAAATTCGTCTCTTGTTTCCGCCCATCGCGATGAAGATGAGAACCTTTGCGTTGATTTTTCTCGGACTCGAAGTGTTTCTTCTTCTTTCCAACAGTTCGAATGCCGGAGGTTCAGCGGGGCATTTAGGTGGAGCCCTGGTCGGGTACCTCTTCATGAAGGTTGGCCCTCTCCGCACCATGCTCTTGAAGTTGGCGAGCTCGAAAGGGGTGTCCGTAAAGATCGTGAAAAAACCGAAGGCGGAGAGTAAATTTCGACCGAAATCGGAGTTGAGTGGCGCGGAGTCGTCGCAGGTGGATCGGATTTTGGATAAGATTAACAACGAAGGATTGCAGTCGTTGACCGATGGGGAGCGGGACTTGTTGCGGAGAGCGGCGGGGAAATAGGGGGCGGGGCGCCCCGTTATCAGTGATCGGTTATCAGTTGCCAGCGTCGGAGAATAGAGATCAGGAATTAGGAAGAAGGGGGATTTTATGAACGATGAAGAAATGATGAACTGCTCTGAGAAGGGGCGGCAGGTGGAGCGGTTGAGGGAGATCATGACGCGGCTTCGGGCGCCGGGGGGTTGTCCTTGGGATGCGGAGCAGACGCATGAGAGTTTGGTGTCGAATCTGATCGAGGAGACTTATGAGACGGTGGATACGATTCAGCGGGGGGATCTGGAGCATTTGAAGGAAGAGTTGGGCGACTTGCTCTTGCAGGTGGTGTTTCACAGTGAGTTGGAACGGGAGGCGGGGAATTGGGACATGGATGAGGTGGCGCGGGGGATTTCGGAGAAGTTGGTGCGGCGACATCCGCATGTCTTTGCGACGAGTGAGGCGGGGGACAGCGAAGCGGTGTTGAAGCAGTGGGATGAGATCAAGCGGGTCGAGAAGGGGGATGAGGAGAAGCCGTTTTTGCACGGGATCGGGAAAGGACTGCCGGCGTTGTTACGGGCCGCGAAGTTGCAGAAGAAGGCGGCGAAGGTTGGGTTTGATTGGCCGGACGCGGAGGGAATTTTGGAGAAGGTGGAAGAGGAGCTGGAGGAGACGCGGGAGGAGTTGGAGAAGCACACCGCGGGTGAGCCGGCGCGTAAGGAGCTGGAGGCGGAGGTGGGAGACTTGCTGTTCGTGGTGGTGAACTTGGCGCGGAAACTGGGGATCGATCCGGAGGTTGCACTGGAGGGGACGAACGTGAAGTTTACGGATCGCTTTGGCTCGGTGGAGTCGGGGTTGAAGGAGGCCGGGCAGAGTTTGGAGCAGGCGGATCTCGGGGAGATGGAGCGAAGGTGGCAGTTGGCGAAGGAGCGGGGGCGGATGGGTTAGGGCCGGGGGCCCGGTCGAAGGTCCCAGGTCGAAAGTCGAAGATCGGACAGTGTGTTCAACGGTCGAGAGGGGGGCGGAGGCGCGTGATTGGCGGGGGCTTCTGTCGCCCGCTACCGGGGCTCGGGAAAGAGGGAGGGGGAAACCACGGGTTGACACCCGTGGCTAGAATCTTTCGCCCCTCCCGGGGCTGGGGAGGGCGGAGAGTAGAGAACAGAACCCAGAGAGCGGAGAGGAAAGAGCGGGTTGATTGGCTTTGGGGCCGGGCTGGGAAGCCCGCGTGACCTTTTGCTGGCTGGAAGCCTGCACTACATTGGGTAGCGGCTATTCGTCGCTGGGGTCG
>JAPKDA010000143.1 GCA_028822695.1 Akkermansiaceae bacterium
CGAAGGTGTCGGCGCAGAGCGGTGCGGCGGAGAGGCAAAGGAGGACGATCCCTGCGCAGAGTGCCTGGAATCTTGAAGAGGGGTTCGTTTTCATGTCCATCTGGTGGATACCGAATGGATTGCCCTCCGTCAATGGACCAGTCTCGCGCTGCTAGGAATTTACTGTTGAGGGGAGCTTGGGGGCGCCTCATGCAAGCTAGAACCCATGGGTTCCATTCCCCCACCCGAATCGCACACGACGTTTGAGGCTTACTGTAAGGAAAGGTGGGCATGGAGTCGGGTCCGCGCTCATCAGCTGATTGAGTCCGCCGAGATCACCGAAACGTTAACCACGGTTAACACGACGCTCCCAACCACGGAACGTCAAGCCCGCCCCCTCGCCAAGCCCCCCGCCGATGCCCAACCCGCCGCATGGGATCGCGCTAACGAATTAGCAGAGGAGGAGGGGCGGTAGTGGCAAGGTTTGCCTGGGGGAGTTGAGAGGGGAGAGGCGGTGCCTTGTGTGGGTTCATAGTTCCCTTGATCTACCCCGCCTTCCGGTGGCTAACATGCTGTCGAAGCCCGAGTTCTTTGGGTTGGACTAGTCGCCTTGAGGCGCAGGTCAATACCACTGGTAGTATCAGAAAATCACCAACACACATCCAAATGAAATTCAATTGCCCGAAGTGCAGCCAACCAATAGAAGTGGGCGATTCCCATGCTGGACAGACTGGCAACTGCCCAAGCTGTGGAGAGTTGGTGCTTATCCCAGTTCCAAGTTCGCCAGTTCTTCAACCCGCAGCCGCCGCCATTTCCCAGAACGCGACCGTCACCGTCACGACGAAGAACACGACCGCTTTGACAATGTGGATTATCGCCATTGTGCTTGGCGTTTTTGGATTGCTCGTAACGCCCAATACCAGAAGTAGTTTTCTCCAGTGCATCTCAGCGATTATAACAACACGGGCCATAGAGTTGCAAAATCAGCAAAGGCACCTCGAAATCTAACAAGCCGAAGTTGAGCCAGCGGCAGGTAGATGGAGTCTCCGACAGAAGATACCACAGGGGGATCGGTCCATCTTCACTCTTGCGGCCTTTCGGGCGCCATCTACCACGCGGGAAGCGCGTAGCGCAGAGCAAGGTCCAGAGCGGCAATGTCAGTTTCCGTCTCTCCGCCAGACACAAGTTTGGTGATCATTTGGACTGGTTAGGCACCCTCACGCCATCCTTGTAGAGTATCTCAACCCTCGCCTGCTCGTTCTCGTGCCATACGGCATAAAGGCCATCCCGCCTCCCGTCCTTGTAGAGTATTTCAACCCTCGCCTCCCCGTTCTCGTGCCATACGGTATAAAGGCCATCCTTCTTCCCGTCCTTCCAGTGGATTTGAAGGCGCTTCTCCCCGTTTTCGTACCACCAAGTATTTGGGCCATCCTCCTTGCCGTCCTTCCAGTGGGCTTCGAACTTCTTTTGCCCGTTACTCCACATGTCAATGGTCTTGCCAGTGTAGGGAATTTGGCTGCCCTGAGCGTAGATAAGCTCTGCTCCTTTAGGTCCGCGTATTTGGATCTCTTCCTCGGGCAGAAATTTCTCACGATTATTGGGATGTCCCTCCGAATCAGTTATGTCATCTCCGTGCCCTGCCGAGAGCACTACCCCGATAAATACCCCGATAAATAGAACAAATATCAGTCTCATAACGGCCCATCTTACTCCGCCGGGGCGGGGAAGGCTACAAAGAATTGCATATTGCTAGGAATTTATTGGGGGACATTGATTGCCGGGGGGGGGGGGGGAGCGGTGTTCAGATCATTGGAGGACAGGCCTTGGAAGGCGACTTGTTAGGAAGTCCGAAAAAATCACTCCGGGACTTGACCAACCTCATCGCAGGAATTTGCTTTTGGGGTGGGGAGCTTAGGGGCGCCGTTGAGGGGATCGGAGAGGGGTGAACGGGGGTTGAAAAAGAGCTGAGGGCCTTGCAAGGCGCCGATTCAGTAGCCCTTTTTAAAACTTGGAAAAATGGGACCTGGTTCGAGATGAAGCCTTTCTTCCCCACATCCGAAATGCTTGGGGCTTGCATGATGCGAGCCCCTAGTTCGGCGGGGATGGCGACAAAGAATTGCCCGTCACCTCGCCAAGCTCCCAGCCGCTGCCCAGCCCGCCGCATGGGAACGCGCAAACGAGACTGCGGAGGAGGACTTTCCGCCATCGGAACAGATGACACCTTTGTGTTGAGTCCAGACGGGTTCGAGGCCGAGGTTGTCGCAGACCCCGCCGTCAGTGAGGCGGATTTGAGAAACTTGCTCGGCCCAGGAGTCGTTGGGATTGGAAGGGTTGCGAAAATTGTGAGCAATCTTGCCGAGGAACTGTGGGCCGAAGACAACTGGGAAACACGAGGACGCAGCGACGGCTCAGGCCACGGGAATGTCCTCCCAATCTTTAAGCCATCCAGCGAGCTGAGGATGGGCATGGTGCGGATATCGATTTTGCAAAAAGCCACCAGGGGATCGCGGATGGCCTTGTTCCAGTCGGCGCTTGAAAGGACTCCGTCTTTCCATGAGAAGTTTCAAATACGCCAACGTTGAAGTGACGATTCCCAAGCCTTCAGAGACGAAAGGTCGCGTAATCGGCGAAGGCACTCCGAAGGAAGCGGGCATGGCGAGTAATGTGAGTGAGAAACTCGACGCTGTTCTTAACGAATGGGCCGCCAACACCGACACACCGTTACAATGGCACGAGTTTAGCCATGGCGATGAAGTGTCTGGAACAGATCACTGGCGATACCTTGCCCGCGCTCTACAAGAAACACTTGTTCGACCCGTTAGGCGGTGAGGGGATCGATAGTGTCGATGCTGCTGCTGGCACTTTCTCTAATGCCATCGACCTGGCCCGTGTGGGGCAAATGATAGCGAATCGAGGCACCTACGGCGACAAGCGCTTCTTCAGCGAAGAAACGTTCGAGCGCATGATTCCCAAAAAACTGACTCCCGTGTTAGGAGCAGATACGGAAGTTGAATGGGGTATCGGACTCGTCTACATGGTGCGCGATGGCCTGAGCAATCAGACCGTCGGCCATGGCTCGGCGTCATCATCTACCTTCCGAGTAGATTTGGAGAACGATCTCGTCATCACCATGGGGCGCCCCCAGCGTGGCGAGAACTATGGCCAGTAATTTTCGAAGTTCATACGCTTAGCTACCGATGCGATTGTTACCGAGCCGAACAAGAAGACCGAAGCTGGTTCATAGACAGTGATGGCTGATGGAAGGAAGAGCCAGAGTTTGGCGGAGGTGTGGAAGAAGGTGCCGTCGTGTATCGACTCGATCAGATCGGGTCTACGGTAGGCGGTTTGGAGAACTTCACCGGTCGCCAAGTCGACCTGGACTTCCCAACTGTTGTTGCTCTTCACGAGGACCACGCCTTTGGAGGGGCGCACATCGAGGCGTTCGATGTCGTCCCAGCTGGTGATCTCCGCGACCTCGGCGCTGGCAGCGGATTTGTAAATCTTCTCAAAATCCACTGTGGGCACCTTACTCCCGGCTTTGACCGTGTCTGGCTGAATCCAATTGAACTCTTTCTTGAGCAGAAGCAGGATGCCGGTGCCGATGACAACTAGCAGAGGCACTGCGACGAAGAGTGAGGCCCAGTAGTGCGTCTTACGCGCCAAGCGTTTCCACGAGAACTTCCTAGCAGCCTCCCGGTGTCTTTCCCTCTCCGGGGCATCCGCCACCGCGATCCATCACCGCTGATTAATGATGATTATGCGAATCGGTTGGACAAAATGCGAAGCAGTGAAATGATGTCCTGCCGACAACCGTAGGTCACCTTGGTGGGACATCGGCGCCCGCGCGATTCCCCGCATCTCCATCAAATCATCAAATCATCAAACCATCAATATGACAAAACACGCATTTTTATTGGCCGCTTTTTGCACATCCCTGGCGCACGGGGAGGACGAAGCCAAACCGCCGCAGCGCCAAATGCTCTACAAGATCTTTGCTCCCATCATGCAGGACATGGGGTCGTGCAATCTCCAGAAAGCGAGCGTCGTTTCCGGGCCGGTCGAAATGAAGATGACCAACAACAAGCAGCCCGGCAAACAATGGTGGGTCCGCCTTGGTCAGAGTACATTCAAAGTCACGATCGAAGATTCGGCGAACCTCAAGCTCGAAACGGCCCTGGCCAATGCCGAGCGAATTCCGATCGCTTACCGCCGCGCCTTGGAGGTCGTGTCCGAGGACAAGAAGGCCGGACTGGCATTTTACAAAACGCTCGGCGGTGCCGCGGCGCACGGCGGGCAGGCCTATCTCAACATGATCCCTCTGAAAGGCAATCGCGCCGCCAGCGTCATTGCGCACGAAGCGGGACACGTCCTCGAACAACGCGCACGCAGTGCGGAGAAGGATATTCTGGACCGATGGGCCGAAGCCGTCAAAGCAGACAACATCGACGTCTCAGCCTATGGCAATAAGGCCAATCCCGAGGACCAGGCCGAGTTCGCGCGGCTTTACGCATACTGCATCGATTCCGCAGTGGGCAAAGGCATGAAGGGAGAGCTCAAGAAACTCTCACCCGAACGCTTTGAACTCTGGGAGCACATGCTCCGCAAATCCAAGGCCTTGCCCATTTCCGATTCTGACGCCGAAGTGAGAAAGCGCGCGGTGCTCAGCGAAGAGATGAAGCCGAAACTTGCGCAAGTCCGCGAGACCATCAAGGAATTGGCGACAAAGGGCTAGCCATTGTAATGATCATGCCCCTTTCACCCCTCTGCGAACCACTCAACGGCGACCTCAAGCGCCCCACACCATAAACAAATTCCAATGAAATCTCCAACGCACCTCGGCAGCCTCGTCGCCCTCCTTTGCATCATTGGCGTCGCCTCGCCCCTCTCCGCACTCGCCGATGACGACAAGCCGAGCGCCGGACATGAGGCCTTC
>JAPKDA010000144.1 GCA_028822695.1 Akkermansiaceae bacterium
CTCGGGCTTGTCCTCTTCTTCTTCAACGTAGTGTTCTTTGAAGGAGCCGATGATTTTGAGGCATTGTTTGCGTTGTTCGTTGGTGCCTTTGCCGGGGAGGGTGGCTTGCATGATGATGACGCGTTCCTTGGCCTCGAGGACGACGAGGAAGAAGGTGATGGAGGTGACCTGACCTTCGAGGGTGATTTCGACGGGGACGGTGGCGACGAGGGCTTTTTTGCCGTCGATCATGCTGGGTTGGCCCTTGGGCTTGCCTTTGACGGTCATGCCGGCGCGGCTGAAGTTTTTGATGAAGGTGTCGAGGGTGCCGTCGAGGTCGGCTTGGCGACCTTTGGCGACGCCGAGGAGGGAAATGGAGAAGGCGGCTTCTCCGTCCTCGGTTTCGCGGTGGACGACGATGTTGTCTTGGGGGGGCTTGGCTTTTTTCCAGTTGTCGGGGAAGTCGACCGAGAAGCGGTCGTTCTCGTCGAAGGCAACCTTCTCGGCAGAGAGGGGAAGGGCGAGGAGGAGGATGAGGATTGGGAGACGCATGGTTTTTGAGCTTAGGATGGGGATGGGGTGGGGGCGAGGGGAAAGGGGGGCATCAGGGGGAGGCAGATACGGGAGGAGAACGGGGAGGGAGGTAGAGGATGTCCGACCAACCGGGGGGAGCGATGGGCTGTGGGGCGGACTAAAGTCCGCGGTCCCAGGGGAGCGGGTTGGAAACCCGCTCTCCTGTCACAAAAAAAGGCCCCGCTGGTGCGGGGCCTTTGGAAGTTGATGTCGCGCTTATTCGCCGACGCCGAAGCGGACGAAGCGGCGGATGGTGAGGGTGTCACCGAGTTCCTTGCCGGATGCTTCGAGAAGCGCGGCGATAGAGGTGTCGGGATCCTTCACGAAACCTTGTTGGAGCAAGCACTGCTCGGAGTAGAATTTCTTGAGCTTACCGGGGATGATCTTCTCGATCATTTCGGCGGGCTTGCCTTCGTTTGCGAGCTGCTTGCGGAACACGTCGCTCTCCGCCTCGACGAGCTCGGCGGGGATGTCCTCAGCGCTGAGTCCGGCAGGTGCGGTGGCAGCGATGTGGAGGGTGAGGTCCTTGACGAGGTTTTTGAATCCGTCGCCGCTGGTGGTGTCTGCTTTGTCGCAGCCAACTTCGACGAGCACGCCAACCTTGCCCCCGAGGTGGATGTAGGAAGCGATGGCTCCGTTGCCAGAAACTTCAAAGCGGGCCATGCGGCGGAACTGGAGGTTCTCACCAAGCTCGATGACTTTGGACTGCACGAACGTTTCGAGGGTGCCTTCACCCTTGGGGAGCGCGAGGGCTGCCGCAAGGTCGTTGACGCCGGCGCTGGCCGCGGTGCCGACGAGATCGGCCACGAAGGCTTGGAAGCTTTCGTTCTTGGCGACGAAGTCGGTCTCGCAGTTGATCTCGGCGAGGACGCCGGACTGGGCGCTGTCGTCGAGGGTTGCGTAAATGAGGCCTTCCTTGGCGTCGCGGCCGGCTTTCTTCGCGGCTTTAGAAATACCCTTCTCACGGAGCCATTTGGCGGAGGCTTCGATGTCTCCGTTGTTTTCCGTGAGGGCTTTCTTGCAGTCCATCATCCCCGCGCTGGTCATGTCGCGGAGTTCTTTTACGAGTGATGCGGTAATCATTGGATCGTATTTAGTGACTAGAGAGCCGGGGTTTAGCCTTTCGTTCCCACGACGAGCGAGTCGACGAGGTTCTGGAGAAGGATGCGAATCGAGCGGATCGAGTCATCGTTACCAGGGATCGGGTAGTCGATCTTGGAAGGATCTCCGTTGGTGTCGATGATACCGACGACGGGGATCTTGAGGCGGCGTGCTTCGGCGACGGCGATGGACTCGCGTGCGGTGTCGACCACGACGAGGGCGTCGGGGAGGGTGTCCATGCCACGGATGCCCTGAAGGTTCCGCAGAAGTTTGTTTTTCTCACGGCCGAGTGCGGCGAGTTCCTTCTTGGACATCGCTTTGAACTCAGGGGCCTTTTCGATGCCTTCAAGATACTTGAGGCGTTCCACCGACTGGCGGATGGTGGTGAGATTGGTCATCGTGCCACCGAGCCAGCGGTGGTTGACGTAGTATTGTCCGGATGCATCCGCTGCTTCGCGGACGGCTTCCTGGGCTTGGTGTTTGCAGCCAACGAAGAGGATCTTCTTTTTCTTGGAGGCGAGGTCGGTGACGAAGGCGGATGCCTTGTCGAGACAGCGGACGGTTTCTTCGAGGTTGATGATGTAAATTCCACCTTTGTCCCGGGTGAGGTAGCGGCGCATTGCCGGATTCCACTTGCGGGTCTGGTGTCCGTAGTGGACGCCAGCTTCAACCATTTCTCTTACCAGTTCGTTAATCATGTTTTGGGTCCTCCGTTAATTCACAGAGGCTCTGGGTGTTTGGGAAAACCGCCGTAGAGGTCCCTTCGTTTTCCCGATGTTGCTCGACGACGTGAGGAAGGGCGGCGGAAGTAAGGGAAGTGGTGTTGGTTGGCAAGGAAAATAGGGGTTTTTGGGTGATGGAAGAGCCCGGAACCCAGGGGGAGTCAATGAGAGGGGAGATGGTTTGGGGAGGTGAAGGATTGGGGGGAAACCGAGCGCTGAGTTCGGGAGGTTGGGGATTTGGACAGAATTCACAGAATTTGTGGGGAGTGGAGAGGAACGGGGCGGGGAGTTGGTGTCCGCAGATTTCGCTGGTTGGGGAGGTGGGGGAGGGGATGTGGCTTTGGTCGGCAAAGTTTGAGGTTGGGGGGGATTCTGATAGATTTCCGCCCATGACCGAGCAGGAGCGGGCGGCGGAGAACCTGGGAGTAATCCGTTCGCTGATGGAGCGGGCAACGATTTACCGGGCCATATCGTGGCCGACGGCGTTTTTCGGAGGGATCTTGGCGGTGATTCTGTCGACCTTGCTCTATTTCCGTGAGGACCGGGCGATCGGGGGGAGCGAAGATGCTCCGTCACTGATGTCGGAAGAGGCGTGGATCGGGTGCTGGCTCTTCGCAATGCTCATTACGGGAGTGTTCAACAGCATTTTGATTGCCCGGAAGTCGGCGATTTCGAAGGCGACCTTCTTTTCTCCCGGACTGAAGATGGCTCTGCGGGGTTTGGTGCCACCGATGTTGGCTGGTGGGGTGTTGGGAATGGGGCATGTCCTTTCCGAGGGGGGGACGGCAGCGGGCTGTGCGGCGATTTGGGTGATCTGTTACGGTCTCTCGCTCTTGGCGACGATTGGGATCGCGCCGCGTTCGATTCGTTGGTTGGGATGGATCTTTCTTCTCTCAGGGGTGGTCGCCTACCTCTACGTTTGGAGCGATGACGGGCATCCCTTGCCGTTCATTGGATCCTTCGATCCTTTTGAGAGTCCGATGTTGGAGGCTAATCTGATCATGGGAATTTGCTTCGGGGTGTTTCATCTCATCTACGGGGTGATCGTCATGCAGTTGAGCTGCAAGGGAAGGACCCTCGACGCGCCGTCCCGCGATGATTGATTTCTCCAAACTCGACAAGTTGATCCATGAGAAGGGGAGGCTTTCGATCATGACCCTCCTCGCGTCGCGGAATGATCCGCGGCCGTTTCAGGATTTGAAGGGGGAGTTGCAGATGAGTGACGGGAATCTCATCACGCATTTGCGGAGTTTGGCGAAGGCGGGGTATGTGGAGAGTGAGAAGGTGGAGGGAGAGGGGCGGCCGCAGACGCACTATGAGCTGACTCGGGCGGGGAAGAAGGCGTTCGAGGGGTATTTGAAGGTGCTGGAGGAGATTTTGGATTTGGGGAGATGATTGGGAGGAGCCCGGGGCCCGGAGGTCGGAGGGGAGAAATTGACCACTGATTTCGCTGATGGCGCTGCTGGGGCTTTGGGATGTGGGAACACCCAATGTCGAATAAGGAATAGCCAATTTCCAAGGGCGGGGAAGGGCTTGCGGCTGCGCCGGAGGGTGTTGGTCAGCGACAGGAATGCCGCTGCTCCGGGGAGCTTAGAGGCCGGGGAGTTTCCAGGGTTCGGGGGCGGCGGCGTTGGGGTCGGCGGTGATCTTGGGCGGATCGGTGGCGCGGAGGAGGACGTTGGTGATGCCGTCGATCTTTTCGTACTCCACGACGCCGCGAAGGGTGATCCAGGTTTGTGGGGCGAGATCGGGTAGGCCGTCGGGGAAGCGGATGGTGATGCCAATGACCTGGGCGTCGGCGGCGCAGCAGGTCATGAAGACGCGGAAGAGGCGCATGCGTTGGCCGTCGGGGTTGAGGGAGGGGTCTTCGGCGATGATCTGGCCGGTGATTTCGGCGGGGAGGCCGTCGAAGACGCCCATGAGTTCTTCGTCGCCGGCGGACCAGAAGAGTTGGGTGAGGTCGAACTTGTAGTGTCCCTTTTCGGTTTTCGGGGTGTACTTGTCGAGTGACTCGCGGGTGAAGGGCGGGAGCTTGGAGAGCATGGCCGCGGCGCTGCTGCGATCGTTGTCGTAGAGGCCTTTGCGGGTGAGGGCGTTGGCGGAGAAGCCGTCCTTGGTCCAGAGGAGGCAGAGGGCGACGGGGAGGACCATGAGGGCGAGGCTGGTGAGGGGGTTGGGCTCTTCGTGATCGTGGTCGTGATCACCGTGGTCGTGGCCGCAGTCGACCGCTTGGCCGGCGCTGAGGATGTTGAAGAGGCCGAGGACGATCATGCCGAGGCCGCCGATGAGGGCGGTGGTGTGGAAGTTCGGAGCGAGATAGGCGCTGATCCGATCGGTGGCGTAGAACCACACCGGGACGATTCCCCACACGATGGTGGAGAGGCCGTAGATGTAGTGGCGGATCATGGGAGTGGGGGAATTGGAAGGGGAGATTGATGATTTACGATTGATGATTTCGGACTTTTGAAGTCGGAGGTCGGAGGTCGGA
>JAPKDA010000039.1 GCA_028822695.1 Akkermansiaceae bacterium
GGCTTCCTTGAGTTTGGCGAGACCGTGAGATCCCCCACCTTGAGCACTTTCGCGCCGGCCACGAGTTCAAGGACTTGGTGAAAGGCCGAAGCTAGGAGTTCCTTGGTTTCACGCCGGAACTTGCAGATCGAATCGTGATCGGGGTGAGTATCAGCACTCAGGTAGCGCACCATGTGATCCGGCAACATCCAGTCCCGAAGGTCCGGTGGGAGCAATCACGGGGTTTCGTGGTCGATAGAGACAACCTTCGCTGCCATGACTACAAACTAGCAGATCACAATCGGATTGTCGCTGGTCTAAGTCCGACAGACTGCTAGACGCCGCGCTACGACTCCAGAGAACCATGCCCGGCTTCTTCCAACTCCCCGATTGGAGTGGTGGTGAATTCAATCCTCGGCGGCCTGATGAGGAGATTACTCTTTATGCTCGAGATCATCTCGAAAGAGGAAGCTCTTGATCTTTTTCTCCGCACCCGGTTTTAACGGCGCATCCGACTCCCATGAAGCATCGTCAGGAACAGGCGCCGGGGGAACCTTTGCGATCACCGGAGCAGCGACAAGAGGCTTTTTGGGCGGCGCGGCCTTGGCGGCGGCTTTCTTCGCTTGGGTTCGCTCCTTCACCTTTTCTGCCCACTCGTCCTTTCGTCCCTGCATGGAACATTCCGTATGAAGCCTGACGGCATTACGACTTTTCTCAATATTGTCTAAGCGAGTTTGTTCTGACATCTGTTGAAGAATGGATATGGGATTCCCTAACCCCGGTTTGTGGGTCGAGCCAATTGGGCCCACCGCAAGATTACGCTAAACGCCCCCCAACCAATAGCAACGAGTTTCGCCTTCGTCTCACATGAAACAGCGGATTCCAACCAAGCTGGTTGCTTTACCGCCAAAGTAATACCGCTCCCGTCGGCAAGGCCCCTCAAGGCAGCATGATCCCGCGGATCATGTAAAAGAGCAGCGCGGCCATGAGCCCGGCCGCGGGAACCGTAATGATCCAGGCCGCCCCAATTTTCAGCAGCGCGGAACGCTTCACCAGCTCCTGGCGATACGCCTTCTTGAGACGCTGACGCTCCTTTTTCGTCAGCTCCGCCTTCGCAGTGTGGAGCTTGAGTTGCTGGAGCATCAACCGCTTTTCCTCGAGTGAACCGGCCTTGAACTCCGCCATAAAGGCCTCCACCTCCGAGTCGTCTTTCCCCACGTGATGATGCTCAATCTCGTGAATCGTCTTGGCGTAGCTGACCTTCAAATACTCCCGGAGAAATCCGACTCCAAACACTCCACCCACCGCGATGTGTGTGGAACTGACCGGCAAGCCCAATTGCGAGGCAATAATGACCGTAATCGCCGCCGCCATCGCGATACAGTAGGCCCGCATCTGGTCCAATTCTGTGATTTCGCTTCCCACGGTCCGAATCAGCTTCGGCCCGAAGAGCGCCAGGCCCAGGGCGATCCCAGTGGCCCCCACTGCCATCACCCAGAAGGGAATCGTCGCCTTCGTGGCAACATCGTGGCTGGTCACCGCATCCGAAATCGCCGCCAAGGGCCCCACCGCATTGGCCACGTCATTGGCTCCATGGGCAAAACTCAACAAGGCCGCCGCAAAAATCAGGGGCAGGGTGAACAGGGAATTCACTGACTGCTTGCCGTTTTCCATGGCCTTGGAGGCTCGCCTCACCACGGGCCTCACCACCACGAAGGTAGCCAACGCAAGAAGGAGCCCAATCCCGGTCGCGGCCGGTAATCCGAAATCAATCACGTTCTTCAACCCCTTTAAAATGAGATAGGTACTGAATGCCCAGATCATCAGAGAAACCATGATCGGTAGCATGCGGTTCGCCGCACCGATCATGTCCTTTTGGTAAGTGATGCTCCGTTTGATCCAGTAAAGGAATGCCGCGGCCACCACACCTCCGATCAGGGGAGAAATGATCCAACTCGCCGCAATCAGCCCGAATTTGTCCCAGTTGGCGATCTCCATTCCCCCCGCCGCAATACCCGCGCCCAAGACACCCCCCACGACCGCATGGGTGGTGGAAACCGGCGCACCGAGCGCGGTGGCAAGATTCAACCAGATCGCCCCGGCCAGCAACGCCGCCATCATCAACCACACGAAGACATCGCCGTTTGGAATCAGAGAAGGATCAATGATTCCCTTCTTGATGGTGCTCACCACTCCTCCCCCCGCAATAAACGCACCCGAGGCCTCGAAGACTGCCGCAATAATGATCGCTCCGGTCAGGGTCAGGGCCTTCGAACCAACCGCCGGGCCAACATTGTTGGCGACGTCATTCGCCCCAATGTTCATCGCCATGTAACCGCCGATCATCGCCGCCACCACCAACTCGATACTCACCGCCGCTCCATCCGGCCGAATCCCGGCCGCAAAGAGCATGATGATGATGATGAACAAGAGCGCCGACCCGAAGCGGAACATCTCCCGGCGCGCGAAGCGCGTCGCATTCTCGATCGATTGGATGCTTTCAAACTCCATGGTCAATTTTACGTCCCTACCAAAGACCAGCCCACGCCCGTCCGGAGAAAACGATTCCTTTCGTCTGAATTCCTACTGAGGAATTGGGCCCCGGTGAAGAGAAATTACCCCCAGCAGAAAAATGGGGCCGGGATTGATCGAATCTGCTGCAACCGTGATCTCCTGATATCAACACCATCGCACTCAAGAAAATGGTGATCGTTGCCGAGCGCCTTCTCCGCGAACCCCTGCTGAAACTCCTCCGCACCGAGGGCGCCGCCGGTCACTCCATGATCGCCATAGGGGGCGAGGGATCCCGAGGTGTCAACGCCGGCGACCTTGAAGGCCGAAACGCCCCGATCGGGCCCATCCTCTCCGCCAAGGGCGCCGAGCGGGTTCTGAACCGGATCCCAGCGGAATATCTCGAAAATCACACGGTAATCGCCTACACCTCCGACGTCGAAGTTCTCCGGGGCGACAAGTTCGCTGGCGGAGGATGATCCCACAATAGTTCCACCACCCACTCCCACTATGACCAGCACCACCTCAGCACCCCGCGTAGGCATCATCATGGG
This sequence comes from Akkermansiaceae bacterium, assembly GCA_028822695.1. Classification (GTDB taxonomy): domain Bacteria; phylum Verrucomicrobiota; class Verrucomicrobiia; order Verrucomicrobiales; family Akkermansiaceae; genus JAPKDA01. The sequence continues at coordinate 3,045 of JAPKDA010000039.1, forward strand.
CAGCACATCCGACTGGCCCACACTCGAACACGCCGCCAAGACCCTCACCGAGTTTGGCGTCCCCTGGGAAGCAAAAGTCGTCAGCGCCCACCGCACCCCGGACCTCCTCTACGAATACGCCGGCTCCGCCAAAGAGCGGGGCCTGCAGTGCATCATCGCCGGAGCAGGGGGCGCCGCCCACCTTCCCGGCATGGCCGCCGCCATCACCCCCCTTCCCGTCCTCGGCGTTCCCGTCAAATCCCGCGTCCTCAACGGCGTCGACTCCCTGCTTTCCATCGTCCAAATGCCCGCCGGCATCCCCACCGCCACCTTTGCCATCGGCGAAGCAGGTGCCACCAACGCCGCGTTGTTCGCCGTCGCCCAGATGGCCGCCTACGGTGACGAATCCCTCGCCGCCAAGCTCGAGGAGTTCCGACTCAATCAAAAGGCGAAGGTCGAAGCCGCCGTCCTCCCTCCCAACGACGACAAGGCCGCCTCATGATCACTCCCGGATCTGGAAAATGGATCGGCATCCTCGGGGGCGGACAACTCGGCCGCATGATCGCGCTGGAAGGCCGCCGCATGGGCTTCCACGTTCTCAAATGGACCGGCGGCGATGTTTCCGGTGCCGCCGAAACCGCCGATCGCGTCATAGAAGACCCCTTCGACTCTCCCCGCGCCCTCGAGGATTTCATCTCCTCGGTCGACGTCGCCACCGTCGAGTTTGAAAACATCCCCGCCGCCCTCATGGAGGCCGTCGAAAAACGAATCCCCCTCATGCCCGGCTCCCATGCCGTCGCCACCTGCCAACACCGGGTGCGCGAAAAACGCTTTCTCGACGACAACGGCTTCCCCTGCGCGAAGTTCAAGATCGTTGCGGCCGCCGCCGAACTCGTCGATGGGATGCAAGCCCTCGACTGCGACACGATTCTCAAGACCGCCGAATTCGGCTACGACGGCAAAGGCCAGCTAGCCATCGATCAAGGCACCAGCCCCGATAATCTCCAAGAGCTCTGGACAAATTTTGGCGCGACCCGCGCCGTGCTCGAGGAGAAGGTCTCCCTCGCCGCAGAACTTTCCGTCATCGTGGCCCGCTCCACCAGCGGTGAGATGGTCGCCTTCGATCCCGCCGAGAACATCCACCGCAATCACATCCTCGACCTCTCCATCGTCCCGGCCCGACTCCCGGAGGGCACCCTGCGCGACGCCGCCGCGATCGCCTCCAAGGTCACCGAGAAACTCAATTACATCGGCATTCTCGCCGTGGAGCTCTTCCTCACCACCGACGGCCGCCTCCTCATCAACGAGCTTGCCCCCCGCCCCCACAACTCGGGCCACCACACCCTCGAGGCCTGCCACACCTCACAGTTCGAACAACTCCTGCGAGTCATCACCAGACTCCCTCTGGGCAGCCCGAAACTGATCAAACCCACCGTCATGATGAACCTCCTCGGCGACCTCTGGCCCGGGCCCAACACCCCTCCCGACTGGACCCAGCTGCTCAGCACGCCCGGAGCCCAACTCCACCTCTACGGAAAATCCGAAGCCCGCCCGGGCCGAAAAATGGGCCACGTCACCTTCCTCGCCGACGACATCGACACCGCCCTCCAGCAGGTCGCCACCTGCCGCCAACACCTCGGTCTCCCCCCGGTCTAAAGCCGGTTAGGGCGCCGCCGGCAACCCAAACTCCTTCTCCAAGGTCTGAAGCAACACCCCAGGCGTCCGCGTCACGCCATGCAGGATTTTGTCCTTCCCGAAGAGTAGCTTGGGCATCTTCACAGTCTCCGCCGTGAATTGACGGAAGTCGTTGTTGTTGGCTGCGAGAACTTCTTCGATCCACGAATCCTGAAGCGCCTCCTCAAACGCATCGTCGTCGCCGACAATCTGGGCTACCGCCAATTCCGCCAACTCCGGATCAAGTACTGGACGCAGGAACAAGGTCTCGTGGACTTCGGCATAAACCTCCGGATTCGCCCGCCAGGCGGCAAGTCCCAGTCTCGCCAACTCACAGGCATGCTCAAGATCCTGAACACTCCGGGACAGGTGTTCGTTGCAGGCGTGATTCAAGGGAACGGGAAGCATGACGATACAGAACTTCCCGGGCTGCTTCTCCATCACCATGCGAAGAGCGCTATCCATCTCCAGACACGACTCGCAGGCGAAATCGAAATACTTCACCAACACATGCGGAGCATCTGCAGCGCCCAGATGCGGCAGTGCCGTGATGTTGTAGGCCTTCTTGTCCTCAAAGACACTGACCACGCGACCCTCTCCCCGCGCATGCACGGAGCCCTCCCGGTCCTCCTGCTCCACAGTCCCAGTCGATACCGCATGGGTCTCCGGCACGGGACCGAAAATCTGACCGAGCACGAGAACGACCATCGCCAAAACCCCGCCGACGATGCCGCCACTCGCCTTCCCCTTCAAGGTCCGTTCCTTTTTCAAGTATTGGAGCAACAAGAGTGCACAGGTCAACCCGATCGCATGTGCCGTGGTGCACCATGGACAGAACTCCTTCAGCACAAACAATAGAATCCCGTAAAACCACACCGCCGCTCCCGCAAAGCATACCGCGAGTCCGGCCAACACCATCCGCGAGGGCTTCCAAGTCGAAATCAGCAGAACCAGATACATCCCCATCGCCATCGCGGTCACCGGCACCAAGAACACCTGCGACCACCGCGACCCCAGGACCTCCGCGCACCCCGATCCTTCCCCACAGCCCACCAAATAGGTGATTTGATCTGTCAGCTTCAAGTAGAGCAAATACCCGCTGATCGCCAAACCAAGGACGGCTAGAATGCGTAAGATCAGACGAATTTTCATGCGGACTGGAGTATGCGAACTCCCCGCCTCAGCCGTCGAGAAGAACTGACCGCCGCCGCTTCTCGACTTTCATCGAACGAAAAGCCTCGCCCTCGGTCAAAGACTCTCATGCGACCTGTCCTCTCCCTTGCCCTGCTGCTGATCTCCACCTTCACCAGCTTCGCACAAACCTCTTCCCGCAACCCGGCGATCAAGTTCAAGTCCGCCCTCTCAGCTCCGAGCACCCCTTCTCCACCCTCCTCGCTCTCAAACTCACCAGATACGACATCATTGAGATCCGGCAAAAAGTCTGGATCGGCCAATAAGGACTAGCGCAGCAAGTTCCAAGCGCTCACCAGCGCCTTTAAACCTGCCATCTCGATGGAAGGATCAACTCCCGCGCCCCAGACGAGTCGCCCGTCGCCCGCCTTCAGTTGCACATAGGCCGCCGCGTCCGATCCCGATCCATCACGCAGGGCGTGTGATCGATAATCAGTCAGCACAAAATCCTTCATCCCGTTCTCTTCCAGCGAATGCACGAAGGCGTTGATCGGGCCATTGCCCAATCCCACAATCTCCCTCTTCTCACCATTCACCAACACCGAACCGCGACAGCGCACTGTCCCGCGTTCGCCGGTGTCCTGGTGATCCAACTCATAGTCGAGTAAACACAGCGGCTCACTGACGTTGGCAAAGTACTTGAAGAACGCACTGCGCACCTCCTTCGGATCCAATTCGCGTCCCAACTGGTCAGCAAGATCGTAGATCTGCTTTCCAACCTGCGGATGCATCGACTTCGGAAGGTCGAATCCGTATTCCCGATCCAAAATGTACGCCACCCCGCCCTTCCCGGACTGCGAATTGATCCGAATGATCGCCTCGTAACTCCGCCCGGTATCTTGCGGATCGATCGTCAGATATGGCACTCCCCAAGCGAGGCCCTCACCCTCCGCCTTGAGTTCCTTCTGCCGCCGGTCCAGGCCCTTCTTGATCGCGTCCTGATGGGAACCCGAGAAAGCGGTAAAGACCAACTCCCCCGCATACGGCTGCCGTTCCGGCACAGTCATCCGCGTGGTCCGCTCATACACTTCCCGAATACGCGGCAAGTCCGCCAAGTCCAACCCCGTCTCAATCCCGTGGCTGTTCATGTTCAGCGCCACGATCACGATGTCCAGATTCCCGGTCCTTTCGCCGTTACCAAACAAGGTCCCTTCCACCCGATCCGCCCCAGCCATCAGGCCCAGTTCGGTCGCCGCAACTCCGGTCCCCCGGTCGTTGTGCGTGTGCAGAGACACGATCACGCTCTCCCGGTTCTTCACCTTCCGGCAAAACCATTCGATCTGATCCGCATGCACGTTCGGCGTTGCCCACTCGACAGTCGCCGGCAGGTTCAGAATCATCCTCTTCTCCGGCGTCGGCTCCCAGACCGTCATCACTGCTTCGCAAATCTCCAACGAGTATTCCAATTCCGTGTCCGAAAACGACTCCGGCGAATACTGTAAGACCACTTCCGTCTCCGGAATAGTCGGCGTCAGGTCCTTCACCAACTGCGCCCCAGCCACCGCGATCTGCTTGATCTCTTCCTGCGTCGCATCGCTAAAGGTCACCCGCCGCTGCAACGGAGAGGTCGAATTATAGATGTGCACGATCACCCGGCGCATCCCCTTGATTGCCTCAAAGGTCCGCTCGATCAAGTGCTTCCGCGTCTGCACCAGGACCTGCACGGTCACGTCTTCTGGAATCCGGTCCTCCTCCACCAAACGACGCAAGAAATTGAACTCCGTATCCGCCGCCGACGGAAATCCGACCTCGATTTGCTTGAAGCCAATCCCTACCAAGAGGTCGAACATTTCCAACTTCTCCTCCACGCTCATCGGCACTGGAAGCGCCTGATTCCCATCCCGGAGATCCACCGAGCACCAGATGGGAGCTTCGGTGATGGTCTGGTCCGGCCACTGGCGGTCCGGCAGCTGCACTGCTGGAAAGGGCCGATATTTGCGTATCGCGTTGGTGTTCATTGGTATCTTTGGTTTGGTTCTGGGCTTCTAAGGGTGATTTGCAAAGGCGAATAGACACAGTTCTCCCCAAAAAGCGGGTGGTCAGGAACTGGGTGGAAGAAGAATGCGCTCGGACTACAGTCCGAGTCGCAAAGCGAGAAGAAGGTCGCGGTTCCAGTTCGTCATCGGGGAAAGAAGTAGCACGGCGCCTCCGCTCCACCAAGGCAAGATTTCAGAGGCAAAACATTCTCAACGCCAATGCCCCTTCAATCAAAGGCCTCCGGGTTCTCAGAAAGCTGCTTCAACGCTACCACGTCCAATTGATCCTTCTCACCTTGAGAGCGGCACTTTAGTCCGATGAGTGCAGGTTTGGAGGCCAAGCGAATTTTCCTCCCTGACAACTCGAACTCGTCAGCATCGATGGCGAGATCCCGATACCTGAGCCCACTCATCAACGTGAAGATATCGACATCCTCCGTCAATCGAACGTATCCGTGAAGGGTGACCGCAACACCACCGACCAACACAACATTCACCTCCGCGTCAGCGAGAAGCACCAACAATTTTTCGAACGTCGGTTCCATCATCAACTGGGGGCTTCCACTCTCCGCCCCTTAATAAAAGAGCATTTCTCCACAGCGCAGCGAGACGAGAGAGGGGAGGAAAGCGAGAGAGACTGCCCCCAACCCGTCGCCGCACTTTACTCCTGCAGTTCCTTACTCACCCCGGTAGGGTAGCAGCCTCGAAGCCCTGGTCGAACCTCCCCTCCACCCTACCGCTTCTTCGGCCGGAGCGCCATCTGCTGCGCTTTCTCGAAAAGCCCACTGTTCGGTAGCCACGCCGCCGCCGCTGTTTTGTCCACCCGATGGGACTACTGCTGCCCGACCTGAACGAGAGTCCGTTCCTGCAGTCCGCGATCCCCAATGGCATTCGCCCCAGCCCAACCAGCCAGCCCGGCGGCCATGTCCTGCTTCGGAGTATTCGCTCCATTGAAAACCGCGTCCACCCCCCCCGACCGCACCCCACGCATAATGGAACTCCCTGAACTGCAGCCCAAGTACTTTGATCTCCCCCTCGCTGAGGACAAGGGTTCCCAACTCACTCCGTTCTCCGGAACGTCCCGCGCGACCACCTGTTGACCCCCGCCACCCTCTCCGGCCATCCCAGCCATCCCAGAACCGGCCCGCTCCCTCTTCGTTCGCGTCCCCATGCCCCCCCTTCCGGGCCACTTCCCTTGTCCGAACCCTTTTGGGACCCAATCGCAAAAGCGGCGATCGCCACCACCAACCAACCCCCATGGATCAAGGGTCCAGTCTCCATAATCTCTAGGAGAGCGATCTCAGGCACCGCCCTGATCCTCAATCAGTTGTTGTATACGTCCCCCCGCCTTCCTGCATTTTTCGGCAAATATCGCCCAGCAGGCCGGGGCCGCCACCTCGGCCCCTCCCCCACACTTGCGCTTCCGCCCCTCCTACTGTTCCGTAGACCCAGATGTCAGACAAGTCTCAGCGCCGCCTCCATAACCTTATTCGGGGACTCGACCGCGTCCTCGTGGCCTTCTCCGGCGGCATCGACAGCACCCTCGTCCTCAAGGTTGCCCACGACGCCCTCGGTGAGAACGCCGTTGCCGCCACCGCCGTCTCCGCCAGCCTCGCCAAAGACGACCTCGTCGACGCCCAACGAATCGCCGCGGAGATTGGTTGTGAACACGTTCTGTTAGAAAGCCACGAGACCGACGACCCGCGCTACCGCGTCAACGATCCGAACCGGTGCTACTTCTGTAAAACAAACGTCTACGATGCGCTCATCAAATATGCCGGAGCGGAGGGCTACACCTGGATCCTCGACGGCACCAACGCCGACGACATCGGTGACCACCGCCCCGGACTCCGCGCCGCCCGGGAACACGGGGTGCGCAGCCCCTTGCAGGAGGGCGGTATGGATAAAGACTCCACCCGCGCCCTCGCCAAGCAACTCGGCCTTTCCAACTGGGACAAACCCGCCAACGCCTGCCTCTCCTCCCGTATTCCCTACGGATCGGAAGTCACTCCCGAAAAACTCGGCCAGATCGAGTCCGCCGAAGCCACCCTTCGAAAGCTCGGCTTCTCCGACTTCCGCGTCCGCCACCACGGACAAGTCGCCCGCCTCGAACTCAATCCGAACGACCTCACCCGCGCCGTCGAACTCCGCGAAGCCCTCGACGCCGCCGTGAAGACGGCCGGCTTCCTCTACGTCACCCTCGACCTCGCCGGATTCCGCTCCGGCAGCATGAACGAGGCCCTCAAGTCTTCCGCCTCCTGATTCGATGTCTCCCAAGTCCATCGCCGCCATCCTCGAGCAAGTTGCCTCCGGCAAACTTTCCCCGCAGAACGCCCAAGAACAACTCGCCCTCCTCCCCTTTGCCGATCTCGGCCACACCAAGCTCGACCTCCACCGCGAACTCCGCCAAGGAGCCCCGGAAACCGTCTACGGCGAGAACAAGACCCCCGAGCAGCTCATCGACATCCTCGACCAACTCCACAAGACCCACGGCCGCGCCCTCGCCACCCGTGTCTCTTCCGACAAGGCCGCTCTCGTCCTCGCCACCCTCCCCGAGGCCAGACACGACCCCGCCTCCCGCCTCCTCACCCTCGGCCAACCTCCCACCGTCGCCCTCACTCCCTACGTCGTCGTCGCCTGCGCCGGCACCTCGGACCTCCCCGTCGCCGAAGAAGCCGCCGGCACCCTCGCCTTCCTCGGCCACCGCGTCGAACGCCTCACCGACGTCGGCGTGGCCGGCATCCATCGACTCTTCGACAAACTCGACCTCCTCCGCAGCGCCACTGTGGTCATCAGCATTGCCGGCATGGAAGGCGCCCTCACCAGCGTCATCGGCGGCCTCGTCGCCGCCCCAGTCATTGGCGTTCCCACCAGCGTCGGCTACGGTGTTGCAGAGGGCGGCCACACCGCATTGAATGCGATGCTTTCTTCCTGTGCCTCCGGCGTCGCCGTGGTCAATATCGACAACGGCTTCGGAGCCGCCATCTTCGCCCACACCATTCTCAAATCCAACAAACAACCAACCTGATCCCGGTTTCCCAATCCGTGTAAACCTGTGAAATCAGTGGTCGAATCCTCTTCCCCATGAAAACTGCCTACTTTGACTGCATCGCCGGCGCCAGCGGCGACATGATGCTCGGAGCCCTCGTCGATGCCGGCCTCCCCGCCGCCACTCTCGAAGCCGAACTCTCCAAGCTGCGCATCAAGGACTTCCACCTGCACGTCGGGAAGGTCATGAAGAACTGCTTCGCGGCCACCAAAGTCGATGTCCACGTCCACGACGACGCCCCCGAACGCCACCTCGCCGACATTCGCAAGGTCGTCGAAGACAGCCATCTTTCCGACCAGGTCAAAGGCACCGCCATGCGCATCTTCACCCGCATCTGCGAAGCCGAGGCCGCCATTCACAACTCCACGGTCGACAAAGTCCACCTCCACGAGGTCGGCGGCGTCGATGCCATCGTCGACGTCTGCGGCACCCTCGCCGGACTCGAAGCCCTCGGCATCGAGCAAGTCGTTGTTTCCCCCTTTCCCGTCGGCCGCGGCTTCATCACCGGTGCCCACGGCCAGATCCCTCTCCCTGCCCCCGCCGCCCTCGCCCTCATGAAAGGCTGCCCTCTCCAAGGCCGCGACATCGACGCCGAACTCGTCACTCCCACCGGCGCAGCAGTCCTCTCGGAAATCGCGGACGCCTTCGGCCCGATCCCCAAGATGACCCTCGAGAACTTCGGCTACGGCGCCGGCACCCGCGACATGGTCATCCCCAACGTCCTCCGCGTCCTCCTCGGCGACTCCACCGGCACTTCCGGCATCATCACTGAGTCGCTCACCATGCTCGAAACGAACATCGATGACGAATCTCCCGAACTCACCGGCCACCTCACCAGCAAACTCATGGAAGCCGGCGCTCTCGACGTCAGCGCAATTCCCGCCCAGATGAAAAAAGGCCGCCCCGGCGTCCTTCTCCAAGTCCTCGCCAAACCAGCCCACGCCGATGGACTCAAGCACATCCTCTTCCACGAAAGCTCCACCCTCGGCGTCCGTGACACCACCGTGCAGCGCGATTCTCTCCCACGCCGCATCGAAACTGTCGAAACCCCCTTCGGCCGCATCCGCGTCAAAGTAGCCCAACTCCCCAACGGCCAAGCCAAGGTCTTCCCCGAATACGAAGACTGCCGCGCCGCCGCCGAGAAGAACAGCACCCCCCTGCGCGAAGTCTACCAACAAGTCTCCCACCACGCCGCCCACGCCCTCCATCTCCCCCATGACCACGGGCACGGCCACGATCATTCCCACGACGGCGGGCATTCCCATGATCACGACCACGGACATTCCCACCACGAGCACTGATCGGTCCTCTCCCACTTCTTCCCCAATCACTGACAACCGATAACTGATAACCGGGAACAAAGTGACCACCCTCCTCCTCAACGAAGACATCTACAAGCGGGTCATCCAGGAACTGGTCCCCTCCGCGAAAAAATTCCTCTGGATCGTCACCGCCGACATCAAGGACCTCCACGTCTCCAAAGGCCGTCGCTTCGTCCCCTTCCTCGAAATCCTCCGCGACCTCGTCGAAGAAGGTGTCGCCATTCGCCTCATCCACGCCAAAGAACCCGGCCCCCGCTTCCGGAAGGACTTCGACAAATATCCCGTCCTCGCCCAAAGCGACCTCTTCGAACGCATCCTCTGCCCTCGCGTCCACACCAAGGCCGTCATCGTCGATGGCAACGTCGCCTTCGTCGGCTCCCCCAACCTCACCGGTGCCGGCATGGGCGCCAAAAGCCCCCTCAAGCGCAACTTCGAGGCCGGCTTCATCACCGATGACCGCGCCTCCCTCAAACCCCTCATGGACTGGGTCGACGCCCTCTACCTCGGCGACTTCTGCGGCGCCTGCCAACGCCGCGAGTTCTGCCCCGACCCGATCGCTTGAACAGTTCTCCAAGCTCAAACCCTGAAAATCGCGGTTTCCCCCGGGGCAGATTCCCGTTAGGCTCCCCCCGTGCTTCAAATCGTCTTCAACGAAATCAGCGCTGCCGAGATCTCCCAACTCGACACGCTCGACCAGCTTGAACTTCTGGATTCCTTCCGCGTGACGGAGGACGATCTCGAGCATCTTGACGACGATCGCTTCGGCAAAATGGTGCGCAACGTCAAAATCCTCCACCGCTTCCGTTCCAAGGACTGGCGCTTCTACTTCGAAGTCGCCGATGGCAAAGTCATCGTCCACCGCATCCTCCACAAGAACACCTTCCAGGATTTCCTCTTCCGCTCGAAACTCCCCGTCGGAGAAGATGAAGCGCTCGCCCAGTCCAAACAATTCTGGCGCCTCATCGACGAAGGGCGGAATGCGAAGACCTTGGACTGATCCCGTCCCCAACAAAAAGAAGGCTCCCCGTTTCCGGAGAGCCTTCTACAAAATCGACTAAGACCGAAGCTTACTTCGTCTTGTACTTCAACAGTCCGGTAAACTCACTCGGCAAGGGCTGCCCGGCACCGAGGGCCTTCTTCCAAAGTTCACACAAAACAATGCCCTCTTGCAGCAAGGCATAGCCATCGGTCTTGGGATCCTCGTCCTCCGTCCCGAAGTGGCCCATCGCGATCTTCACTTCTTCGTGACCACTGATGATGCGCAAGCAATTGAGCGTGGCCTTCTGGGTGATTTCCGTCGAGGCAGTGAAATCCGCCGTGAAGGCGCCATTAAAGGCGTTCAAAGCCTCAACCGCCTGGTCCAGACCTTGGAAGGCCAGCCCGCGGCAATAGTAGATCTGTGAAAGCTGCGTTCCGGTCCAAACGTCCTGCGCCAGCATATCCCGCGTCAGCGCAACAAGCCGAGGCCAGCTCTTCGTGCGAACTGCATCCCAGGCGATGTAGACTTCAAACTGACGCTTCTGCGCTTCACGCACCAGAGAGGGTTGGCTCCGATACTCTTCCAAAAGTTGGGCGAGTTCTTCGAGCTCCTCCTCGATCCGGCAGCACTCCAACTGGTAATATCCAGCCAAGCTGGAGTAGTTCCCGGGAATCTCCTCCAACGACTTGAAGCCCTCAGCGCAGGCTTTGAACTTCTCCTTGGCACCAGCATAGTCGCGATTTTCAAAGAGCCTCTTCGCTTCCTTGAACTCCTCGGGCTCGTAGAAGAACACCGATAGTAACGTAGAACGTGCGACACGGGTCCGGTCAATGGCCGCCTCGGGCTTCTTGTATACAATCTGGGTCGCGCTGGCACCGGTAATCCAAACCACCATGGGTTCATCTTCCATGACGATGATCGCCTTGGCGCTCACAGCCCAAAGACTGCTGCTGAGAGCGGCGAAGAGAACGAGTGAGAGTAATGTTTTCATAGCAATATATTGTGTTGGTAGTTCCGACCTTATCGTCCTCGTGGCACCTCTTTGATTTTCTTCTCCGTGGAGGAGTCGTCCTCGTACTGTTGCACGAGAGCCTGCACTTCCTCCCAGAGTTCCTTCTCTTCTTTCGTGGGCTGGTTGCCGTTGTAGATGTTCCTGGTAAGATCGACAAAGTTCCAGCCATATTCGTAGGCCTGCTGATTGTCCGACTTCGCAGGAGGCACCGCAGGGCGCCCCCGCCTCCAGGTGATTTCCATAATCCGTTTCGTCGATGGAGCGGAAACAGCAAGGTGCCCCATGTAGGATCCATTCAGAGTCGTGTAGGCTCGCAACGCATCTTCCGGCATCGAACGCTTGTCGTAAGATTGGGCCAAGAGGAACGAGACAAACGAAGAATAGGCCCGGTAGTTGTTCTCCCGGTCCAGATACTGCTTCGTGCGCTCGGTCACCTTCGACCAATCACCTTTGTGGGCCATGATGGTGCAGATCCGGTAGAGGGACCGCTCCTTCTCCTTATCACTCGGCGCGTCCGCGTGAATCCTCTCGAGACTGTCGATGGCCTTCTGGTTGTCGGCAGCAACGTCCGACCCACCAAGAATATCCGCGATGCCGAAGAGCGCAGGGAAGCGGTAGGAAATGTCATCCCGACCGACCACTTCCTCATAGTAAGGCAGCCCCAAGCGTGGCGCGGCGGTCTTCTCGCGAAGATAGTCACCCACCCGCACCAGGATGTAGTTGGTCAGGGTCTTCGGCTCGAAGTCGCTCTTCAGATCTTCGAACAGCACCTTGATGGTGGCATCCGCGCTCAACTTCACCGACTCGTTCTTCTCCTTGTCAGCCTTCTGGGACTGCTCTTCAAAGACACCAATGATCGCGATCCGCAGCAGGGCCTGGGCAGCCTTGTTCTCCGCATCGATCCCCGGGAAACGGTAATAGTGAGCCTTCAACTCAGCCGCCGACTTCTCATTGAGATAGGCCTTCGTGTAGGAATTGATGGCCTCCTCCATGCCAAAGGAATTTTGGCTCTGGGCCATCTCGGCAATCACACCCTGCAAACGCTCGAGCGCCTCGTCACCACGACCGGCTTCAGTCAGGGCAAAGATTCCGCCCACCGCAATCTGCGGCTTGTAGGGCGAATCGGTCCCATACGTCTTCCAAAATTTGTCGTAGTAGGGAATGGCATCAGCCACGCGGGGATTCGCCAACTTGCCACGCTTCTCTGCACCGAGGAGACCGATCAAGTAGCTCAGTGCCTCACCCGCCACGATCCGGTTCTCGCGTCGCTCGGCCATGGCAAGCGCCTTGAGATAGTAGGACTCGGCATTGTCGAGGTCTCCCTCCGTCTGCAAGATGTTCCCCTTCAGATTGTAGGCCATGTCGATAATCGCCGAGGTCGCAAACCCCGTCTCGATCCGATTGAGCTTATCGAGCGCCTCCGTATACTCCTCCTCAGCAAAGTGGCAGCTGGCCCGATCAAAGAGCGCGAAGGGAAGGTAAACGTTCTCGCGGGGGTTCGGATACGCGTCGAGGAATTTGTCCAAGAGGCCCGCTGCCTTCGACCAATACTGTAGCTTGGCAAGATTTGATCCCTCGAAGTAGGACGCAGCCATCTTGAAATCACTCTTCGGGTAAGACTTCACGTGATCCACAAGAAACGGCTGCGCTTCCTTGTAGGCTCCGGTGTAATACTTGCTGCCTCCCAAAACGTGCAGACAAATGTCGTGCTGCTTCGAGGGCTTCGGCAATTTCTCGATCAGGATATTGGCTACCTCGATACACTTGTCGTATTCCCCGGCGAAGAAGAGGCTGGTCAGCATCATGCTGCGCACTGACTCCTCATACTTGCTGCCCGGGAATGCCTTGAGAAACCTGCTGCCGTATTTCTCGGTGGTGAGAACCTCACCGATGAGGGAGGAAGTCCGAACGAGGTTATAGAGGTAGTCCTCACGCTTCTTGGCCTTACTGTAATATGCCTCAAGCTGCTCGTAGGCCATGAAGGCTCCACGGGTATTTCCGTTCTGCTCGTGAACGTAGGCCGTGGCCGACAGGGCGATCACCTCGTGGGGATTGCCGGAACGCTTCGATTTTTTCAAGGCCTCCAACTCCTCGCCCAGTGCTTTCACCCAGAAGATCTTCGAGCCGTCCTTGATGGGACGCTTGACGTTTCCGAGGCTCGCCTTGCGGCCCCGCACATCATCGATCGAATCGATGCTGCTTGGCACCAGCGCATAAAGCTCGAACGCCGCCCGGTCCATTTCCGCCTCAAGCGCCTCCGCCGCGAGCTTCATGAAGATCGAACCAAATTTGTGCATTTGGAACGGATCCAAGGTGATATCGGCCCGATTCTTGTTGAGGAAATCAATGAAGGCCTGCTCGTTTTTCTTCGCGATCGCCGCCTGCACCAGCGCCTGGAAGCCCGCCATGATTCCCTCATCCGGTGTCGGGAAGGTCTCCTTGTTGGTGATGGCCGTCTCCAGGTTTTCAATTCCCTGCGGAATCTTCTCGAGCTTGAAATAGCAGATCGCCATGTTCACGAAAAAGGCTCCGCGCTCATACTTGTCACGAGTCGGATCGCGCTCATCAATGAACTTCTTGTACTTCAGAACCGCTTCCCCGTATTCCTCAGCTCCCTGCGCCGCTTCGCCCCACTTCAACAGCGACTTCTTGTGGTAAAGGTTGTAGCTGACGTTGTTTTCCGCACCCGTCCGGTTCGCGGCGTTGTTATTGTCATTCGGATACTTCTTGTAGCAGGTCCCGAAGGACTCCATGGCCTCGCCAAACCGGCGCAGCTTCAATTCGCAGTAACCCTTGTGATACCAGAACCAGCCGAACTTCGGTCCAAAAAGCGTCTTGGCCCGGCGGTCATAGGTCTTCACGGCCTTGTCCAAAAAGCTGTGCGCCTTGGCCCACTCGCGGGCATTCATCGCGGAGAGCGACTTTGACCAAAGCTCCTCAATGGAGCCTTGGGCCTTGGCCGGCGTGGTGGTCAGGAGGACGGTGAGCAAAAGGATTCCGCCGAGGAATCGTGGAAGGATGTGGGATGTTGTCATGCCGATAAGTGAGGTGGAATCTTGGGGGTGTTGGTTGGGAATCGGGGTTGTCTGATATGAAAAACCCGGCAGTGTGGTAACGCACCTCCCGGGACTTTTATTAGAAAGTCGAGGGGCCGGATCTTACTCCGGGTCGATCAGGTCGGTGAATGTGACCTTCCCAATCTCCTGATGGGCAAGGGCGTTAAGGACGTCCACCACCCGTTGCTGCTTGGCGTCACCCTCAACATAAAGCTGCACCAACGGCTGCGAGTCTGCCGCACGCGCCGCGCTGGCATACATCTCAAGCCGCTGAGTCAACTGGGGAAGTTCGCGCGAACTGACGTCCGTGTCCAAAATCTCCTGCGCCGGACCAGAGTTCAGGTAGATCGAACCATTCACGTCGATCTTGATGAACATGGGTTGGATGTCCGGCTGGGTATCGGAAGGCGCTGCCGATGGCAGGGCCATGTCCACATCCTGCTCCTTCGCCTTGATGGTCGTCGTGACCAGGAAGTAGATGAGAAGAAGGAAACAAATGTCGATCAATGACGAAATGTTCAACTCGGGTTCATCCTCGTCGAGGGGCTCTGCTCGTCTATGTCGTGCCATGGTTTGCTAAAGTTCGGATTAGTTGCCTTGTTTTTTGGCGTAGCTCACAAAAATGACCTCGTTGACCCCCGCGGCAGCCGCAGACCGGATGACCCGACGACTGTATTTGAAGAGGGACTCCTGATCTCCACGAAGGTGAATCCTGGGAACAATGCCAATCGCATCCATCTTCTCCTTCTCGTCCTTGATGAACTGCACCATGTCCTCGTCTGCGGCGAACACCGTCTCGCCGTCTTCCATCCGGAAGCGGCCCTCATCGGCGTGTTTATCGGCATAGACGTTGATCACGATCCGTCCCAACTTGGACTTCTGCGGGTTGGAATACTTCGCGACCGGAATCGTCACCCGCTTGTCCATCTTCACGATGACCAGCGAGGCGTTCACGAGGAAGAAAATGAGCAACAAGAAGACCATGTCGATCATCGGCGACATATCGACCTTCAGGTCTTCGCCGCTGCCGCCCTGGGCCGCTCTAAGTTTCTTGGATGACATCGTTTATTGAGGATCAGAGGTGAGACCACGGGATCCGCTTCCCCGCCGTGCGACGAGCGTTCCCTTGATCCTTAAACGGCGATGCCCTCAGGAATCTTGGCAAGATAGGCGTCTTGATTGACAGTCTGGATGGAAGCGTTGAGCAGCTCCTCACCATTGTGGTGGCAATCAGCGACCAAGTTGTTGAGGCGGTTCTTGAAGAAGAAGTATGCGAGCAAAGCCGGAATAGCAGTGATCAGTCCCCACATCGTCGTGAGAAGTGCCACCGAGATGTCACCTGCCAACTGAGCCGGATCGGCCTGGCCGGTTTCACCCAAGGTGCTGAATGCGCTCACCATACCAATAACGGTTCCAAGCAGTCCGAGCATCGGTGCGGCTTGGGCAACAAGGGCGATGTAGTTAATCCACGTCATCCCTTTGCGGCTCTCGTTAATGGTGTAATCTGCAATGGCGTCTTCCACGCCGTCGCGACCGAGATCTTCTGGACGCGTCGCATCAATGTTGGGCAGCGAGTAAGCCATCATCCGTCCAAGGTAACTTGGATGCGATGCAGCAAGTTCAATCGCGGAACGAACCCGGCAGTTGGCCATGTGATCGAGGAGGGCCATGCGCAAGTCATCCGGATTGTATTTGGTTTTGGTCAGGTTGATGAAGTTGAACACGCAGAGCGCGATCAAGGCGAGAATGGCGATCCCGATGAAAATCATCGTTGGTCCACCATCGAGGACATATTTGTGAAGCGCGGTGTCGCCCCCTTCCTTCCCCTGTGCCAGGAGCATTGGAGTGGTTACCATCAGAGAGGTAATGACGAGGCTCGAGGTCCGGAGGATACGTGACGTAGGTGTGTTCATGCAGGATTCCTTGTGTGTTGCGTGTTGGTTCGTGTGGGGCGGTGATTCTTTCGATTGACCGCAATCAGTAAAGGACCTTTTAAAAAGATTTAACCCTTTACGTCCCCCGATGTGGGCACTCTTAACACGACCTGATGATGCTTTTGCATTAGAAAAGATTTGCCGAGGTATTTACTCTGTCGCTTAAAAATATTTCCTAGGTTTCCCTAAGCTTTTTTGGTCTCTACTCCACGATGCCGTTTGGGAAACAAGGTCCGGCAAATCTCACAGACCGTCCCATCGCACCCACGGGCAGAGCAATACTCCCTGCCGTAGAAGATAATCCGCAAGTGTAGGCCGTTCCAATGCTCCTTCGGAAAGAGTCGCTTCAGGTCCCGCTCGGTCTGCACCACACTCTGGCCAGTGGTCAGTTTCCATCGCTGCGCGAGGCGATGAATGTGTGTGTCTACCGGGAAGGCCGGCACCTCGAAGGCCTGCGCCATCACCACCGAGGCGGTCTTGTGCCCCACACCCGGGAGAGCCTCGAGAGCCTCGAAGTCGGCGGGAACCTCCCCGCCGTGCAGATCCACCAACAAACCTGAAAGATCGTGAATGTTCTGCGCCTTGCGGGGAGCCAGACCACAGGGCCGGACAATCGCATCGATCTCCTCCACCGAAACCTGGCGCATTCCATCAGGATGGTCAGCAAGAGCAAACAGCGCCGGCGTCACCTTGTTCACCCGCACGTCCGTACATTGCGCTGAGAGCAGCACCGCCACCAACAAAGTGAACGGGTTGGTATGATCCAAAGGAATCGGCGTCTCCGGATACAACTCCGCAAGACGCCGATCGATAAAGGAAGCCCGCTCCGCTTTGGTCATGCGTCTGGCCTGAAATACTAGTCCCTAAAGGGACGTGTCGCCGCCAGCGCTCGTGCTGGCCACCTCCCCATTCCTGAACCGGCGCTGAACTCCAGCATACATCCGGGCGCAATGGTTGTGCTTACAGCGGCCCTTCAGCAAATTCGCGGTGCGCTCCCAAGATCCCCAGTGCACCACGGCAATCTCCGCCGAACGGGTTCCCCAACGGCGCATCCCGCTCATCGTCGGATGGAAAATGTCGATCGTGTTGGTCCCCACCAAGGCAGAACCGTAGTCATCGACCACGTAGGTGTGGGGCAATCCCTTGATCTTGAACGTCGTGCCGATCGGATACATGGACCAATCAGCAGCCGCGCTGCGCACCGTGCCATATTTGAGAATCGTGCCCGCCGCATTCAAACGACCGGGTGCTCCTACTTCACCTTCCATGTGGGAATATGCCGTGGTCCGCACAACGCGATTACGGTGCTTCAACTCATAGGTCGGCATGCCGTGCTTGTCCCTCGGCATACTTGCCGATGCGGCCTGCAGTGCAAGAGAAGGAGCTGAGGGCAAAAATCCATCCGGGCTCGAGGAACTCCAGCCTCTGGATGAACCAGCGATTTGATCTTTGGTGAGAATCCGAAGATTCGAGGAGGTGAATAAACCAGAGCTGCTACAGCTCGTGAACAGTCCAGCTAATGGGAGGGCCACGGCAGCATACAAGAGGATGGGTTTCATTCGGCTTGTTTTAGTGTTCTTAGAAATCAAGGGAGTCGAGCCACTGCTCGGCAGCGAGTTCTAGACCGTTTCGAATCACGACTCAAACCCTTTTTTTATAGGGGTCAAACTGTACAGAATACTGACGCAAAAAACGTAATATCCCTATACTTCTGTAACCCTTGCTACGCTTGGTCCAAGAGCTCTTGGATCCGTTTCGGCACAAAACATGCCTCAGTCGACTCATCGGCCGCAATTTTCATCTGATAACGGAGGATTTCATGCGGCACCCGGGGTGAGCAGATCAGGA
>JAPKDA010000145.1 GCA_028822695.1 Akkermansiaceae bacterium
CCTACATGTGGATAGCGTGGCCATCCGCATCGAGGACCGCTTCATGCACGGCTTCCGAGAGGGTCGGATGGGCGTGAATGGTGGCGTGGAAGTCGTCGATGGTGGCTTCCAGTTCGAGGGCGAGGCCCATTTCGGCGATGAGGTCGGTGGCGTTCTCGCCGATGATGTGAGCACCGAGGATTTCGCCGTGTTTGACGCCGAAGAGGATCTTCACGAAGCCTTCCGTGGAGCCGCTGGCCTGGGCTTTTCCGAGTGCCTGGTAGGGGAACTTGCCGACTTTGTATTCCGTGCCAGCGTTCTTGAGGGCGCGTTCGGTTTTGCCGACCGAGGCGACTTCGGGGTGGCAGTAGGTGCAGCCGGGGAAGTTGCCGACGAGCTTGGGGCTGTGGCCTTCCACAAAGATCCCTTCCACGCATTGCATGGCCTCGAAGCTGGCGGTGTGGGCGAGCCAGGGGGGGCCGGTGATGTCACCGATGGCGTAGACGCCAGGCATCGAGGTCTGGTAGCGGAGATCGATGTTGATCCAGCCGCGGTCGGTAAACTCGGGCATTTGGCCGCCGGGAAGGACCGGGGCAACGCCGATGGCGACGAGGCAGACGTCGGCGGTGACTTCTTGGATACCCTTGGGTGTTTCGACCTGCAGGGTGACCGAATCTCCGTTGTCGCGGGTGCCGGTGACCTTTGTGTCGACAAGGCATTTGATGCCGGAACGGGTGTAAGACTTGAGGAGGGTGTCGCCGATCTCATCGTCCTCCACGGGGAGGAGGCGAGGCATCATTTCGATCATGGTGACCTCGGTGCCGAAGGCATTGTAGATGTAGGCAAACTCGGCCCCGATGGCGCCGGCGCCGATGATGACCATGCTTTTTGGTTGCTCGGGCAGGATCATGGCCTCGCGGGAACCGATGACCGACTTGCCATTGATGGGCAGGCCAGGGAGCTCGCGGGTCTTGGCGCCGGTGGCGATGATGATGTTCTTGGCTTCGAGGACCTGGGTGCTGCCGTCTTCGGCCTTCACTTCGACTTTGCCGGGCTCAAGGACGGAGCCGAAGCCCTTCACGTAGTCGACCTTGTTCTTCTTGAAGAGGAATTCGATGCCGCCGGCGAGTTGGCTGGATACCTTGCGGGAGCGTGCAATGACCTTCGACCAGTCGTAGGAGAGATTGTCGAAGCTGACGCCCATGAGGCCGGCCTTCTTTTTGAGGTCGGTGTAGAAGCTGGCGTTCTTGATGAGGGCCTTGGTGGGGATGCAACCCCAGTTGAGGCAGGTTCCACCGGCGCGTTCGACTTCAACCACGGCGACTTTTTTGCCGAGTTGGCCTGCTCTGATGGCGGCGACGTAACCGCCGGGGCCTCCTCCAATGACGACGAGATCGTAAGACATATCGGTGTGAAATTTTGGATGGTTGGGGTGCCTGGGAGAAGACCTCCCGAGCGGCGGCAACCTGTGACCGCAGGCCGAAAAGGTCAAGACGCGGAACGAAAAAGCGAGGGGTTGAGGGGGAAGTTTTGGTCCTCATCTGGGGGTAAATGACTGGTTTGGGGCCTTGGTTTAGGAAAATCGGCATCTTTTCGCCGGTCTGGAAGTGGTTTCTGGTCCCGAGGGGCCGGCCGCGCGGGAGTCCTGTCTTGCAATCGGGGCCCGGAGGGCGAAAACGGTGATCTTGCGAGACGAATGGAAACTCTGGCGTCCGGACCAATGGCCGAGCCGACTGGAGGCGACCCGATTGGCCCTGACGATCGGGCTTCTGGCAGGTGTTTTGGTCTCCTGGAGGCTCTGGCTGACGGATCGGGTCTTTCCGCACCTGACCTGTTTCGACTGGTTGGGGCCTTTTCCTCAACCGTGGGACAGAATATTCTTCGGGGTCTATTTGCTGGTGATAGTGGCCTGCCTGTTCCTCCCGAAACGGCGTTGGGTGCTGGGACTGCTTCTGGGGTTTTCGGTGCTTCTGGGTTTGCAGGATCAAATACGATGGCAGCCGTGGTTCTATTTGTATCTCCTCGGCTTGGCGGGATTTCTCCATCGGTCGCAAGGTGGTTGGGAGGGAAGAGAAAACGCGGTATTGGGATTGGTGCGCTTCCTGTTGGTGGCGATGTATTTTTGGAGTGGTTTTCACAAACTGCACCCCGCCTTTGACAACATGTTTGCGCAGGCCTTCGTGGACCGGATGAGTGAGACCAGTATGGGGTGGGCGACGGATTTGCTGGCCCAAACGCAGGGAGCGGCACCGTGGGTGGAGATGGCGACGGCCTTGTTCCTGCTCGTCCCGGTTCCGATCGTCCGGCATCTCGGGGTTCTGATGGCATGCTCAACGCACCTGTTCATTCTCAGTTTGGTGGGACCATTTGGATTGAATGAGAACGTGGTCATCTGGCCTTGGAACGTCCTCATGATCATCCTCGTTTCCCTTGTTTTCTGGCGTATTTCATCATTTGGCTGGCGCGACATGGCGGTCACGCCGGTGAGGTTTTGCGCGGTGCCGTTGGTATTACTTGCAGGGATCATGCCTGCCTTCTCGCCTGGCCTTTGGGATCGCTACTTCTCCTTCCATCTCTACTCCGGCCGGGACCAGCGGATCATCCTCGTGTTGAATGAGCGGGCTTTGGAGGCATTGCCGGAGGAGTATCACCCCTTCCTCGTGCCTGGTGCGGGGAAGGGCATCCATGAACTGCGATTCAAGGAGTGGGCCTTGCAGGAACTCAAGGTGCCGATGCCGACCGAGGAGCGGCACAACTTGCGCCTGTCGAAAAAATTTGCGGAGTTGCCCTATCCGCGGGGGAGTTTCGTGCGGTTCTACTTCGATTACGAATTCGAGCTCGATGTGCGGGGCTACAAGATGATTACCGTGGAAGAGATGAAGAAGCTCGAGACGCTTCCCGAACCGGACACGCAAGTTCGAAAGAAGTAGGGGCAGGTATTAGAGCGGCACCGCTTCGGATATCATGCGTCGGATGTGGGTTTCGGTGAGGTCGCCCATGGTGACGCAGTCCTCGAAAGCCCTTGTTTCATAGCGTTCACCGAGGGCAGTGCGAAGAGCGTGGAAGTGCTCGGGAGGGGCGATCTCTTCCTTGCGCATGATTGAAAAGAGGGCGGTGAGACGGGGTCGCGCCACGGTGGCGCGGCGGGCCATCTGGCTTCGCTCCTCGCTTCGGTATTGGAGGATGTTCTGCTTGTTGAGGTGGCTCCGGACCAGTTCGTCCACGGGCTTGTTGTCCGGGAAATGGTGGGCGCGGTAGGCGTTGATGTTGCCTTCGTGGCACTGTTGGTCGAAGTCGATGGAGCGGACGCGGTACTGGGTTTCCTCAAAGTCCGGGGTGATATCGACCACGTAGTTCACACTGCGCATGTCTCCCAGCAGACGGATGAAGCAGCGTTCCCCGAATTTCACAAACTCCTTTGCGACCCGGACCTTGTTGAGGTTGGGGCGGTTGAGGTAGTCGCTGATGAAGGTGTTGCCGGGGACGCCGGCGATGTGTTCTTCGATCAAAGTATTGCCATTCACCAAGTAGTTAATCCGGTTTGGTGAGAGGATGTGCTCCAACTCAAGACCGTAGATCCGTGAGGAGTCGGCCTGCTTGACGTAGTAGTAGTCGGAGTTGCCGTTGAAGAGGTTGGTGATCCGGATGCGAAAGGGCCGCGAATTGCCGAACTCCCCGAAATCGATGCGTTCCACGGTGAGGTGTTCGGCCATGGAGAGGTCTCCCCCGATCTTGAGAGTCGCGTAAATTTCGGTGAGGCGCGGGGTGAGCCGAGCCATGACCTCCGGTGGATAAACGACTGACAGCCAGAGGGTTTCTTCGCCCTTGGGGTTCTCGTAGGGCATCGCCGCGGTGAAGCGGGTGAGGTCGTTATAGACCAAGGGGATTTCCGAATGCCGGCCGAAGTGTTGGAGATAGTGGGCGAGGCTGGCGGTGAGCGGGTATTGCTTCTTCTGCCGCTGGATGAGCGGGGGATCTTCTTCGTCTACTGGATCCATGGTATTTGAAGCCGGGCCCGTGGGGAGAGATTATCCTGCCCCGAAGCGGGCCACGACGTGGAGGTTGTCGATGCCTTTGGCAGTGAACTCCTCCCAGTAGCGGCGTTCGATCGGTTCGGTTTTCTTGCGGCGTTGTTCTTCGTTGAGGGCGGACCAAGCGGGAATGCCCATTTGGCGGATGACGTCACGTTCCGCGAGGCGGAGGGTGATTTCCTCCCAGAAGATTTCGTTACGCATTTCATCCAGGCATTCCTGCACGAAGGACTTTGTGAGGTAGTCCATCGAGATCCGGTGGCGCTGGGCCTTCTCGTCGAACTCGATGATTTCGCCGAACCCCTTGAGCTTGGCTTTCTCGAGGAAGCAGTTTTCGAATTCCTCATAGGCCTTGAATTGAAGCTCGGCACCGGGCTTCCGGTTGATGGAGGCGACTTCCGCTGCCAAGCTCACCATTTCCATCAGGGTGGCGAGTTCTTGTTCGGTGAAGCGGATGTGCATGGGGTGATCTACTGGTAACGAAACCATGGCAGGGGCATCCGGGCAAGCTTGCAAGGCGAGGAGGGTTGACCGCTGATTTCGCTGGGGGCACTGATTTCAGCAGCCAGGACCATTGGGTGACATGGGTTGGGCTACGCAAATGAGGGTAGCAAGGCAGAATCCGGATCGCTGCTTGGCATGGATCTGGGCTTGCATGGGTGCGGGAAATACGCGTTCTCCAGTTCAAGACTGACGCGGGATTAGCTCAGTTGGTAGAGCAACTCGTTTACACCCAGAGTAGGCCGGCTTCCCCAGCGGCAC
The DNA here is from genome assembly GCA_028822695.1 of Akkermansiaceae bacterium. Lineage (GTDB taxonomy): Bacteria > Verrucomicrobiota > Verrucomicrobiia > Verrucomicrobiales > Akkermansiaceae > JAPKDA01. The sequence goes on from JAPKDA010000145.1 coordinate 4,773, forward strand.
TGCCACC
>JAPKDA010000146.1 GCA_028822695.1 Akkermansiaceae bacterium
GAAAAGGGGGTTGTCTATCTGTCGCGAATACATCCTTAAGAAGTGTGCATGTGTGGGTTGAGGGGGGGCGAAGCATGCGGACTCGGAGAGAGTCATCAAGGCAATCGCCCGGAAGCTGCTCGACATGAAGATCAAACTCTTCGTACGCACCGTCGACAAACGCCCTCCTTCACTAATCTCGTTCCTCGCCGAGAAGGCCGGCGGTCAGGTGATCAAGAAACGGATCTGGCCTCGTCTACCTCCGCCGACGCGTCAGCGCCAATCCAAACGCCGCACCGAAGAGCAGTGCCGAGCTAGGCTCAGGCACAGCCATGAGCGAAACGTTGTCGATACCCACCGGACCGAAGAATTCATCCCCGATGGCTGCGGTCCCAATGTTGGAGGACATGATACGAACCGCCCTGATATCACCGAAGGTCTGCTCGTAGGTGTCCGTGCCCAACTGCCCCATTTCGTTGCCAACCTTGTGCAAATCGGCTTCTAGCAGCGACAGGGAAACGTGAATCCACGGGGTGTTGGTCGTGCGGGTGATCGCCGCGTTGCTGACCCACCACGTGCCGTCCACGTCCATCGGCGAAGAGCGGTTGCCGATCGCAACACGCAATTGGAGATCGTCGACGATACTCAAGTTGGCAACATCGAGCTCGATGTGCGTGACGCCGGAGCCCAAGTAATCACCCACCCAGGACGACGATCGATTGAAGGTCAATAGGCGACCCTTCTCACCGCGGCCATCCGCGGCAATGTTGAGATACGGATTACCAGGAGTAGGGGATCCCACCGTGCTTGTCGTCCATGGCATCCACCCGTCACTGCCACTGTCAAAGGTGGAAGTGGCCAGCGTGATCGCCGCGACGGACGGGGAACAGATCAACGGGATGAAGCCGAGAAGAACGACAGCAGCGAGTCGCGAATGAGACCTGGTTCGGTGATTCATCTTAAAAGATTCCCAGGGGGTTTGGTGTGGAAACCGGATTAAAGAAGTTCGTTGCATTCGGGAAGACGGTTTCCAACTCCGTATTCGGCACTCCATACCACGATGCAATCTCGGAGCCATAGGCATCCACCGATGTCGTCGGCAACAATCGTCCCCGTCCGATATCAAGCGGCCCGCCCGTCGCAAGCACTGGATACTCGCCGTAGATCTTGCCTCCGTTGACACCACCTCCGATCACGAAGTGGTTTCCGCCCCAGGCGTGGTCGGATCCCGAGCCATTGGATGTCAGGGTGCGGCCGAAATCGGAAATCGTGTAGAGCACAACGTCGTTCTGCAGACCAAGATGCCCCATCTCCGCCCAGAACGATGTAATCGCGTCGTTCACCTCGGTGAATAGGTCGACCTGGGGCTGGAGCAGTTCACTGTGATGGTCCCAGCCCCCCCTTTCGACAAAGAAGATCTGCCGATCCATCCCCAAGGTCGTGCGAGCCTGCATGACCTTCGAAATGACCTCCAACCGGTCTCCAATCTGACTCGAGGGAAATGCCTCCGTGGTCGCGAGTGGCGTCACCGCATTGTCAAACTCGATCCCCGTGTCGATCGACGCGCGGGTGCTCGTGGAAAGAGTCCCTTGGTAGAGGTTCTTGTAAGTCTCAGAGAGAATGCTGTCGACCGCATTGGTCTTGGCGATCGTCTGAGCATTTCCACTGGCCTGATCGTAGCCATTTAAGAGGGTCACCCCGTTGGGGCCGGTGATGTAGGGCACCGAGCTGTTACCGGTCTGTAGAATGTTATTCCCCGACAAGGAAAGGTTCATGGCGATGCTTCCCATCGAATTTGCCTGACTCATGCACTCCGCCATACGGCCCGCCCAACCCTTCGGTCCCGCCCCACGGGTCTGAGGAACCAGGGTTTGCCAATGAGTCTGCTCGTCCGCGTGCGAAAATAATCCGGTGGGAAGCTGAACCGCCTTTGCGTTGTAGTCGCCGAGCGAAGTCGGCTCAACCAAAGTGCCGACGTTGGCAACGAAGGCCGCATCACCCGCATTGTAGAGGCTCTGCAAGATCGGTAAATTCGGGTGGATCCCAAAATCGGTGTAGCCCTGCCCGGTGCTCGTGATCGGCAGAAGACTTCCACTCGGTAAGGCGAGCGACGTCCGCACCGTGGAATACTCCGCGTGCGCTGCGGCATCACGCGGGACGAGCATGTTGTAGGAGTCGTTGCCGCCATTGAGAAACAGGCAAACAAGCGCCTTGTAGCCGGTGAAGGGCCCACCTCCAGACGCCGCCCCCGCAGTCATCCGCAGAGTGAGCAGGGTTGAAAACAGAGAGGCCGTGCCCACCGCAGCGCAACTGGCCTGCTCGATGAACTTTCGACGATTGATATCTTCGCTCATGGTATTCTTGGGAGGAATTATTGGATGATATTGAATTCAGGAAGTAAGCCGAAGAGCTGGAGGGCCATCTCCACCCGATCCTCGCGCTGTGCGGTGGTGTCACCGTTGATGGTGTCGATCGCCGTAAAGAGGGTAGCCCGGTTGGTGGCCGATAAACGCCCGGGAGTCAGCATCAGCTCAAGGTGATCAAGCAGGGCGTCATGACCGGCGACAGTGTCTTCAGCGAGGCTGATCTCATAAGTCAGGTCGAGATTCGCCTCCAACTTGGTGGTTCCCAAAGTCCCGTCGATGCCGGAGAGAGCCAACTCCCGAATGGCATTCTGCAAGGACAGCGCGGTCACGTCATTGTGAATTTGGAACTCCGGGGCAAACAAATTGCGATCCAGAATCGACCCCGTGGGTTGGAAGTCCGGAAGGTAATAGTTGAAGACCGACGGCGACTCAAACGGCTCCTGCGCGGTCTCATTGGCGATGTTTTTGAAGGCCACGATGCCGTAGGGGTTTTTAAGTGGATCGGAATGAGGCGCGATCTCGAAGGCCCGGGCATAACTCAAGAGACGAATCAACGGCTCCCGAAGTTTCCCGTGAGCCGTGTCCCCGGACAGCGTCACTTCCCGCGCCTCAGGATGCAGGAGGATCGCCCGGAAGACCGCAGACATGTCGCCCCGAGCCATGGAGCCCACACCGTTGTAGTGACCATGGGTAAAGGCATCAGCCACCGCCTTGATGTAGTTCGGCGATGGATTTGAAACGGTCATTCGCTGGATCAGGTTTCGAGCAAGGAACGGCGGCGTGTTAGGGTGATTGAAGAGGTGATCCAAAAAGCTGCCGATTTCCTGTCTCAATCCGGCGTCATCCTGCGTCGCCGCAACGATTGTCGGTCGGGTGAGGGACCCCTCTGGACCATCGTAGTCGAGCAGGGTCTTGGTCGTGAAATCATGCAGCCAGATATTCGTCCGCATCGGGTCAATTCGGTTCGAGGTTCCCCTGATCTCGATATTCGCCCGGGTGGTTTCCAGCCGAAGTCCGGTAAAGATCTTTGCAATTTCAAAAATGTCGTCGTTGTCGTAGGTCGGCACCGGATTGCCATTCCCATCAAGGGCCGGTGTGCCATCCTGATTCAACAACCAGAGGCCGATTGTGAAAAGCTGCATGATCTCCCGGGCATAGTTCTCATCGGGAAAGGTGCCGGCGCTCGGGTTGGCCTTCGCGTTGCCTTGATAGCTCAGATAGTAGCCCATCAGCGGCGAATAGGTTACTTCCTCAACGATATCACGGAAATTGCCGAAGGTGTGCCGAAGAAAAATGTCGTAATACTTAAGCCAGCTTTCACCGATATCAGTTTGGGTCATCCCCACGGTGGAAACCACGAAGGTCTGACTGATCGCCCACGCTGCCCGTTGGCGAAGCGCATCATCCGCCGTCATCGCAGCGTGATGCCAAATAGCCTCCTTCGAGTGGGTTGGGGTAATCTCATTGTTGGGCGTTTGATTGGCAACAGTGCCAACGTAATAAGAGAACTGCTGACCATGGGTGGCATTGTGGGCCACCTCGTCGGGATCGGTGCCCTGCACATAGCTGGGGTCGGAACGCTCACGCCAAAAAACACGCAACAGCGTCGGCGACTTGGCGATCTCCGCATCAATCCACTGCTGATAGAATGTGTAGGGCGGATCATTGAAGCCGCTGAGTGAACCAACCCCCGGGAAGCTGGAAATCATCGTCCTCGTCGGACCGAAAGTCGCCTGTTGGAGAAAACGTGAAGCCGCATGTTCGTTGGTCAGGGAAGTGCCAGAGCTCTGCCCCACACGATAGAATCTCCTGTCAACATTGATCGCATCGGTGAGAATCTGGCCCGGCCCGGTTGGCGAAACAGGCAAGGTGAACGGAAAGATATTCTCCCAACCGTTCCCATAGTCACGAGCTACTGACTCCCAGTTAAAGAAGTCCTCCGATCGTTCCAACACCCGGAACGATTGCCCACCAGCGGCATCAGGCAGAGAGACCTCCGCATCGCTTCCGTTCAGAGTGATCTCTGGAGGATCAGCCAAAAGTGGGGAAGCACCAATGACAAGGCCGAAGCAGAGAGCGGTCATTCTCAGGCCTCGCTTGGATCGGGGGGTAATCATGGTAAATAGGATTTGTTGAGAGCGAACCGTCCTCCAGCCAAAGGGGAAGAGCAAGGTCGGATCTTGGATTGCGAGGAATTTGCTGTGGGGGCGGGGCGTTGTTGAGAGGGGAGAAAGGGGGCTGGTCAACGGTAAGTGGTTGCTCTGTCGACATGATGGCACCCTCGGTAGTCTATTTGATCGGAAGCGTAACCGCCACCATTAAACTCCGGGGAGCCGATAAAGTTTCAACACGGCACAGTTCCGCTTTTACATGGATGGCGGCAAAGGGTTCAGTC
>JAPKDA010000147.1 GCA_028822695.1 Akkermansiaceae bacterium
GGGCTGGATTGGGATTGGCGATGTCGCCGTTGCGGGCCGCGGATGAGGCGGCTGGTGGTGTGTGGAAGGAGGGAGCCTTTGAGGGAATTTTCCAGAAGCTGACTACGATGAGATTGGTCGGCGCTTGGCGTTGATGGTGACGAAGGCGATGTTGAAGGAAGCGGGGAAGGGCCTCGGGAAGGTGCCGTTGTCGCTGCACGTGGAGTATTTTGGCGGGAAGCCGTTCGAGGTGGATAAGTTGGCTCCGGTGATGGCGGCGCATGAGCGGGATCTTGGGGTGTTGCGGGGTTGGATGTGAGGGCGGGGGCCCCGCTGCCACCGCAGTCTATCTCTGGAACCCTCGGACTCTCTGATTTCTCGTAAGCTCATGACCATCCGGCCACTACTCAGGACGGCCTGCCCTCCGGAACCTTCAACGGCTGGCCGATGCGCGGCAAGAAGGGGTCGAAATGGGAAGGCGGCTGCCGTCCCCTTTCATCGCGAGCTAGGCAGCCACCAACCCAGCCAACCCGTTTCAACAGGCCACTCCGATCCCCGCCAACAGCATCGAGACCGACATGGTCGCCTGGCTGTCGAAACCCGGAGCACTCTACTGTATCGAAATTTCTGAAACGCTCGACAACGACTGGTCCCCGGTCGAGGACAAGGTCCCGGCCCACGCGAGCGACACCACCACGACCTGCGATCTCGGCAACCCCGCCGGACTGCGCAGGTTTTACCGGGTGGTGCTGAAGTAGCTGACTGAGCATCGCCCCGGTGACGCAAGGTCACCGGTGGCGGGAGAGAGGGGGGGAGGTGCCGTGTCGCTGATTGACCATGCGCTCCACCGGGGCAAGCCCGGTGGGGGCGGGAGACGGGGGTGGGGTGCCTTTGCGCTGATTCCTTACTTCACCTTGAAGACGCCCTTCATGAGCATGTAGTGGCCGGGGAAGGTGCAGACGAACTCGTAGTTGCCGGGTTTGTCGAAGGTGAACGCGATGGTTTCTTCCTGACCGTTATCGAGCATCTTGGTGCCGGCGATGACCTTGGGGCTATCGGGGCGGAATTGTTTGGCGAATCCTTCCGCACCCATGGCCAGAGCGGCTTCACCGATCTCTTTAGAAGAACCGGGTTGGACGACGAGGAGGTTGTGGGGCATGAAGTCGGGGTTGGCGAAGGTGAGCTTGATCTTCTTGCCGGCCTTGAGGGTGAGTTCCTTGGTGTCGAAGCTCATCTTCTCGACGATGGTGGCGATGCGGATTTCGGTGAGATCCGAAGAATCGGAGATGATGCCGGACTTCTTGGTAGGTGCCACATGGGCGACCTCGGTGGCTGCTGCGCTGGCCTTGGTAGGATCGGCGGTGAACCAGTGGTGCTGCACGGTTTGTGCGGCGACAACGGCGTGAGGTTCGGGGGACTTGAGGAGGGCGGAGAGCAACTTGGTGTTCCGGACGTTGTGGGCCTGATGGAGCCAGAGGGCTTCGAGGAGGTGGTGGGCATGTTCGACTTTTCTGGCATCGAACTGCTTCATCCATGCTTCACAAGCGGTGATGACTTCGGCGGTGTTGCGTCCGCTGAGTTCGACACGGGTGCGGTGGCGCACGCCGTCGATGGGGTGCTCGAGGTTCTTCATGAGTTGCTCGAGGGAAGCGCCGGAGATTTTGACAGGCTTCTGAAGGGGGCGGGTCTTGTGGCTCATGCGGTAGATGCGGCCGTGTTTGTGATCGCGGTGGGGATCACGGATGTTGTGCTGCATGTGGCCGATGATGACATTGGACCAATCGGAGACGTAGAGAGCGCCATCTTCGCCGAAGACAGCGTCGGTGGGGCGGAAGTTCTTGTCGCCGCTGAGGAGGAGGCCTTTGGCGGTGACATCCTTGCCGCCCATCTTGACGGTGAGATCGACGCCGGAGGGAGTGCCCCAGACTTCACCGACTTTGCGGCCATCGCCGCCGTCGCGGTCGAGGTGGTATTGTTTGATGCCGAGGAAGCCGATGGTGTTGCAGATGAGGAAGTCCTGCTGCATTTCGTCGGGGAAGTGGGCGCTGGAGAGGATGGCGTCGGCGGCGACGGGGCGGACCTCTTTTTGCAGGAGGGCATGCATTTTCCAGCCGCTGCCTTCAGGGCGGACTTGGTAAGCGCGGCCACCGGTGCCGTCGTTGGCGTAGTGGTAACCCCAGTAATCGAAGGAAATTCCGTGGGGGTTGGGGCTGTTGCCTGCATGGACGGCGACTGTGTAGCGGCGGGGATTGAAGCGATACATGGCGCTGCTGCCGCTGTTGAGGGCCGGGCCCCAGGGGTGCTCGATGCTGTTCTGGAGGAACACGCCGCTCTGCCAGTAGATGCCGCCGTCGGGGCCGTAGATGAGGTTGTTGGCGGCGTGGTGGGTGTCAGAGGATCCGATGCCGTGGGCAAGGACGTAACGTTCGTCGGCGACGTCGTCACCGTCGTTGTCGCGGAGGAAGATGAGGTTGGGTTGGGAGGCGACGATGACGCCGCCGTTCCAGAATTCGAATCCGAGGGGGTTGGGGACGTTGGCGAATTTGATGACCTTGTCAGCTTTGCCGTCCTTGTCGGTGTCTTCGAAAATGAGGAGGGCGTCATCGACCTTGCGGATGGGAGCCTGCTTCGGGTAGGTGGGCCAGGCGGCGGCCCAGACGCGGCCTTTGCCGTCGACTTGCATTTGGACCGGATTGACGAGTTGTGGGAAGTCTTTCTCGTCGGCGAAGACGTTGAGTTGGAAGTCTTCGGGAACGGTAATGGAGTTCCTGGTCTCCTCGCTGCTGAGATACTTGACGCTGCCCTCCTTGTCGGAGTTGGACATGTTGCCCTTGCCTCCGACGTTGGAAATGACGGGGATTGGCTTGGGAACGTTGCTGTTGTCGATCTTGTATTCCTTGCCGCTGGCGCGGGCCCAGATCTTTTTGTCGTGGTTGGCGGTGATCGCGTCGAGCATGATCAATTCGTGTCGGAGGACGTCCCCGTTGGTTTGGGCGCCCACAAAATGGAGGGTGGAACGGCCGCCCCAGATGTCGTTGCCATCCACTGCGCGGTAGCGGTCGAACCACTGGGTGTTCTTTTCGAGGACGGCTTCACGAAGGGAGCTGAGGCTGTCGGCGGCGGCAATCTTGCGTCCGAGGACGGCTTCCCCGATCACTTCACCAAGCAGGCGATTGCCCTCTTCGTTGAGGTGGATGCCGTTCATGGTGAGTGGGGCTTTGCTTCCCTTGAAGAGGGATTGTGAAGTGTTGAAGAGGTCGATGAACCCGACCCCAGAGGCGGTTGCTGCGTTTTTGGTGGCTGTGGCGTAGGCCGCGAGGCGCTTGTTGTTGGCCTTGCCGTCGGGAAGGTTTGGATCCTCGAGGTTTTCGTGGGCGATGGGGCTGAAGAGGACGATACGGGGGAAGGTTTTTCCGTTGGGCTTGGTGGCACGGATCCGCCCGACAAGAGTTTTGAGGTCAGACTCGTGGTCCGCAGGGTTGTTCTCGAAGCTTTCATTGTAACCGAAGAAGACGAAGACGACGTCGGCCTTGATGTGGGCGAGGTAGGAGTCGATGGGAGTAAAGCCGCGACTGCGTGGGTAGTGGTCGGTGCGGTCGCCGGAGTAGCCTAGATTACGGAAGCTCACATTCTTGCCCTTGAGTTCGCTTTGGAGGATGGACTCCATCCATCCGTCGTGCTGCATCCGCTCGGCAAGTCCGCTGCCGATCATGGCGACGACGTCGTTGTCTTGCAGGGCGAAGGAGGCCGGATCGCGGTAGTCGGCGGGGACTTCGTTGGTGGCGAGTCCCCAGAGGCCTGCGGCTGGAGCAGGTTCTCCGCGGCCCTTCTTCGCTGGCTTTCCTTTTTTGCCGTTGTGGCCGAAGTAGGCGACCTTGCCCTTTTTAGTCAGATCGAAGCTGATGGATCCTTCCGGGGCGGCGTTCTTGCCTTTGACGAAGACGGGTTTGCGCTTGGCATCGAGGAGGGAAATCGTGAAATCATTGAGTCGGGTTGAGAGGCCGTCGGCGCGGTTCCAGATTTGGATGCGCTCGATCTTGTGTTCTTTTCCGAGGTTGATTTCCCACCAGGGGTTCTTGTCATTCTCCTTGGTGTGGGTTTGGCCGTTCTTGGACCAGCTGGGGTTCTTGTTTCCATCGATGGCCCGTTCCGGTTTGCCGCCGGATGCGATGCTGGATTGGGTGGCCTTGCCTCCTTTGGCGATGTTCTTGCCGCCGGAGATGATCTCGACTTCAGCGAGGGTGAGGGTGCCCGTTTTTAGTTCGATGCGGACAAACTGGCCGCTATCGACTTTGGTGATGTCTTTCGCCTCCAGGGGGGTGAGGAAGGCGGCGAGGAGGAAGACGGTGGGAATGAGGTGCTTGATCATACTTTTGGTGAAAGAGGAGTGCTTGGATACGCCAGCGATGAGGGGACGTTTCAGGGGATGCGAGAAAACTGAGGTTGCCGGGGGGTTTTTGGGGAAATAAGTCCTAATGGTCTGATCCCGACGAAATCGAATTTCTTTCGCAGGGCGAGAAGGATTCTCATCACATGAGTGGTCTTCAGTTCCCGCTCGCAGATCGGGCACTGGTGCTCTCCAACACCCTCCGAGGTCGCGTTGGCGAGCTGGACGAGGAGGGCGGTGGTTCCGAGCAGGCAGGCAAGACCCCTCATTCATTAGATAGCGCTACTTCGGCCTATTTTCAGGGGGAATCGTCATCAACTGACGAACCCAGCTTGC
>JAPKDA010000040.1 GCA_028822695.1 Akkermansiaceae bacterium
CATCTGATAACGGAGGATTTCATGCGGCACCCGGGGTGAGCAGATCAGGAATGCGATGCCCGCTTGCCGAGCGCCTGATCCGCTTCGTCGACGAACACAATGCAGCGCCCCAGAGCATGGAGCAGCGAGAAGATTTTTTTCAGATTCTGAAGCCGATCCAAGGAAATTGCCCCGACTTCCTCAGGTGAACAGCTCGGTCATGACCGGGACGGCCACGCCGCGATTCCAACACAAGCTTGCCCCCTTCCCGCTCCCGGGTTCCACTTCCCCCGTGGCCCAAACCGAAATCCTCATCGACTACCTCCGCCAAATGGAGCGGCAGGGAGTCACCCACATCCCCCTCGATGAGGAAGCCCGCACCGTCCTTCGCGGATTCTTCAAGCGCAGTGCGGCCCCCCAAGCCCAGCAAAGCGTCAGTGCCCCCGTCCCGGCAGCTGCTCCCGCGCCGGTCACCACCCTCTCCATCCCCGACGGCACCCGCCCCGAGCAACTCGCCGCCCTCCGCGAACAAGCCGAGACATGGGAACCCGCCAAAAATCTCGGCACCCTCCGCGAGCCGATGGTCTTCGCGGTCGGAAACCCCGAAGCACAAGTCGTCTTCGTCGGCGAAGCCCCCGGCTACGAGGAAGAACGCCGCCGCGAACCCCTCGTCGGCAAGGCCGGTGAGAAGTTCAACGCCATCCTCACTGCCATGGGACTCAGCCGCGAGGAGGTCTACATCTCCAATATCTGCAAGTTCCGCCCCTCGCTGAAGAACCAGACCACCAACAACCGCAAGCCCAGCCGCGAGGAAATGCGCACCTGCCTCCCCTTCCTCCGGGCCGAACTGGGGATCATCAAACCCAAGTGCATCGTCGCCCTCGGCGCCACCGCCGCCGAAGGACTCCTCGATACCATCGAAACCGTCGGCCGACTCCGTGGCTCCTGGCGCGAATTCGAGGGCATCCCCCTCCGCGTCACCTACCACCCTTCCTATCTCCTCCACACCGACGCCGCCCTCCCCGAGAAACGCAAGGTCTGGGAAGACATGCTCTGCGTCATGGAGCACCTCAGCCTCCCCATCAGCGAAAAGCAGCGCGGCTTCTTCCTGAAACGTTGATCCCACGGCGCTCCGCCCTTTGGACTGCGCCGGCAGAGGGAGGCACGAGCGGCGACGGCGCTTTCGCAGGGCCCCTCCGCAACTCCAACCCCGTTGCAGCTCCGCCGCCAATCACCCTCCGGCCGAACTACCAATTTCCCTTGGAACATTCATGCCTTCCTCCCCCACTTCTCATTTCGAGAATCAAAAATCTTCAATCGGAAATCTTCAATAAATCCCCCTACCTCCATTCCCCACCTCCTTTTACTTCCCTCCGCGCCCATCCTCGCTATCAGTGTCGCCAACATGAGCGAACACCCCTTTCTAGCCGACGAATTCCATATCCGCTGGTCCCTCCTCACCCCGGAACGGGTCGAAATCGACATCAACGCCGCCATCTCCAAAGCCGAAGCCAATCTCGCCGCCATCTGCGCCGTCGCCCCGGGCTCCGAAACCTACGAGAACACCTTCGCCGCCTTCGATGAAGCCAGCAACGCCCTCGACCGCGGCTGGGGACGCCTCAACCACCTCGACTCGGTCCGCAACTCCGACGAACAACGCGAGGCACTCAACCAGATGCTGCCCACCGTCTCCGCCTTCTCCGCCTCGGTCCCCCTCAACGCCGCTCTCTGGAAAGTCCTGAGAGCCTATGCCGATTCCGACCACGCCAAATCCCTCGATCCCGTCCGCTCCCGCTACGTCGAGGAAACCTGCGCCTACTTCCGCGACGCCGGCGCCGACCTCCCCGCCGACAAGAAGGAACGCATCGCCGAGATCCAATCCAAGCTCTCCGCCGTCACCCAGAAGTTCACCGAGAACGTCCTCGATTCCACCAACGCCTGGTCCCTCGTCGTCGACGACCCCGAGCGACTCAAAGGCCTCCCGCAAAGTGCCATCGACGCCGCCAAAGCAGATGCCGCCTCCAAAGACCTCGGCTCAGACGACGACCCCCGCTGGCGATTCACCCTCCAATACACCTCCCTCGGCCCCGTCTTCCAATACGCCGACGACGAATCCCTCCGCCACGAAGTCTTCGAAGGCAACACCACCGTCGGCAAGTGCGGAAAGCACGACAACACCAACCTCATCTGGGAAATCCTCGCTCTCCGACAAGAGAAAGCCGAACTCCTTGACTGCGCCAACTTCGCCGACCTCGTCCTCCAACGCCGCATGGCCAAAAACGGACAGACCGCCCTCGACTTCTCCACCGACCTCCACGACCGCATCGTCAAGGCCTTCGACAAGGAGTGTCAGGAACTCCAGGACTACAAAGCGGAGAAAACCAGCACCCCCTCCGCGCCCCTCGAGCCATGGGACTCAGGCTACTGGGCCGAGAAACGCCGCAAGGAACTCTTCGACTTCGATGAGGAGGAACTCCGCCCCTATTTCTCCGTCCAGAAGGTCATGGCCGGGCTCTTCGACATCGCCTCGCGCATCTACGGCATCACCATCACCTCCCGCGACAGCGCCTGCGGCGACAACATCGCAAGCATCGAAACCTGGGACCCCGAAGTCACCTTCTACGACCTCCACGACAGCAACTCCAAAGAACACCTTGGCTCCTTCTACGCCGACTGGCACCCCCGCGAGTCGAAACGCAACGGCGCCTGGATGAACCACCTCAAGACCGGCCTCCCCGCCGCCGGAGACAAACCCCGCACCCCCCATCTCGGCCTCATCTGCGGCAACATGACCAAACCGGTCGGTGACAAACCCGCCCTCCTCACCCACCGCGAGGTCGAAACCATCTTCCACGAATTCGGCCACCTCGTGCACCACCTCCTCAGCGACGTCCCCGTCAAAGGCCTCGCCGGAGTCAACGTCGCCTGGGATTTCGTCGAACTCCCCTCGCAGATCATGGAAAACTTCTGCTGGGACCGCGAATCACTCGACCTCTTCGCTCGTCACCACGAGACCGACGAGCCGATCCCCGACGACCTCTTCGCAAAATTGATCGCCGCCCGGAACTATATGAGTGCCTCCACCTTCATGCGCCAACTCGCCCTCGGCCGCCTCGACCTCATGCTCCACATCCACCTCGCCGACTACAAGGGTCGCGACCTCGATGAAGCCGCCACCGAAATCCTCCAAGGCTATCAAGCCACCCTCGCCTCCCGCCCCCCCTCCATGGCACGGCGCTTCACCCACCTCTTCGGAGACGCCACCGGCTACGCCGCCGGATACTATTCCTACAAATGGGCCGAAGTCCTCGACGCCGACGCCTTCACCCGATTCCAAAAGGATGGCCCGCTCAATCCCAACACCGGCCGCGCCTTCCGCGACTGCATCCTGAGTAAAGGCAACTCCGACAAACCCAACCAACTCTACCGCAACTTCATGGGCCGCGACCCCGAGCTCGAACCCCTCCTCGTCCGCAGCGGACTGGCCTGATTCCCCCGTAGCCGTGGCATCCTGCCGCAGGCCGTGCCCGTGGCGTCCCGCCGCGGGTCAAAACTTCCCCCGGCCCTTGGTGAAAGGGCCAAGGCACAAGCCCATGGCATTCAGCGATGGGACAGGTCGCCCCACCCGGTCCTCGACCCTTGAAAGGATTCCCCCTCCCTCTCTCCCAAGCCCCGGCTGCGGGCGACAGAGGCCACCTCCAAGCATTCACCTCCCCCCCGCCTCGCTCTCAACCGCCACCCCTGCTTCAACATCCTCTCCGGGTTCCGTCCTCCGGGTTCCGGGTTCTCATCACGCCTTCACCAAAAACATTCGAATCCCCACCACGATCAAGAGCACCCCGAAAACCTTCGTCAGCACATCACTCCGCATCCCACGCATCACGTCAGTCCCAAACCACGCCGCCAGGATCGCTCCCGCACCCACCGCAAAGACCACCTTCCACTCGATCATTTTCGACTCGGACAACACGTGGTTAAGCGTCCCCGACAATGCCGTGACCACAACCACGGCGAGAGACGTCGCTACCGCATGCTTCTGCTCCATCCCAAACGCCAACACAAAGGCTGGCACCATGATGATCCCTCCCCCCACTCCACACAGCGCCCCCACAAATCCCGCCAAAACCCCCACCAACAAACCCAACAATATCGTCTTCATTCCTCCTTCTACCCAATCCCCTCTCCACAGTCAGCCCAAAGATCCCGGAGCCCATCAGATCGGAAAAAATCAGTGCCTTCAACGAAGAGGGATCAGCGGTCAATTTCTCACTCCACCTCCCTCCCCACTCCCTGATAACCAATCACGGATCACTGATAACCGTCGCGAAGCGGCCCTACCCCGCCTTCCGCCGCCGCTTCCCACCTGTGCAAATCCCCGCCACCAGCCGGTGCAGCACAAACCGCGGATCCAGCTGCGTCGTCACCAAACCCTGATCCGCCTTCAAGCACGCCTCCATCGCCTCCCGTAGCTCCTGAGTCGAAAACTGCCCGGCCTTCTCCATCGCAAAAGCCAAGCCCCACACATTCACCCCCCCGGCCTTCTTTTGCGGTAGCCAAACCAAATCTCCCTCCGGCAACCTCTCGATCGCCTTCGCGAAGGCCCCACGATTCCCAGCCGGCAGACGCGGGTAGGAATCCAACAACACCCGCACCAAAAACAAGTTTCGCACCGTCGGAATGATCGCCGCCCGCATGATCGCGATGGCACTCTCATTCTTCGCCATCTGCGCATCGATCAACGCGATCGCCCTCCCCGCATCACGCCGCTCCAGCGCCCGGCTCACTTCCCAAATCACTCCCTTCCGACTCGCCGGCACCATCAGCCGCACCGACTCCAGCTCCACCACCCCACCTTCACCCACAAACAACGACAACTTCTCCAGCTCATTCCCGATCTGCCGCGTGTCTTCCCCCGCGAGCTGCACAAACAGCTCCAGCGCATCATCCTCAAAGTGCAGGTTCAAATCCTTCGCCCGACCACGCACCATCATCGCCACTTCTTCCTCCCACCCATCCTTCGACACATCGATCTTGTCGAACACCGCCAGCTCCGCGTTCTTCTGCAGCCATTTGTAAAAGGCCCGCCGCTTATCAATCCCCGAAGCGCTCACCAAAAACGTCACGTCCTCACCCAACCCCGCCTTCAACACGTCCAACATGGCCTCTACTCCTTCCTTCGATCGCTCCGCCCCACCCGTCCGGTCATCCGCCAAAAAGTTCGCGTTCTTCAACCACACCACCTTCGCCCCACCGAAGAACCCCAGCGTCTGCAGGGCCTCGATCCCCTTCGCACAAATCTGATACGCCTCTTCCGCATTCGAAGCCGATCCCTCCACCAAATCATTCGTAAACTCATCACCCCCTGCTGGCTTGAGCTCATTAAATAGCCGCAACGCCTCCTCAGCCACCCGGCCTTCGTCCGTCCCCAGCACCGCATGAATTGGCATGCCCCATTCATAGTCACTCCCCCCGATCCCGGCAAGATCAGGTGCTCCCCGGCCATCGGAAACTTATCCACACCCCCAGTCACCTGACGTTTTCCCGCAAACAAATGAACATCACCACACACGGGTGACACTTCTGGCACCCTATTTGCTTGGCTTCCCATCCCCGCCTACTTAGCTTGGTCGACTGCGCACAACTCTTTCCGTGCCGGCATCATGATTGTTCGCTCCTTACTACTTTCCATCTTTGCTGGCTCAGGCCTTCTCATCACCACAGCCTCGGCAACAACCATCTACACCGCAGATTTCAGCAATGCTGGAGAAGGTTCCACTCATGACAATGATCCCGATGGTTTTGAGACCTCACCACTCTCTGGCACCAACTGGGTGCTGACTTTTGGATCGCTCGACACCGACGGAACGACCAATGAGTTTATCACGGTTGGTGGTGTGATGCGGGTTCAGGATTGGGGGGGAACTGGCACCATCACGAGCGATTCCATCACCATTACCTCTAATGGCACCGTCGATATCTCCGGTGCCGCAGCCGCTATCGCAATCGGCCCAGCGTTCAACGTCTCGGGAGAAGGGCTCACTTGGTTCTACACGCTCAATTCCACCACCACCACGAGCGCCCTGTTAGGAAACGGAACCTCTAGCAACAACGGCATGGATCTCAGCAACTCTTTCAATTCCGTGGCCGTCTCCAGTGGAGACACCCTTCTCGTTGGATTTACTATCGATGTCGATGGAGTCTCGGATGGTGCAGAAATCTCAGCACTGACCGTGGACTTTACCGCCGTCCCTGAACCCACCACCGCCCTCCTCAGTGGCCTCGCCCTCCTCGCCCTCCTCATGCGCCGCCGGAACTAACGCTCAGTCATCCACAAATTTTCCAAAGCGGTCCTCTCCCCCCTGGGAGCCCGGCCCACCAGCCCGGTCAGATCCCAGAGCGGGCGGGACGCCCACACTCCCACGCTCCCCCAATAACCGATAACTATTCCTCCTTCTCCAACCCCTTCTCCACCTTCTTCCTCTCCCGCGCCTCCCGGAAAAAACTCTGGATCATCCCCAGACACTCCTCCCCCAGCACCCCCGCACTCACCTCGCACTTGTGATTCAACGGCGGATTCGCATCCAACAAATTGATCCACCCCCCCGCCGCCCCACCCTTCGGATCCGGACAACCAAACACCACCCGCTCCGGCCGACAATGCACGATCGCCCCCGCGCACATCGGACAAGGCTCCTTCGTCACGTAAAGCGTACACCCTTCCAGCCGCCAGTCCTCCATCGCCGACTGCGCCGCCGTCAGCGCCAGCATCTCCGCATGCGCCGTCGCATCCCTCAGCATCTCCACCTGGTTCCAGGCCCGCGAGATCACCTGCCCCTCCCGCACCACCACCGCCCCGATCGGCACCTCCGTCGCCTTGTAGGCCCGCTGCGCCTCCCGCAACGCCTGCCGCATGAAAAACTCGTCGCTCTGCAGATCAATCATCAACTCCTCACTCACCCCGGAACCCTAATTCCCACCCCACCCAATGGCACGCCACAAATCCCGCGTGTCATCTCCCTTCATCAATGGCACATTCACCTGCCATGACCGCCGCTCCACTCCGTGCCGCCCTGCGCCACTTCTTCGCCTGGGCCACCACCACCGGCACTTGGCTCGTCGTCTGGACCGCCATCTACCTCTTCCTGCTCCTCTGGGCCCTCATTGCGGGAGAAGGCATCGGCAGCCCGGCCCTCTACCCCCTCGGCCTCCTCGCCATTTTCATCCTCCATTCCATCGCCACCCTCCTCATCTTCCTCCCCGCCACCCTCCTTGCCGAACTCCTCTGCCACAAGAAACAGCTCCCCAAACTCAGCGGTGGCATCCCCCTCGCCTTCGCCTTCTTTCTAATCGAAATCGCCCTCTGCGGCTACGTCCTGAGCCTCACCAACTCCCCCGAGGCCCCCGCCGCGCCCGAAGCCATCCTCGGCCTCCTCCTCACCCTCTCCATCCCCATGGGTTTCTACTGGTGGGTCTCCCAGTTCCCCTCCCTCCTCCGCGTTACCTTTCTCAAGATCCGTCAGAAATTCAGCAAGAAGGCCCGCTCCTGACTTCCCCAAAATTCTCCATTCCCAATCCCCCATTCCACATTCAAACTCCTTCCGTGATCCCGCGCACCTACACCGACCGCATCGTCGCCCCCTCTCTCCTCGCCGCCGACTTCAGCCGCATCGGCGAAGAAACGTCCCGCGCCATTAATGCCGGCGCCGACTGGATGCACCTGGACGTCATGGACGGCCACTTTGTCGACAACATCTCCTTCGGCCCCGCCGTGATCGCCGCCGTCCACGCCACCAACGACGTCTTCCTCGACGTCCACCTCATGATCTCCCGGCCCGACCACTACCTCGAACGCTTCATCGAAGCCGGCTCCGATCTCATCTCCGTGCACGTCGAAGCCACCCACGACGTCTCCGAAACCCTCAAGCGCACCCGCGATGCCGGCGTCCAGGCCGGCCTCGTCATCAACCCCGCCACCCCCCTCTCCGAAGCCGAGCCTTACCTCGATCAAATCGACCTCCTTCTCGTCATGACCGTCGTCCCCGGCTTCGGTGGACAGTCCTTCATGGCCGAAACCATGCCCAAGATCGAGCAAGCCGCCGCCCTCCGCGCCGAACGCGGCCTCAGCTACCACATTGAAGTCGACGGCGGCATCGATCCAAAGACCGCCCCCATCGCCGCCAAGGCCGGTGCCAACGCCTTCGTGGCTGGCTCCTCCACCTTCAAGGCCCCCGACATGGCCGCCGCCATTCAAAGCATCCGCGAGGCATAGTCTTCCGTAGCTGTGGCGTCCCGCCGCAGGCCGTGCCGGCGGCAATCCTGCCGCCGAAGCTCAGGTTGCCGGTGCTCAGTCCGCGATTTCCTGAAAATCAAGACGCCCCATCGTGTCTCCACCGCTTCCTCCCTTGGACACAGGTCCCCTTCCTCATAAAAAACTCAATCGCCTCCGGTATCCTCTGTCCCTAAGCTCCCCTCGTGAAGTTCCGCGTCCTCGCCATCGGCAAACCAAAGCTCCGCCACGCCGCCGACGGCATCGCCGACTACCAACGGCGCCTCACCCGCTCCGCCGAAGTCGAGGTGCAGTACCTCAAAGAAAAGGACGAGACCAACCAGCTCCTCGACAAGAGCGCCGGCACCTACCGCATCGCGCTCGACGAACGCGGCGAACGACTCACTACCGACCAGTTTGTCGATCGCATCAACTCCCTCGAACTCCGCGGCGACGTGAAGACCGTCTCCTTCCTCGTCGGCGGCTCCGATGGCCATCCCGAACTACTCCGCAGGGAGAGCGACATGGTCCTCTCCCTCTCCTCCCTCACCCTCCAACACGAGCTCGCCCTCGTCATCCTCCTCGAACAACTCTACCGCGCCTACACCATCAAACGCGGCGAGCCCTACCACCGCTAGTATGGAACCCGGGTTTGCAACCCGTTCACTGCCCCTGCTCTCGCAACATCCCATCAACGATCCCGATTCAACGCCGGAATCCCCGCCCCGCCTGGCCCCCGCTCAGGAACATTCCAAGGCATGTCCTTCGCTCCGGGATCCGATCCACAGGCCGCCAACAGGCCACCGTCGATCAACCCCAGCACCACACTTCGAACGATCTTCATCGGCCTTCGCTGAGCAAACCACCAAAGGCAGCCGACCCTTCTCCAGCCCGGGGAGTGTTCCAAGGCATATCACTGAGCGCACTCTGCGGACCAACCGGTTCCGGCTCAGGAGTCGCACATCCACCCAACATCAATCCCGCCCCAAGGCACACCAACGAAAGAACCAACTTCTGCATGCCGAAAAACTAGCCGCTCACATCCTGATTGCAAGAGGCAGAATTCCGCCATTTTGAACTGCAGTGGCACGACCTGAGCTTTCCCCAACAATACGAGCCCAAGGAATACCGCACTCCCCCGGTCACAGAGGGACCATTCGCGAAAGGCCAGGCCAGGCCACCACTCCACAAAAAAACCGGCGGGAGCTTCCTCCCGCCGGTCTAAAAAATCGTTCGCGACTTAGCGGCCGGCAGTCTTCGCCAGAATCACCGTGTCGCCGGGGCAAATCCGCTGACCGGGACGAAGGTTCTTCAAGTCGATGTCGGAAATCGACTGCGTCGGTTCAATCGACTGGATGTCCAAGCGACCAAGGAACTTGCCATCGCGATAGACCAACAAGTCGGACTGGGCATCGATGTTCGAGTTCTTCTGGCCGAGGTTCACCACCACAAAGCCCCACACCGGATCAACCGCTGTGATCCGGCCCTTCATCGCATTCCGGGCGATCCGCTGACGCATCTCCACGAGACGTTCACCCTGACGCCCGAGCTCTTCACGGTTCGTGCTCACGTTCTTCGTCAAGCCCATGATGATGATCTCAAGCTCTTCGAATTCCTTCTGCAGAGCCTTCCGCTTGTTATCAAGCTTCTCAATCTCATCAGGCAGTTGAGCAACGGGAATGTTGATCCCCTTCATCATGTCCTCAACCCTCTTTTGGAGCTCCTCGAACTCCACAAGCTTGGCGTCGTGATCCTCGATTTCGGCCTCGTATTTCTCGATGGCCGCCATTGTGCTGCGCGCTTTCGCTTCCTCGTTCTCCTTGGTGGAGCTCAGTTCGGCGTTCACCTTCTTGGCTCCTCCCAGTGCCTCGGTGGTGTCATCGAGATTCTTCTGGGTCGTCTTGATCGCGGCGGACACGTTCTGGTTGGTCCCTTCCGTTTTCTTGAACGTGCTCATTTCGTCCTCCAGCTTGGCCTTGTTGACGAAGGAGAAGTAGGTGGAGGCTCCGATCACGAGGATCGAGAGAATGTAAAAAATTGCTTTCATGGTCTGTGTCGTCGGTTTGGTGTGTTGTTCGCAGGTGCTGTTAGTTCGCTTTCTCTGCGACCAGAATGTCGCCTGCTACAATCGAACCACCGCCGATCAGTGAGTCCGGCACAATATCGGCAGCAGACGTCGTCGCCTCCACCGTGGTCACCTGGAGCTTACCAATCACTTCGCCATCGCGGATGACGTCGAGGGTGGACCCCTTCACTATTCCTTTGTTGTCGCCCCCGGCGATCGTCACGAATCCGAGTCCCGGATAAACGTTCCGAACGTAGGTGCGAAGGGCGGGATCGGACTTGCCGGAAACCCGCAGATTGATCTGGCCCTTCAACCCGTCAATCGAGACTTGGGTGCTGGCCTTTTCCGATTCGAGCCCGGCACGCTTGGCAGTCCCTTCTCCGATCGATGCATCCAACAGTGCAAGCTGCTCTTGTGTGCGCTTAAGCTTGGCGATGATCTCTTCGGGGTCACCGATACTCTTGGTTGCCTCTTCCTTCTCGGCAACTTCAGCTGCTTTTGACTCGGACTCCGCTTTCTTGGCCTCGGACTTGGCGGTCAGCTCCATGTTCTTCTCGAGCTGCGCGTCAACTTCCACCTGGAGCGTTTTGTTTTTGCCTTCAAAGTCGGCAAGCTCGGTTTCCGTGTTGTTGAGATTTTCCTGGACCTTGGCGAGAGCGGCCTGATTTCGACCCAGAGATGCTTGCTCGTCTTGTCGTTGCTTGATCCATCCCTTGTATCCGCGAGGAGGGGTGCTGATGTCGTCGCCCATGTTGGCGTAAGCTAGGTATCCACTCACAGCGAGGACGAGTGCGGTTAAAATCGCAAAAATATTGGCCATAGTTTTTCTAATGCGTTGGAATTATCGGAATTCGACGATGGTGTGGACACTAATGAGGCTCCTAGCGGCCCGACAACCCAAAAATTTGCTTAAAAACCCTGTCTGTCTTTACAAATAGCATGTGCGGCCCGTAAGTGCCGCCCGGCCATGAAGACCATTCTCCGCGTCGTTTCCTACCTTCGGCGCTACCCCATACTCGCCAGCGCCCAGCTGGCCTGTGCCCTCCTCGGGACAATCGCGGTCATCATTTTCCCAAAAATCACCGGATATCTCATCGATGTGGTCATCCCGAATGGCGATCGGGGCCTCTTTTTGATCCTCGTCGGGGCCGCGCTGGGCGGATTCTTACTCAGGGATGGCCTCAATTGCCTCCGAATCATGCTCAACAACGTCTTTGAGCAAAAGGTCATCTACGATTTCCGCTCCGACCTCTACCAAAAGCTCCAGCGCCTCCCCGTCCGCTGGTTCGACGGCCGCCGCACCGGAGACATCATGACCCGCGTCGTCGAGGACGTCACCGCCATGGAGCGAATCCTCATCGACGGCATCGAGCAGGGCCTCATGGCCGTCCTCCAAATCCTCATCGTCGGAACCGTCCTCTACCTCAACAACGCCGGCGTCGCCCTCTGGGCCACCCTCCCCGTGCCTTTCCTCGCCATCGGCGCCTGGGTCTACACCCGGCAGGCCCGCGGCCGCTACCGCGAACAACGAGAGGCCGCCGGCGACATGAACGCCCTCCTCCACGACAACATCTCCGGCATCCGCCAAATCAAGAGCTTCACCGCGGAAGTCGAGGAGCACGGTCGATTCAATCGCTACTCCGACAAACTCCGCAAAGCCACCCTCCGCATCATGTTCTGGTGGGCCTGCTATTCCCCCGGCATGTCCTTCGTCGGCATGTGCGGCTACGTCCTCGTCCTCGGCTTCGGTGGCTGGCAGGTCATGGAAGGCGGCATGGAAAATGGCGAGTTCGTGGAGTTCTTCCTCCTCCTCAGCCTCTTCTACGAACCCGTCGCCCGCCTCCACCAACTCAACCAAATGGCTCTCTCCGCCCGGGCCGCCGGCGATCGCGTCTTCGAAATCCTCGACTCCGACGACGAACCGCACGCCGCCGACGGCGATCCCCTCCCCCATCCCGTCGCCGGTCATGTGAAATTCGACCGCGTCTCTTTCTCCTACGGCGACCAACCCACTCTCCACGAAGTCACCATCGAAGCCGCCCCCGGACAAACCATCGCCCTCGTCGGGCCCACTGGCGCCGGCAAATCCACCATCGTCAACCTCCTCTGCCGCTTCTATGAATACGAGGAAGGCTCCATCAGCATCGACGGCCACGAGCTCAACAACCTCTCCAAGACCTCCCTCCGGAGCGCCCTCGGCTACGTCACCCAGGAAGCCTTCCTCTTCAACGGCACCGTCCGCGAGAACCTCACCCTCGCCAAACGCAGCGCCACCGAGGAGGAACTCTGGAAGGCCCTCGAAGCCGCCCGCGCCGCCGACTTCGTCCGAAAACTCACCGACGGCCTCAATACCAACGTCGGCGAACGCGGCGTGAAACTCTCCGGCGGAGAGAAACAGCGCCTCTCCATCGCCCGCGCCCTTCTCAAGAATCCACCCATCCTCCTCCTCGACGAAGCCACCGCCTCCGTCGATTCCGAGACCGAGCGCCTTATCCAGGAAGCCCTCGACGCCCTCATGGAAAACCGCAGCGCCGTGGTCATCGCCCACCGCCTCTCCACCATCCGCAACGCCGACCGCATCTACGTCCTCGACGAGGGCCGCGTCGTCGAACAAGGCACCCACGACGAACTCCTCGCCCAAAACGGCCTCTACGGCGAACTCTCCAAACAAGCCTTCCTCGCCGAACAAGCCCGCGACGTCAGCGCGTAATCGTGGCGTGACCGCCTCGGTCACAGGCCCCTCATCAACTGTCACCCCTCAACGCCTACTCCCCCACTGGCTCAACTTCAGCTTCTTCCACCTCCTCCGTCCCCTCAGGCACAGCCTTCTCCGCAGCCCTCTGCGCCGCAGCCACCGCCGTTCATCTCTGAATAGAGGTCCTGAAAGGAGTCCAATGATCGATGCGTCCGGACTGTTCCTTCAAACACATGGTTTCCCCCATCCAGTGTCTTCTCCGAAAACTTCACCGTTCCAACGATCACCGCGCATCGCAAACCCTGATAGTCCTCTCCAACAACACATATTGCCCCACCAAGGGTTCCCTCGTGATCTCACTGTTCGCGACGCCGCCGTCATGACGATTGTCCCCTCAACCGTCTTCTGACCCACCTTCACCTCAGCCTCAACATCGGGCGCCAACATTTGAAAGGTCGACGTTATCGTAAGCCCTTTCGCTTACTCCGGATCACGCACATCAATCACGGACGCTTCCCCCAACTCTAGCTCCTCCAACTCTTCCGATCCACTCCCACTCGCCGCCTTCTTCAAACGCTCACACGACGTTCCTAGTAGTAGGCTGGCGCCAAGTAACAACCCGCTGATCCAGCTCCCTAATTTTATCAACTTCTCCTTATTGTTTTTAGGCGCTCCAAACAACCAATTTGATAACTCACTGAGAGCTAGCTTATTAGCCTTCAACGCAAGCGCCGGAACGGGGGCTCCTCAGCCCTCCCGCCCACCCCCTCCAGTCCCCGAAATTGGCTTTGATGTCAGTCTCTCCAAAGCAAAATATGCGGGTTGGCAAAAAAAATTACCCCCCTTTCCAGGACCCGATCTGGCACAATTCCCTCGTTTACAGCCCTCTTCACCAGAGCGTCAAAATGACCCACAAAAGCTCGTTAGACAATCGCGGCCGGATGCCTACGCTGAACTCGTGTCCGGCTTGTGAACAAGTTGGGCGCAGCAAAGAGATTTCTTCTTCCTCTTTGCAGCCAAGCGAAAGAAAGCGCGGTTCCTTCACGGAGCCGCGTTTTCATTTTTCCGCTAAACACCAAAGAGTTACAGCGGACCGGGCCCAAGTTATTCACAGCCTGCCCTTTTTCCCGCTCTCCAGCCCCCGCCCCCCCACTCATTCACATTTCGTGGCAAATTTGGCGTGAATTTGGCCCCAAATCTGCCACTCATCCCCCGCCCATGCTCGACATTCGCGCCATCAGAGAAAACCCCGACGCCATCAAGGAACGCCTCAGCACGCGTCACGATGGATCCGCCGACCTCATCGACGAAGTCCTCGCCTGCGATGAGAGCCGTCGCAAAGCAGAGACGGAGAAGCAACAGCTTCAGTCACAACGCAAACAAACGTCCAAAGAGATCGGTGCACTTCGCGCTAATGGTGAAGACAGCTCGGCCATCGAAGCCGAGGTGAAAAAGATCGGTGAGCAAATCAAAACGCTCGATGAGTCTGGCGCCACCGCTGAAGCCCGACAGACCGAACTTCTTCTCAGCATTCCCAACCTGCCACACGACGCCTGTCCTGTCGGTGCCGACGAAGAGTCCAACCCCGAGATCCGCACCTGGGGCAGCAAACCCGAGATCGCTGACCCACAAGACCACGTCGAGTTGTCGAATGCTCACGGCCTCATCTCCTTCGAGGACGGTACCCGGATCTCCGGTAGCGGCTTTGCCGTCTATCGCGGTGCCGGCGCCAAGCTCCAACGCGCCCTCATCCAGTTTCTCCTCGATACCCAGAGCAACGAACACGGCTACGAAGAGGTCAACGTCCCTCTCCTCGTCAAACGCGAGTGCATGTTCGGCACCACCCAACTGCCGAAGTTCGAAGATGACATGTATGGCACCGACAACGGCGAGCTCTTCCTCGCTCCCACCGCCGAGGTCCCCGTCACCAACCTCTACCGGGAAACCATCCTCGCCGAGGACCAGCTTCCCATCAAAATGACTGCCCACACCGCCTGTTTCCGCCGCGAAGCAGGCAGCGCCGGTCGTGACAACAAGGGCATCATCCGCATGCACCAGTTCGACAAGGTCGAGCTCGTCCAAATCGCCCATCCCGACAAATCCTTCGACCTCCTCGAGGAACTCACCGGCCATGCCGAGGCCATTCTTAAGAAACTCGGCCTCCACTACCGCCTCATCGAGCTCTGTTCCGGCGACCTCGGCTTCGGCTCCACCAAAACCTACGACATCGAAGTCTGGGCCCCCGGCCAGGACAAATACCTCGAGGTCTCCAGCTGCTCCTGCTTCGGCGACTACCAAGCCCGCCGCATGAAGCTCCGCTTCAAGGACAGCGACGGCAAAAACATCTTCTGCCACACCCTCAACGGCAGCGGCACCGCCCTCCCCCGCCTCCTCGTCGCCGTCCTCGAGCAATACCAACAGCCCGACCGCTCCATCAAGATCCCCGAGGCCCTCGTCCCCTACTTCGGCGCCGCCGAGATCAAGTAGCGCTGGCTTCCAGCCAGCGAAAGGCTCCCGGGAGTCCGTCCCGGCCCAAAGGCAGCAACCGTTAAGGCAGGGACCGCTCTCCGAGCGGTCCGTCCCGGCCCAATCCATTCCAATCTCCCCCCAACTTTACCCTCCCCACTCCGGAGGCCCGTTCCCTATGCTCACCATGAGCAATCCACCACCCGTCCCCGCCCCCAGCCCCAGCCACACTCTCCAGGAATTCATCCAGTCCACCGCCCAGCGCGACCGCGGCCACGGACTCTTCGAAAAGGAAACCGAACGCCTCCTCGAGGTGAACCTCAACGGCCGCCAATCCGGCGAATCCTTCCAAATGAAGTTCGAAGGCGACGGCTTCGTCGTCATCCAACCCTACGAGGAAGTCGCCTTCCAAGCCGGAAAATAGGGATAAAGTAGCGCCGACTTCCAGCCAGCAAAGGTCCTCTCCCGGGATTTCCGTCCCGGGCTCAGACGTGGCGCCGTCCGGCGTCCTAAGGAAGGTCCCGATGAGCGTGAGGACACATCGCCCGCGCCAATTCCGCCGCGGCCCAACCACTCTCGACCCGCCTCAACCACCGGACCGCCCGGAGGTCGATCCCTGCCTACCCCCAACAAACAGTGGTTGGCGAACCCTTCGTTTCTTCACACACTCCCGGCGTGCTCTCCCTCGACCCACGCCTCAAACTCCGGCAGTCCTACCTCCTCGGCATCTCCGGGGGACGCGACTCCGTGGCACTCCTCCACACCCTCCTCGCTGCCGGTTGCCGCAAACTCACCCTCTGCCACCTCAACCACCAAACCCGCGGCCTCTTCTCCAGCGATGATGCCGCTTTCGTCCGCGATCTCGCCGAAAAGAACGGCCTCCCCTTCGAGATCGGCCGCATGAACGTCCCCCGCCTCGCCGAGCAACAAGGCCATTCCCTCGAAACCGCCGCCCGTCAGGCCCGCCACCAGTTCTTCGCCGAATGCGCCAAGCGCAGCAAATGTTCCAGTCTCCTCCTCGCCCACCACGGCGATGACAACGCCGAAACGATCCTCTTCAACCTCTTCCGCGGCTCCGCTGGGCTGAAAGGCATGCGCTTCTCCTCCAAGCTGAAAGTCGACCGTCGCAAACTCACCATCCTCCGCCCCTTCCTCCAGATCCTCCGCAGCGAGATCGACGACTTCGCGGAGGAGACGAGCATGTTCTACCGCGACGACGCCACCAACTTCGAACCGATCGCCACCAGAAACCGTCTGCGCAACGAAGCAATCCCTCTTCTCGAGCACATCATGGACCGCGACCCCGTCCCCGGGATCCTCCGCGCCGCCGCAATCTGCAACGAACAGGAAGACGCCCTCGAAGACCTCCTCGAACACCTCCAACTCATCGACCCTCAAGGCCGCCTCTTCCTCCCCAAACTCCGCGCCCTCCCCGAGACCCTCCAACGACGCGCTCTATTCAATTATTTGAAGGCCAACAAAATCAAGGACCTCTCCGCCGACCTCCTTAACCGCTGTCTCACCCTCCTCGACCCCGAATCCCCCGCCAAGGAAAACCTCCCCGGCAAGAAATTTCTCCGCCGCCGCGCCAGCCGCCTGTTCGTCGACAAGTGACCTGACCTTTTGGAGTGTGCCGGCAGAGCGAGGAACGAGCGTCGACGGCCGCGTGCTCTCCCCCTTCCGGATCATCGCCCCGACCGTCACAACCGCAAATCGAATCAGTGAACGCATTTGCTGAGCATAAGGATTCCCGAGTCCCTCCAATTAAGGTTGCCATCTCCCTATCCTCGATCGTGGTCCTCCCCCCAAACACACATCAACCCCGGAGCTGCCACTCCGAGGTTGTTATGAGACGTCCTGCTGAAGGGACGCAAAGAAAAGACACCGAAAGAAGAACGAGGGAACCAGCCCGCGTGATCTACTTCCCCTTCCGATCTGCGAGTTGCACCTTCACCTTGACTTCGATTTCTTCGTAGAGCTTTGCGTCGGCCTTGAGAGCTCCCTTCGTCCCGTCGCGGCCTTGGGCGAGTTGGTCACCGTCGTAGCTGAACCAGCTTCCGCGCTTCTGGATAATGTCGTATTCCAAGGCGAGATCGATCAGTGAGCCAACCGAGGAGATCCCCTCGTCATACATGATGTCGAATTCCGCTTCTCGGAAGGGAGGCGCAACCTTGTTCTTCACCACCTTGACGCGGGTGCGGCTGCCTTGCACCGATCCGTCGGTTGCCTTGATCTGGCCGATGCGACGGATGTCGATGCGGACCGAGGAGAAGAACTTCAAGGCACGGCCACCGGGAGTGGTCTCCGGGCTGCCGAACATCACGCCGATCTTCTCGCGAATCTGGTTCGTAAAGATGCACACCGTGCGAGCCTTGGCGATCAACGCGGTCAGCTTCCGCATCGCGGCACTCATCAAGCGGGCCTGTGCACCAACGGTGGAATCACCGATCTCGCCTTCCAATTCCTGACGAGTCACGAGGGCGGCGACTGAGTCGAGAACGATGACGTCGATGGCATTCGAGCGCACCAACGCTTCACAGATCTGGAGGGCTTCCTCACCGGAGGAAGGCTGGGAGACGAGGAGGTCGTCCGTATTCACCCCGAGACGCTGGGCGTACTGGGGATCGAGGGCGTGCTCCACGTCAATGAAGGCGGCCAATCCACCCTTCTTCTGAGCCTGGGCAATGGCGGTCAGGGTGAGCGTGGTCTTTCCGGAGGATTCCGGTCCGTAGACCTCGACGATCCGTCCGCGAGGGAAACCACCGACCCCGAGGGCGCGGTCGATGAGAAGGTTGCCGGTTGGTATGACATCCACGTCGACCCGGTGGTCGTCGCCCATTCGCATGATGGCGGTCTCGCCGAACTCCTTCTGGATGCCCGCAATGGCCAAATCGAGATTCTTGCGGCGGGCCTCGGAGATTTTCGCGGCGGCTTTCTCAGCAGCCACAGTCGCGGCGCTGGGTTTCGCAGGCTTAGCAATCGGCTTTGCAGCCGGCTCATCCACCTTGTCGGCGGCTTTGGTTGAGGAGGCGGGGGCTTCGGCTTTTTTGTCGGCCATAGTGGTAGGAATAGCAGCTGTAATACTCATGACAATTCTTAGGTTCTGCCGCGGAGAATGCCGCAGAGCTTTTGAATGGTCAACCCAAAAAGGTGTTCAGGTGCACAATATGTTCATTTGCACTCGATATGGTGTTCGGCCAGTTTCCCGACCACAACACCAAGGCTATCCGGCCGGCCCTTCACTGGCTTCGGAACCCGTCACAGCGCCCTCTGGAGCAGGGGTGGCATCCTTTTCAGGCGCCGGCACCTGCTTATCCTTCGCAAAATAGGCCTCTACCCGCCCCTTCAGGCGGTCAACCTCCAATCCGATCCGGTGAAGCTCAACAGGGGGTCCTTCTTTTCCTTGGTGCCCACTTTCTTGGCAGCTTCAAAATCAGTCATCCATCCATCCGCGCCAGCAGCGGGAAGAAAGGACAACAACGAACAGAGGGACGCAATTACGATAGCTTTCATGTCTTAAGGTGGAGGAGGAGCATCACGAAGCCACGGCTCCTCCGCCCAGTCAAATAGCAGCGCGACATCCACGAATATTTCGCCTCCACCGGACAACTCCGCCTGCCAGAACTGAAATCCTCCAGACTTCGGTGGAGAGACTCCATTTCAAGATGAACGGTCAGGGACGGTCGCTCCGCGCCATTCAACCCCAGCCCTAAATTTAACATCTCCGCCACCCCCTCCTCCCACCACACTAGGCTCACTCTCAGCTGGCCCAGCATCTCCGGACGCACCTACCGCCTCCGGCCTCCAATACTAGGTCCTCCTCAAAATCCCGCCAAATCGGTCATCCGCCGCACAAGCCTGGGGGCTCCTCCAGATCCCGATTCCCTTGAAAACGAAGAAATCCTTCGCCGCTAAAACACGGAGGTATACCGCTAGCACTTCCCCGCTTGCTCTGAACAAGATCCCTTGCTAATTCCCGCTCGACCATGCCCGCCGACCCCACCGACCGCTTCACCGTCAAGGTCCTCCTCTACGCCATCGAACCCGTCATCTCCCGACGCTTCTCGATCCGGGCCACCGCGAACTTCAAGGACTTCCACCGCGCCCTGCAGGACGCCATGGGCTGGAGGGACCTACACCTTCACGAATTTCGCCACGGCAAAGGCAAACGCCTCACCAAAGTCATCGCCGACGACGATCCCGACGTCGTCAAAGGCGACGAATTCAAAGAACAGACCACCGTCACCCTCGCCTCCTTCGTCGGCCGCCGCGAACTCCCTCTCCGCCTCCTCTATCGCTACGACTTCAACGAAGACTGGATCCACGAAATCACCATCGAGGAAAAATCCACCGGCGAGAAATCAACCAAGCCGATCATCATCGATGGCGAACGCGCCTGCCCCCCTGAAGACTGCGGCGGCCCCGAACTCTTCATGGACGCCCTCCGCGGCGAACTCGAATTCCTCGACGACCGCTACGACCCCGCCCACTTCGACCCCAAGAAGGTCAAGTTCCGCTAACCGTGGCATGACCGTCCCGGTCGTGATCAAACCCCTCCGGCCAAAGGCCGCACTTCCCTCTCCGTGGCTGTGGCGTCCCGCCGCGGCTCCCTGAAACCCGCCGCTCGTCCCGTCATCTTCCTCGACGTCGTATCCATCCCCGGCATTGCCGCCGCCGCACAAAAGGTTGCGGATTTCTGCCGAAAGATTCGCCCTCCCTCCCACAGTTCCTAAGGCGCCCATGTTAGTCCGACTCCTCACCATCCTCGCCCTTTCCGCCTCCCTCGCCTCCGCCAATCCCGTCTTCCTCTCCCCTTCCGCCCAAAAATCAATCTGTGAAAATCTGCGTAATCTGCGGACTAAATCCCCACCCTTCCCGCTCCCCGACCTGCGACCGTAGACTTGGGACCTGCGACCAAT
>JAPKDA010000041.1 GCA_028822695.1 Akkermansiaceae bacterium
GCGGAGAGGGAGGGAATTGAACCCACCGGACCGCTCTGCGGTCCCAACGGTTTTGAAGACCGCGGCGAGCACCAGCCACGCGACACTCTCCACTGCGGAGCCTACGGAGCGATCTCCCGATGTCAAAATAAAGCCCACCGCTATTCCCCCATCACCCGGCTTGTCGGAAGCCCATCCAAAGCGTAGTCTGCTCCCAGATGCGTATCGCGGACCGCTATATCGGCTGGCAAATCTTTTTTGGGACGATTTTCGCCGTCTGTCTGCTCACCGTCATTCTGGTCATGAGCCAGGTCGTGAAAGAGGTCCGACCTTATCTGGTCGAACAGGGAGCCCCGCTCAGCCTCCTCGCCAAATTCGTCCTCTACGTCATTCCCTTCTCCCTGACGTTCACCCTCCCTTGGGGATTCCTCGCTTCCGTCCTGCTCGGCTTTGGACGCCTTTCCTCGAACCATGAGCTCATCAGCCTCCGCATGGCTGGCATGAGCCTGACCCGCATCGCCGCCCCGGTCCTCGTCCTCGGCGTCCTCTTCTCCTGCCTCTCTTATTACATCGTCGGCACGGTCGCCCCCATTGCCATCGCCGCCGGGAGCACCCTGCCCTACCAGGCCGCCTCGCGGGATCCCAAGGTCTTCCTTAATCCTGGCGTCGTCCAAGCAAAATTTCCGGGCCAAAAAGTCTACATCGAAGAACGTGACGGTGAAAAACTCCGCGGATTCCACCTCTACCAACTCTCCGATGCCGAGGGCAATGACCGCCCCACATCCTACATGCACGCCAGAGAAGTAGACCTGCGTGTCGATATGGAGCAAAAACAATTCATTCTCACCCTCAACGGATGGCACTTCGAAACCTACAAGGACGACGGCACCATCGAACTCGTCATGGCTGCTGAGGCCGAACCCTGGTACATCGACTGGTCCAACACCAATAAACGCCGCACCAAGGTGGACGAACTCACCAACACCGGCATCGCCGAACAACTCCATGATCCTGATACTCCGCCTGATCTCTACAAGAAACTCAACGTGGAGCTGCACCAACGTCGCTCCCTGTCCCTCGCCTGTTTCGCCTTTGCCCTCATCGGCATTCCTCTCGGCATCAACGGACAGCGGAAGGAAACGTCGTGGGGCTTTCTCGCCAGCTTCGTTGTCGCACTGGTCTACTTCGGGGGCATGCTCTTCATCGATCCCTTCAAGGAATCCTCTCAAAGCCTCATGGTCGGCATGATCTGGCTCCCGAATATCCTTTGTCTCGTCCTTGGAATCTGGCTCTTCCGCCGCGCTTCACTTCGCTAAGCTCTCACTCTCATGGCCGCATCCGGACCTAACTTCTTCCGCTCGACCATCCGGGCTCTTCGGCGCTTCTTCTTCGACAACGGTCTCGACCCACTCCCCGTCCGCACCACCTTCCGCAACTACAACGGTGGCAAATTCCGCGCCGACGTCCGGGCCGCCCTCAATGTTGCCCTCCTCGCCCTCCCACAGGGCATGGCCTACGCCGCCATCGCCGAACTTCCCATCGTCTATGGCATCGCCTCCTCCGCAGTTGCCGCCATCATTGCCCCGCTCTTTGCCGGCTCCCGGCACACCATCCTCGGCCCGACCAATGCCACCTCCCTGATGGTCTTCTCGTTCTTTGCCGCGAGCGGCATGGCCACCAGCGACAAGCTCGCCCTCATGCCGATGCTCTGCCTCATGGTCGGAATGTTCTGCATCTTCGGCGCCCTGCTCAAAGTCGCCGAACTCCTCCAGTTCGTCAGCCGCAGTGTCCTCGTCGGCTACATCTCCGGAGCCGCCACCCTCATCATCGCCAACCAATGCAAACACCTCCTCGGGATCGCTGACGCCCTCGACACGGGAGGGGGCCGTAGCTTTGTCCATCTTGTTCTCAATATCGGCCGCCATCTCGCCGAATCCCACTGGCAACCTCTCCTTCTCGGCGCCGTCACCCTCGGCACCTTCCTCTTCCTACAACGCAAGTTCCGATCCCTCCCGACCTTTGCCATCACTCTGGTCCTTGCCTCCGCCCTCAATTGGGCCCTCGGCAACTTCATTCCCCAGTCCGGCTTCGACGCCGTCGCCACCTTCGATCCGTTCTCCCTCTCCGACCTCCGCCCCACTTTCCCCAACACCACCACAACCAGCCTCTTCGACCAACTCAGCCTCCTCACCGCCGTCGCCTTCGCCATCGCCTTCCTCGCTTCGCTGGAGAATACGGTCATGTCGAAATCACTCGCCTCCCGCACCGGAGACCGCCCCGACATCAACCAGGACATGTTCTCCGTCGGCATGGCCAACGTGGTCACCTCCATCTTCGCCGCCATGCCGGCCTCCGGTTCCCTCACCCGCTCCGCCCTGAACTACGAATCCGGGGCCCGCTCCCGCCTCGCGTCCATCATGTGCGGGCTGCTCTGCCTGCTCGGCGTCTTCTTCCTCGCCTTCGTCCCCCTCGTCGCCTTCGTCCCCAAAGCCGCCCTCTCCGCCCTCGTCATTGCCATCGCCGTCTCCCTCATCAACCCCCGCGTCATCCGCATCTGCCTCCGCTCCACCGGAGACGACGCCGCCGTTCTCATCATCACCTTCCTCGCCACCCTCGTCGCCCCCCTCCACGCCGCCATTTTTATCGGCGTCGCCCTCTCCATCACCCTCTTCCTCCGCAAAGCATCCACCCCTCACCTCGTCGAATACGAAATCGATGACGA
This sequence comes from Akkermansiaceae bacterium, assembly GCA_028822695.1. GTDB lineage: Bacteria > Verrucomicrobiota > Verrucomicrobiia > Verrucomicrobiales > Akkermansiaceae > JAPKDA01. The sequence continues at coordinate 2,702 of JAPKDA010000041.1, forward strand.
AGGCGACCTCCGCGAACTCGATCAGAAACGCAAACGTCCCAACCCCGCCATCTCCATTGTCCACGTCGAAGGCAACCTCTTCTTCGGTGCCGCCGAACTGTTCCGCACCCAGGTCCAACGCCTCGTGGTCGATGAAAACCTCCAAGTCATCATCCTCCGCCTGAAAAACGCCCGCCACCTCGACGCCACCAGCGTCATGGCCCTCGAAGACCTCATCCTATCCACCCGGAGCAAAGGACGCCACATCATCGTCTCCGGTGCCGGCCGCGACGTCTACAAGGTCCTCAAACTCTCCGGCGTCCTCCTCACCCTCCAGGAAGGCTGCAAACGATCCGAAGGCCAGACCAACCTCTTCCTCAACCACCCCAGTAACCCCAACATCTCCACCCGCGACGCCCTCCTCCGCGCCCAGGAACTCCTCGGCACCAAAGAAGCCGACATCAAGATCTACTTCGATCCAAACAAGGATAAGAAGTAAGCCCCGAACCATCTCCACCCCGGCGGTAGGATTCGAACCTACTGCGGACCGATCTTCGTCTTCCCCACATTGGCCTGCTTCGGCCCCGGCGTGCTCCGCCCCTCATCCACGAAACCCTGCAGCAGCGCCGTCAACTCCTCGACCAACTCCGGCTTTTCCAAAGCAAGGTTCTTCGACTCCGCAGGGTCGGCCTCCAAATCAAACAACTGCACCGGTGGCGCATCGGCCGGAGCCTTTCCGGGCCGCGGGGCACTCCAACCACCGGATCCCTTGCAAAGGCAGAGTTTCCAGTTCCCCTGCCGGATCGCGAAAGCACCGCCAATCGAATGGTGCACCACCGCATTCCGCTCCGTCACCTTGGGATCGCCCAGGGTCTTCAGGAACGAAACACTGTCCACCCCTGCATTCGGAGCCAATTCAACCCCGAGAATTTCCGCGCAGGTCGCAGTAAAGTCGGTCTGACACGTCAACCGCTCGGTCACAGTCCCCGGAGCAACCTTGCCAGGCCAACGCACCAAGAACGGCACACGATGCCCCCCTTCATAGATATCCGCCTTGTGCCCACGCAAATCTCCATTGGGCTTGTGCCCCTTCTTCACAAGATCATCGATCTTCGCAGCCGGAGAACAGCCGTTGTCAGTAGTGAATACCACCAGAGTGTTGTCGCTCAAACCATGCTCGTCGAGCGCAGCGAGAACCTCGCCCACCACCCAATCGGTCTCCATCAGGAAGTCTCCATACTTGCCGATGGACGATTTCCCCTTCCACCGCTCACTCGGCACGATCGGCGTGTGCGGTGAGGTCAACGGCAGGTAGAGAAAGAACGGATGCTTCGGCTCCTTCGCGCGCTCCGCGATGTAGGACACCGACTTCTCCGCCCAGACCGACAAACAATCCACCGCCTCAAAACCCTCCGCCGCGGCACCCTTCCGGTGAAATGCCTTCGTCTCGGTCCCCGGAGCGACAGCCCGCTCATTCTCGATGTAGACGTAGGGGGCCATGTCCAAGGATGCCTGAATCCCGTAGAAATAATCAAAGCCGTGTGAAGTCGGCGTCACCGCAGGCTTACTGTAGTCAATATCCCAACCCTGCTGACCTCTCTTCTTCTTATCAGGGTTGAAGCCCTCAAGGAACTGCCACCCGATCCCCAAATGCCACTTCCCGACACAGGCGGTGTGGTAGCCATTGTCCTTCAGTAAACTCGCCACCGTCGGCTCACCTTTCTCGATCAGAGGAGCGTCATGAGGAGTGAAAAATACCGACTTCTTGAGCCGCGTCCGCCAGTTGTAGCGACCAGTCAGAACTCCGTAGCGCGTCGGAGTACACACCGACGAAGTAGAATGCGCATCCGTAAATCGCATCCCCTCCTTCGCCAACCGATCCATACTCGGCGTAGCCGCTTTTCCAGTTGTATGCGACACATCCCCGATCCCCATGTCATCAGCGAGGATGAAGACAATATTGGGCTTAGCGGACAGCGACGCTGCGCAAACAAGGAGCAAAGGAAACAAAAGGCGGGGCGTCTTCATCAGTCAGATTGATCCCATCAACGTGCCCAAGCCGAGCCAAATTACACCAAACTGCAGTTTCACTCACCAACCAGCCTCACTCAAAACGGCCAGATCACCGGAATCAAACAAGTCGCCACCAACCACAGAATCACCGCCAACGGCGCCCCGGTCCTCATGAAATCGCCAAAGCGGTAGCCACCCGCGCCATACACAAAGGTGTTCGTCTGGTAGCCGATCGGCGTCATGAAACTGGCCGAGGCACCAAACATCACCGCGATCACCAGAGGCCGCGGATCATCAATCCCCATTTGCACCGCCACCGCAATGGCCAACGGTGTCAACAGCGCCGCCACCGCATTGTTGCTGATCACCTCCGTCAGCAACATCGCCGTCAAATAGATCGCCCCGATCAATAAAAACCGATTGTCCCCCACCACCGAAATCAACGCTCCGGCAAACCGCGCCGCCAACCCGGACCGGTCGATCGCCATCCCCAAGCCGAGCATCCCGCAAATCAGGAAGATCACTTTCCAATCAATCGCCCGGTAAGCCTCCTTCGGTTCGATACATCCGGTCAACAACACCAACAACGCGCCACCCATCGCCAACACCACCACCGGAATCTCCGGCAGGACCTTGAAGCCGATCAAAGCCCCCATCACCATGAATATTCCGATCGCCGCAATCGCCACCGGCGCCCGGCGCGGCCGCAAAACCCGGCCCTTCGACTCACTGAGGTTGATGAAATCCCGCATCTCAAACAGCTGCCGCATCTTCTCCGCCGGGCCCTGCACTAAAATCGTGTCTCCAAACGACAACTTCACATCCTCAAAACGCTCCCGCAAATTCTTACCGCGGCGATGCACTGCCAGAATGATCACCCCGAACCGCTGGCGAAAATTCAGCTCCCGTAAGCTCTTTCCCGCCAGAGAAGAATCAGGACCGATGATCCCCTCCATCAGCAACGCGGACTCGGTCCGCACACCCTCCAAGCCAAGATCACTCTCTCCACGCAAACTGATCCCCTCGGTCTCCGACAGCCCCATCAACCCTTCCACCTGCCCCTTGAACACAATCTCATCCCCACCTTCAAAAACGACTTCATTCAGCGGCTGCGTCAATCGCTCACCCGCTCGAAGCACCTCCAACACCCGCGCCTTCCTCATCTTCGCCAGACCGGACTCCACAAATACGGTGCCCGCCAGCGCCGAGTCCTGCCCCACGAAGGCATGCGTGATGAACTCCCGGCTCTGCTCACTGTCGATCAGGGAGGCCAGCGTCACCCGGTCCGGAAGAAGCTTCCGTCCCAATGTCAGCATATAGACCAGGGTCACCACCACAAACACCACGCCCAGCGGAGTCACATCAAACATGCTCAAGGTGGCCACTGCCTTCATCTTCCCCTCATTGACCAAAGCCGCCGTTGATTCCCGCAGGATCCCCGCCGCGACGAGATTCGTCGAGGTGCCGATGATCGTCATCGTCCCGCCAACAATCGAGGCATAGGATAGCGGAATTAGATACTTCGACGCCTTCCATTCCTTCTTCCGGCAAATCGAAATCACGATCGGCATGAACACCACCACCACCGGCGTGTTGTTCATGAAGGCCGACAACAGCGCCACAAACAACATCAACACAAAGAGCATCCGCATCGGGCTTACCGCTGCCATCCGCTCAAATTGATGACCCAACGCATCCACCACTCCGGTTCGATCCAGTGCCGCACTCAGGATAAACATGCAGGCAACCATGATCGGCGCAGGATGCGCGAACACCCGCAAGGCATCATACCGCATCAAGGATGGATCACTCGTCCCCACCGGAAGAATCCCCGCGACCACACAGAGAAATAACGCTCCAATGGCCACTAACTCGACCGACAGCCATTCCCTCATCAGCGCCGCAAAGACGCCGCATACAAGGATGCTTAAGAAAATCTCCTGTTGCCAAGGTTCCAACATGACGCAGTAATCCTAGGGGACGGAGTGGAGGGATGCCAGACTTTGAACCTCGCGGGCCAAATTTATTCCCAATTTTTGGCAGGAATCACCACAAAAAGCAGCTATCAGCCGAGTCGGTAGACAATCCTCGCCTTGGAGGTGTCATACGGAGACATCTCCATCTTGACCCGGTCTCCGACCACCAAACGAATGAAGCGCTTCCGCATCTTCCCGGAAATATGCGCAAGCAACTCGTGGCCGCTGGCCAGCTTCACTTTGAACATTGTTCCGGCAAGCACCGCGGAAATGGTACCGTCCATCTCTACAGATTTTTCCTCACCATCGGCGGTCGTGTTTTTACCACGACGTTCAAGGTCATAACGACGGCGACGGCGGCCTCCGCCACCTCCACCTCTTCTACCACGCTTTTTAGGGGGTCCTGGAATAAGTCAAAAATTACGTTAATACAAAAGCCACGGAGGCCTCAGCGGCGCGATCATCCTCGTTTTACTCTTCTCCGCAACAGAAAATTAATCATTTCCAAAGAACCTCCGATCACACCCATGTCTGAGGCTGCCTGCTGCCTCCATTCGAACCAAAATCCCCAGCTCATCCAAAACCCCGCCGGGGCCTCCACCAGATCCCAAACTCTCCCCGGCCCAATCTCGACAAAACCCCTGAAAACAGCCACTTTTCACCCAGATTTCATCGCCCCATGAACGATCCCAATCCCGCTCCTTCAAAACCCCCGCAGATTGGGGACTTTTCCGTTGACAGTAAGGGGGCTCCTTCCTAGTTTTCGCGCCCCTGCGCGACCGGTATCCATCCGGAAGCCCGCAAACATACTGAGGATGAAAACCTTTTCTGCCAAACCAACAGACGTCGAACGCAAATGGTTCGTCATCGATGCCGCTGACCAAGTCGTTGGTCGCGTCGCCGTCGAAGTCGCCCGCGTTCTCCGCGGCAAACATAAGCCAATTTTCACGTCGCACGTCGATACTGGTGACTTCGTCATCATCATCAACGCCGACAAAGCCCGCTTCACCGGAGCCAAGGAGACCCAGAAGATCTACACCAGCTACTCCGGCCACGTCGGCGGTCAGAAGGTTGAGACTCCAAAGCACATCCGCCGCCGCGGTCGCCCCGAAATCATCATGGAGCGCGCCGTGAAAGGCATGATTCCACACACCCGCCTCGGCAGCGCTCAAATGAGCAAGCTCAAGGTCTACAACGGCACGGAGCATCCGCACGGCGCACAAAACCCCGAGACCCTCGAGATTTCTTAACTTCTCCTCCTTTCCACCATGCCTGCTACTCAAACTGTTTATTCCGCAACCGGACGCCGCAAGACCGCCGTCGCCCGCGTCTGGCTCACCGAAGGTTCCGGCAAGATCACCATCAATGATCGGACCTTCGAAGAATACCTCCCTAATCTTCCTACCCAGAACGAGGTTCTCGCACCATTCCAGGTGTCCAACCTCCTCAACAAATACGATGTCCAAGTAGTCACCAACGGTGGCGGCATCGTCGGACAAGCCGGAGCGATCAAACTCGCTGTAGCCCGCGCCATCACCCAGATCGACCCGGAACTCCGCGGCGATCTCAAATCCGCTGGCCACCTTCGCCGCGACCCTCGCATGAAAGAGCGCAAAAAGCCCGGCCAGCCCGGCGCACGGAAACGCTTCCAGTTCTCCAAGCGTTAATACTTTCCAACTCTCCACACACGTATCCCTCGGGATACAAACAGCCCCGATTCGTCGGGGCTGTTTGCGTTTCCGGATGTCGCGCTGCTAACCGATCTTCCCCGGAGTTTGCCCTTCCCTCCTCCCATCTCCTCTCTCAACCTTGATCTCTCCCCCCAATAACGGATAATCAATAACCAATAACTCCCCCACGTGAAACTCATCTGCTGGAACGTCAACGGCATCCGCGCCGCCCTGAAGAAAGGACTCGCCGACTTCGTCAGCGCCGAACAACCCGATATCCTCTGCCTCCAGGAAACCAAGGCCCGACCCGAACAAGTCGAACTCCCACTCGAACTCGGCGCCTACCAGACTTACTGGAACTCCGCCGATAAAGCCGGCTACTCGGGCACCGCCATCTTTACCAAGGTTGCCCCACTCGAAGTCACCTACGGATTGGGCGTCGACGAACTCGACACGGAAGGCCGCGTCATCACCGCCGAATTCGAGAACTTCCACCTCATCACCGTCTACACCCCCAACGCCCAGAGCGAACTCCGACGACTCGACTTCCGCATGCAGTGGGACGACGCCTTCCGCGAATACCTCCTACACATCGAAAAGAAGGGCAAGCCGGTCGTCTTCTGCGGCGATCTCAACGTCGCCCACAACGAGATCGACCTCGCCCGACCCAAGGAAAACCGCAAGAACCCCGGCTTCTCCGATGAAGAACGCGCCAAACTCAACGCCCTCCTCGACGCAGGATTCGTTGACACCTTCCGCCACTTCCATCCCAATACCCCTGATGCCTACTCCTGGTGGTCCTACCGCGCCGGCGCCAGACAACGGAACGTCGGCTGGCGCATCGACTATTTCGGCGTCTCCCGCCCCTTCATCGACTCCGTAAAGTCAGCATCAATCCTCCCCGACGTCCACGGCTCCGACCACTGCCCCGTCGCCATCGAGCTTGCGTGACGTCCATTTCCCAGCCTTGCGGTCATAAAACCACTGCCGTCCCACCTCAGTGAAGACCCAGAGGAGAATGCCCAGCGTGATCCACATGCACAGCGGCGCAAGCCGCCACCCGCGGCGAGTGAAATAAGTCTGTCTCTGGGCCAAACCCACCATCCCAACCAGCACCTCATCTTCCATCAGCGGTAATCTTTTCACAACTCCGCCAGCCTGATCAATGATCTGCGTCACCCCCGAGGACGAAGCAACCGCGAAATACCGCCCGTTCTCTGCTGCCCGATGCCGAAATAGAACCCCATGCTGTTCGTGCTGCTTCGCCGTCCAGTTCTTCGGATCCATGCTCGGCACCAAAAAGACTTCCGCACCATTCTTGGTCAACCGCCGGGCCACCCCGGAATAGTCACAGTCGAAACAAATCGGCGTGGCCACCATCCCCACCGGCGTCTTGAACGGCTTCTGATCCCCAGCAGCCTCACCATCATTGAAAAAATGCACCGGACGGTTCTTGTTGTGCGTCCCGATTACCCCCTCCTCCCCGATCGTCACCGCTGTATTGTACCACTTCACCCCCTCTAAATCCGTCCGTGTCCCCACCGTCACGATCTTCGTGCGGTCCCCGACCAAACGGTTCAAATACTCCATGCTCCACACCTCTTTCCGCACATCCGTCGCACTCACCGAGTGTTCCGGCCAAACCACCGCATCCACAACTTCCGGCACCGAATTCGTCAAATCCAGATAGCTATCAATACTCGGCTCCTCACTCTGCACCAAGGCCACCTTGAAGACCCCATTGCTCACCGGCCCCCCGACAAAACGATGAAACATCTGCGGCCCCATCACAAAAGCTGTCATCACCAACAGCGTCCCCGCACCCGTCAACCTCGCCAACCACCCCGGGGTCACCAACCAGGCCGATCCGAGCAGCACCACCAGCGTCACCCCGTAGACGCCAATGATCGGCGTTAACGCATTCGGCGGCAATCCAGTCCCGGGAGTGATCCACGGAAAGCGCAACGTAAACAACTCGCCCCGAAAATACTCAATCCCCACCCAAAGCACCGCCGCCAACAATCCCGGCCACAGCGCCTTTCGTTTCTCCGTCGTCACCCAGCCATAGGCCACCCCAAATACCCCGATAAAACACCCCAGCAACAGCCAAAATCCCACCGCCGGAAATTTGAACACCGACCATAGCCACGAAAGCGTCACCGCATAAGTCAACAGCCCCCAGAGCAATCCCAGCCGAAAGCCAATCTTCGGCGAGACTCCGTGCAGACCGATCAGGAGGGGAAACCACGCCAACAATCCCATCCACCAAATCTCCGCTGGCGGAAAGACCATCACGGTCATCGCACTGCTCAACACGACAAAAATAATCCGCAACCAAAGTGGTATCACCATCTCCCCCAACTTCATCAGCCCCGACGACTCCAGACAAGCGACAAGTCACCGGAAGCAATCTTCCCCCTACAACGGCAAATCGTAACTCCGACCCGCCACACCCTTGAACCAATTAATATAGGCGACGTTCACCATCGCAAAGCCCCCCTCAGTCGGGTAATCCCCCGTGAAATACCAGTCTCCCGCGGTCTCCTCGATCGAGGCATGGAGGTTCTCAATGGTCTGGTAGATCACATCCACATCCCCGTCCCACTCCAAATCATCCGGATAAACCATCCGGCTGATCTCCGCGGAGATCTCCTCCGCCGTGAAATCCTTATAGATGCGCTTCACCGCATTCCCCATCTCCTCTTTCGGCTTCTTCAACTCTGCAACGCAGTCCCGATAAACCTCATCCAGCACCGCCCGACGTCCGGAACGCTTCAGCAAGGTCACCGCCGCCTGGAAGGCGATGAATCGCCCGATCTCCGACATGTCGATGCCGTAACAATCAGGAAAGCGGATCTGAGGAGCCGTCGAGCACACTACGATCTTCCGCGGATTCGTCCGCGCCAAAATCTTCAAAATCGACTCCTTCAACGTTGTCCCCCTCACGATGGAGTCATCTAGCACCACGAGCACATCATCTTCCCCCACCTGCCCGTAGGTAATGTCGTAAACATGCGACACCAGCTGCGCCCGACCCTTATCCTGGGAGATAAACGTCCGCATCTTGATGTCCTTGTGCGCGATCTTCTCACCCCGCGGCCAATTGCGCATGATCAAGTCATCGATCAAGCCTTCCGTGAGCCGGTCCTCCTTTGCCGCCGCCAAAATATCCGCCCGAACTTGCTCCCGCCGGAACAACCGCAGGCCGTCCATCAATCCGTAGTAGCCCGTCTCCGCCGTATTCGGAACGAATGCAAAAATTGCCTTGTCGAAGTTCCCATCAATCGACTCCACAATCTGCGGCACTAGCGCCGCACCCATCGCCTTGCGCTCCTTGTAGATGCTCGGATCGTTGCCGCGGGAAAAGTAAATCCGCTCAAAGGAACAATGCTTCTTTTTAACCTTTGGAGCAAACCGCGTCGTCGAAATACTTCCATCATTCTTCACGGTGCACACCGTCCCCGGCTCCAGTTCCTGCACCGCATCCTGATCAGTCTCAAATACGGTCATCAACGGAACCCGCTCGGACGCAAATGCAATCACGTCCTCGGTCACCAACATGTGACAGGGCCGGATCCCCAACGGATCACGCAACACAAACAAGTCTCCATTCCCAACCACTCCCGAGATCGAATAACCACCATCCCAAGCACTCGCCGAATCACCCACGATTCTCGCCACATCAATCTCCGAGGAAATCAGTCCCGGAATCTTCTCCCCAGGAACCCCCTCGTCCCGCAATCGCCGGTAGATGTCCGTGTGCTCCTCATCGAGGTGAAATCCAATCTCCTCCAACACCGTCTGCGTGTCCGTCCCGAACACCGGATGCTGACCTCGCTGGATGAGCTTATCATTAAGCTCCCGAGCATTGGTCATGTTGAAGTTCCCCATCACCATCAAGGTCCGCGTCGGCCAGTTGCTCCGACGCAAATACGGATGACAACTCCCGGAATCAAACTGCCCCGAAGTTCCGTAGCGCAGATGCCCCATCAGAATCTCCCCGCCAAACTCGAACTTCTGTTTGATCCCCTCGGGATCTTTCAAATCCAGCACCCCCTTCCGAACCATCTTGTTGAACCGCTTCAACTCGTTGCGAAACACTCCCGCCAACGAATCCTTCGCGGCATCACGCTTCCGGTGGATATAAGGCTGCCCCAGGGCCATGTCCAACTTCGCACAGCCGATCCCCACCCCATCGTGACCCCGGTTGTGCTGCTTCTCCATCAGGAGAAACAGCTTGTTGAATCCCCACAGCGCCGAACCGTAACGGTCCTGATAGTAGGCCAGAGGTTTCCTCAGGCGAACCACCGCAATGCCGCACTCGTGATTCAGGTCATCGCTCATCGTTGCTCGTTCACGCCTTCACTTTGACCCGAACTCCTTCAGTCGTGCCGACCGAGCCCAGCACTGTGCCCCCCGGGCCGGCCGCACACGCAGCATCAGCATCCGAGGGATCCACCACCACGACCCAGCCAATTCCCATGTTGAACGTATGAAAGCGACTCTCCTCATCCACATGGCTCAGCAGCTTCTGCACCGCCTCACCCTCCCACTGAGGAATCTCCAAATCCGCACCCAGCGCACCTTGAAACAAACGCTCGAGGTTCTCCGGCAATCCACCACCGGTGATATGCGCCCAGGCTTTCGGCGTCACTTTCGCTTCGCGAACCGCTTGCACCACATCGTGATACAAGCGCGTCGGCGCCAACAGTGACACGATGTCCTCCTCGGAAAAATCATCCCCATGCTCCGCCAAAACTCGTCGCACCAAACTCCATCCGTTCGCATGAGGACCGTCCGAAGCGTAACCCACCAAAACATCTCCCTCCGCAATCGTGCTCGGATCAACCATCTCTGATTTCTCCACACACCCGATCGCAAATCCAGAAAGCTCGACAACACCCGGCGGCACGATCCCCGGCATCTCCGCCGTTTCACCACCGGCCAGAATGCATCCGCACTCTTCCAAATAGTCTGCCATCCCCCCGACCAAGCGCGTGATCAACGGATCATCCAGCTTGGCCATCCCGATGTAATCGAGAAACATCAGCGGATCGCCACCTGTCGTCAGGATGTCGTTCACGCTCATCGCTACGAGATCCTTGCCGGCATCTTCGAGACGATCGTGTTCGAGTTGAACTTCAAGCTTGGTTCCCACCCCGTCGCACCCCGTCACAATGACCGGTTCGCGGTAACCCTTTAGCTCGTATGCGGCTGCGAAAAGCCCGAAGGCTCCCATCAATTGCCGCTGCTTTTGCGTCCGGTTGACGTGCGTCTTGATCTCTCCGACCAAGGCTGCTGCCTTTACCGTATCTACGCCCGCATCTTTGTAGGTCAGCTTGCCTGCCATGCTCAGTGACGGGGTTGTAACACCCCGCGGACCGGGCGCAAGCCCTTGCGCACATCGATCAGCTTTTTCCGAATTTTCGAGCCAACTCCGAAAGCGAGATCTGCACCAGCGTCGGCCGCCCTCCCGGAGTGCAATACGGCAAATCACACGCAAACAGCTCCTCCAACAATCCCTTCGCCCCCTCCCCCCGACACTTCTCCCCCCGAGCTCCCACCACCGCCAGCCGCTCCGCAAACTTCTCAAAGGCTAAACGTTTCCCACTTCGCCCCGGCCCATCGGCCATCTCATCCACCAAATCCAGCAGCAGCGCCTTCGGATCCGCCTCTGTTAATAACGCAGGCAAAGCCCTCAATTGCACGGTCGTCCCACCAAACGACTCCACCTCCATCCCTGCATCCGCAAAGTTATCCACATTGCCGAGCACAACACTCGCATCCCGCGCATCCAGCTCCAACAACACCGGCACCAACAATCCCTGAGACTCAGCCTGTCCCTCTGCGGCCCCCTTCAGAAAACGCTCATACAAAATCCGCTCCCGCGCCGCCTTCGGGTCCAACAACACCGGACCGTCATGAGCCTCCAGCACCACATATTCACCACACACCGCCCCCACCACCCGGAAACTCGGTGCCTTCGCCGGCTCCTCCGCCTCCCCCCTCGGCAATTCCGGCTGCGATTCCACCTGCCAGGTCTCCGCGGCCTCCCGCGGCATCATCTCCTCCACTTCCGCCGGTTCCCGGGAAATCACCCCGACCTCCGAGGAAATTACGTCCGGCGCCACTGCCTCACGCGCCGCGACCTCCTCCCCACGCCCCACCACCACCGGCCGCACTTGCGAAGGCCGTAAAGCTGCCCCCACCGCATCCGCCACCAAACGCCGTAACTCACTCTCCCGGTGAAATCTCACCTCCCGCTTCGCCGGATGCACATTCACATCCACCAAGGCCGGATCCATCTCCAACCACAACCACGCCCCGGGATAGCGCCCCTCCGGCAACACCCCGCGGCACACATCCTCCAGCGCACGAAACACCAAGCGGTCCTCCACCGGCCGGCCATTCAAAAACAAAAACTGCGCCCGCCGACTCTTCCGCGCCTCCGACGCCGGCAGCAAATACCCACTCAACGACATCCCCGGCCGCTCCGCCCCCTCGATCTCAATCAAGCGTCCCACCACATCCCGCCCGAACAAATCCCCAATCCGCAAGCGACGATCCCCCGTCGGCGCCACGTCCAACACCGTCCGCCCATCCTTCCGATAGACCACCCGCGTCTCCGGCGACGCCAGCGCATGCACCCTGACCTGATGATCTATATGCGACGCCTCTGTCGACTCACTCTTCAGAAACTTCCGTCGCGCCGGCACATTGAAAAATAATTCCCGCACCTCCACCACCGTCCCCGGCGAACACCCTGCCTCACGAACATCCTTCGTCTTCCCTCCTTCTACCAACACCTCCACACCCTCCACCGTATCCCGCTCCTGCGTCGTCAACCGCAACCGCGACACACTCGCGATACTCGGCATCGCCTCCCCTCGAAAACCCATCGTCATCACCGTCTCCAAATCCTCTTTCGTCCGTAGCTTGCTCGTCGCATGCCGCTCCAAACTCAACAACGCATCCTCTCGGCTCATTCCACAACCATCATCCGTCACCTTCACCATCGCCACCCCCCCACGCTGCACCTCCACCCACAGTTCCTTCGCCCCCGCATCGAGACTGTTCTCGATCAACTCCTTGACCACACTCGCCGGCCGCTCCACCACCTCTCCCGCCGCCACCTGGCTGGCGAGGGCATCACTCATCACATGGACCTGCGGCATCTCCCCCAATCATTGCCCCCCCGGCCCCATCACGCAAGGCCCAGAACGTGGCATGACCCGTCCCGGTCATGAACAAACCTCTCCCAGCCTCAGCCGGCTAATCTCCTTCTTTCCGCTTCCACCTTGGGACCACGGCCTTCAGTCCGACCCATCCTTCCACCCTCCGATCTCCGGGCCCCCTTTCCCCAATCAGCCTCAATCAGCGAAATCAACGGGCAGTCTCCAGTCCCCGATCCCCAGTCTCCCACAAAAGAAACACTGGCGAACCCGCCCACCCTGCGGCATCTTCCCCGCAGATAGCCACCTGCCATGATTACCCTCACCGACAACGCCGTTCAGGAACTCCGAGCCCTCCTCGCGGCCAAGAAGGCCTCCGCGTCCGATGGCCTCCGCCTCGGCGTCCAACGAGGCGGCTGCGCAGGCCTCCAATACGTCATGAAAGTCGGGGCCTCCGAACCCGAGGACACCGTGGTCGAGCAGGAGGGCGTCCGCGTCTTTCTCGCCCCCGACAGCCACGAACACCTCCGCGGTTGCCACATCGACTACTCCAGCGACCTCAACGACATCGGATTCAAGATCGTCAATCCCAACGCGGCCCGCTCCTGTGGTTGCGGCACCTCCTTCGAACCCAAAGAAGAAGGCATCGTCCCTCCCACCGACCCCGCCCTCGACGGCACCACCTGCTCCTAATTTTCTCCGCCCGTGGCCAAAGAGGACATCAAGGATTTCATCCGGAAGCGCCCCCCGTTCTTTTGGTGGCTCCTCGCCAACCTTCTTGCCGCTGCCTTCGCGGTCATCAGTTGGACCACCTGCCTCTACATCTTCAACTACCCCGAGCGCCCACAGAACTACGAGATCCTGCGGAAACTCAAGCGCCTTCCTCCCGTCACCGAATTCGCCCCCAAGGAATGCCCCGACGGCGACCCCGCCGATCCCAAAACCGCCTTCACCAAGTTCTTTCCTCTCAAGGACAAGCGCCTCGACGCCTACAACCTCGCCCGGAAGCGCGACTACCTCACCAACTACAAGGAACCCTCCGCCCCCACCTACGTCGAAGGCAACTATATCGTCTCCCACGTCCGCAAACTCACCCCGGCCGATTTCTTCCACCCCGGCCTCGCCATCCGCGCCCAGGCCCTCGTCGAAACCGGGGAAACCGATGAAGCAGCATCCTTCCCCGTCGTCATCGAACTACTCCTTCCCACCGCAGAGGAACCTGCCAGCGACTACTTCAAGCCAGACGACACCATCACCCTCTCCCGCGCCACCCACCGCGCCGCCGTCATCACCTACACCAAACTCGGCACCCACGAAGAACCTCTCATCTGCCTCACCGTCATCCCCCTCTCCTACGGCCACTACCTCTCCCCCGACGGCGAAACCCTCCCCCTCTCCCCCCCCGACCCACTCAACCTCAGCGCCTCCTTCCCCACCATGAAGGAAAATCGCCCCGACTAAGAAAAATCCCATCAGCGCCCCAAAGTGGCGCTGGATTCCCAGCCGGCAATTCCCAATATGGAGCGTGGGTTTCAATCCCCGGAATCCGTTCACCCAAAAGTCCTCGTCGCGCTAGCGACGACTCAACCGGATTCCTCGTCGTCCGACAGAACAACCTCTCGTGTTGTAATCACTGCAAACCCTAACATCATCATCACCATCCCCTCCCCATAAACCACCTACGCCACCAAAACCCGCCTCCGCCACCTCTCATCCTTCGACTTGGGACCTCCGACTTCCGACTACGGGCGCTAAGCGCCTACCTCCCCTTCACCGCCTTCGCCGCCGCCGGCCCCACCACGAAATTCATCGTCCCGTTCGCCTTCGGCTTCTCCTTCTCCTTCACCTCATAGTCCAAGATCATCACCGGCTTCACCCCCTGAATCTCGGAGAGCAAATACACCCGGATCGCCATCGGCTCCGTTCCCATACTTCCGGGCAGCGACTTGATCGCAAACTGCACATCATTCCTCCCATCCCTCGCACCACCACTGATCACTTCCGCCTTCTTCGTATTCTGAAAGAGGTGCCGGCTGATCCTGTTGATCTGCAACTGCACCTCCCGACCCGGACAATACACATACGCCTTCGCGATGTACTTCACCGGCCCATTCACCGCGATCGGTGTCGGCGCAACCTTCCCCGACGGCAAAAAGTCCGGCGACGCCAAAAACTTCAAATCCCCCTTCTTCAACTGCTCCCGCACCCCCTTCAACGCCGAGATGTTCACGAACTCGGCATTGTCATACTTCCACCGACCGTTCTCATTCACGAAATCCAAAACCAACAAATTATCACTCGGCGCTCCACCCACACCGAAATCCACCTTCCCAAAGTACACGATCTTCGCCGTCGCCCCCTTCAATTTCACCTGCATCGACTTCAAGCTCCGCAGAGATGGCGGAGCCACCGGCAACGCAAACAAGGCCGCTGGAAACGACCCACGTTCCGAGTAAATCCGATTCTTGACCACCACCTGACGCCGATGACTCGTATTTGCCTGCCACCGCGACAGATTCCTCGTTACCATCGAATCCCGCCAAACACCGTAAACCCCGGCCAACTGATCGTGCAGGGTCGCTGTGTCCTGCGCACGGACTTCCGCCGCAAGGACAAGAGCAAGGAGACAAAGCGCGATTCGGGATAAAAGCGGTTTCATGATGACGAAACTATGGACAACTCCCGTCCGGAGTGAACATTCTTTTTCTCCAACCTCTCTCCCTCCGCCGAACTGTGATTGAAGAACTCATCAAAGCCCCGCCCATCGGCGAGGCCCGGGACCGCGAACTCCTAAAGAACGCCCACTCCTTTATCTACTTCAACTCACCCCACGGCGATCTCGTCGCCCATTTCTTCGTTCCCCACGATCACGACCCCGAAAACGACCGACGTCCCATCGTCATCCATTTCCACGGCGGCCTCTGGGACTCCTCCATGCCCACCCAGATGGCCCCTCACTGCCTCCACTTCGCCATGCGTGGCGCAGTCACCGTCACCGTGGAATATCGCGTCAGCAACAAGCAGGCAGGCGTCACCCCCCTCGACGCGCTTGAGGACGCTGCCATGATCCAACTTTTCATCCGCACCAACGCCCACCTCCTCGGCGTCGATCCGGACAAGATGATCCTCGCCGGTGCCGGCTCCGGCGCCCACCTCGCCCTCTGCTGCACCACCCTCCCCAAAATAAGCACTGAGCCCGGCGAACAATTCCGCCCAGCCGCCCTCTTCCTTCTCAGCCCCGTCGTCAACGTCACCCCCAAAGGCATCTGCGCCGACCGCTTCCCCACCCCCAAAGCAGCCAAGGCCCACAGCCCCTCCGAGCACGCCAAACAAAAAGGCCTCCCTCCCTGTATCATCTTCCACGCCCGACAGGACCGCGTCGTCCCCTTCGAACAAGTCGCCAAGTTCGCCAAGCTCTACGCCAAGAAGAAAAACCGCTGCGAACTCATCGACTTCCAATCCGGCGGCCACACCTTCTTCAACTACAACTCCCACCAACAAAACTTCGCGATCACCCTCCGCGCCGCCGACG
The DNA here is from genome assembly GCA_028822695.1 of Akkermansiaceae bacterium. Taxonomy (GTDB): domain Bacteria; phylum Verrucomicrobiota; class Verrucomicrobiia; order Verrucomicrobiales; family Akkermansiaceae; genus JAPKDA01. The sequence continues at coordinate 19,044 of JAPKDA010000041.1, forward strand.
CTTTCCTCGTCGAAGCCGGCCTCCTCGAACCAGACCCCTTTCCAGGAGAGCTCTAGACAAAAGAGCGTGGGTTTCCAACCCGCTTCCCCCGCATAGCGGAAGCACTTCGTCCCTTCGGCGGCGCCCGTGGCATGACCGTCTCGGTCATGACCAAATCCCTCCCGGCCTCAGCCGGCTAGTGCATTGGCCGGGAAGCTAGTGTGCATTCGACGCGAGGAATTTTCCTCGAGCTCAAGGCGCGATGAGTGGAGTTGGTCGGGACCAACGACCGAAGAGTCACGCAGAAATCGGGGAAAAGGCCCGCGTCCTCTCTCCTGACCCGGTCAAAGACCGCTGACCATTTCCGGTACCAATTCTATTTCGAATGCACACTAACTTCCTGGTCGGTGCACTAGTCTCCTCTCCTCCGATCTCTTACCTCCGACCTCCAAGTCCTACCCCAACACCGCCTCGTAAACCCCCTTGCGCCCCCGATACCGCTCCTCATCAACCGTGAACCACTTCGTCGCCGCACCCCGCTCGCGATTATAAGGCGGAGCAAAAACATCAATGATCTGCGAGAGCTTGCGAGCCTCGACCCGATGAATATTGCGCTGTTTGGAGGTCAAATTCGCCGTCCCTCCTTTCTTCAAGACTGTCCGGCCAGCCCCCTTCAACAGCACCCGCTTGACCGCAATCTCTTCTCCCTCCGCGCCTTGCCCCCCCGACTCCTTCAACTCCTTCGACTCGTCCAATTCCTCATCGAGCAGCGTGTAGTTCTCCGTCACCAGCTCGCCAGTAGCGCAAAGCAACACGCCGGTCATCCCGGGATGGTCATGATGCCGGATCTTCTCGCCTTTCTCAAATTGCAAATAGCTGATCTGAAAGTCTTTCTGCTTCTCGAGACGGTCAAAATCGATGCTGCCGTCTCCGATTCCAACCTCCGCTTTCTTAAACGCCTCCAAAAGCACGGGATCGTCCAAGCGGAGCTGGCTGGCGATCGCCTGCACCTTCTTCACATAGGCCAGCTCATTCCAATCGTCGAGATGCTGCCGCGCCGACTCCTTGGCCACTCCCTCCAGAAACGCATCCCAGTTGATCTTCTTACTCTGATCCAATCTCCCTTCCTTCCCGTTGGCCCGGGTAGCCATTGCCGTGATCCCGGGCAACGCCAGAGTCAGACCAAGAAACCCCGGCAAGGAGGTGCGGATGAATTCGCGGCGGTTATAGTCGTCCATCGGAAGGAGGCCCTAGTACCACGAACGCCCCGGATCCGACCACTCAAAAGCTCCCCCCTCTTCCCGACCTCCGACCTC
>JAPKDA010000148.1 GCA_028822695.1 Akkermansiaceae bacterium
CCCCACCCTTCCCGCTCCCCGACCTGCGACCGTAGACTTGGGACCTGCGACCAATTTGCCATGAAACTCTTCCCCCTGTTCCCACACCACCACCATCCGAGGCCTTGAACCGATCATCAATGATCACCCTACCTGTAGCCCGAACACGTCGCCCGGGCCCCCCCTTCTACCCTAGTCTCCCATCCCTCTCTTTTCGTGCCTTCTGTGCCTTTTCGCGGCAACTCCCTCTCCCTCCTTGGTCATTGGGCATTCCTTGTTCCACATTGAGTATTCAATCCCACTCCGCAAATTCCCGCAACACCCCCGTCGCATACGTCCCCTTCGGCAACACAAACCGCACCACCAAATCCCCTCCCTCCAAGACCTCCATCTCCCCCTCCCGCGGCCGCACCCGCAGCACCCTCCGCTCCTGCTTCATCCCCGCCGCCTCAATCCCCGCCACCAACTCCGGAAATCGCTCCGCCACCTCCCGCTCCATCTCCGCCACCTCCCCCACACTCACCAAGTCTCCTTCCCCCCACAACGGCGCCGTCAACTCCACCACTCCCGCCACAAACCGCGCCGCCTCATCCCCCCGAATCTTCTCCGGCAGAATCAACGACCGGTTCTCCGCAATCCCAAACACCTCTCCCTCCATCGGCACATCCCAATTCCCCCGCGCCATCCGCTCCGCCACCACCGCATTGAACAAACAACTCCGCGCCGCTGACAACAACAGCCCCCGCAACATCCGGTCCCGCGTCACGAAATCCCCGCGAAACATCGCCAGGGCCTTCTCCACATTCCTCCCTCCGTAACCAAACCGCTGCGGCCCAAACACATTCGGCACCCCCCGCTTCTCCAACAACTCCCACCGCTCCCGCGCCGCCGACAAATCAAAGTCCGGTTCCCGCAGCCGAATCGCAAACCGATTCCCCACATGCGTTCCACGACGCAACTTCCGCCCGTTCCGCGTCACCCGCAGAATTCGCACCCCCTCCGACTCCAGCACCTCCGCCTCCGGCGACTCCACCCCCGGCAAATGCACACTGTACCACTGCCGCGTCACCGCCTGCCGATCCTTCAACCCACAATGACTCACCAACCTCCGCCGAATCCCCAGTGCATCCGCCAAAAGCGTCGTCACCACATTGCTGTCCAACTCCCGCTTCTCCACCCACAACAAGCAATGCTCCCCCTCCCCCGAAGGCTCAAACCCCAGCACCTCCTCCACCACAAAGTCCTCCGCCTCCCTCTTAAACCCCGCCCGCCCCAACCCCCCACCATGCAGGTAGGGCAACTTCGTCGGGTCAAATTCCATCTCCCCCCGACCCTACCGCCCCCCCCTTGATCGGTCCAGCCTGCCAAAGGTCCCGCGGACTTCCCAGCCCCCCAAGCTCCATCCCCCAAAGTGGCGCTGGCTTCCATCCAGCGAAAGGCCCGGCCACAGCCGCGTCACCGGCAAGTCATCCCTACCCCGCGCCTCCCTCCGAAACCCGCACTGCCCGGATGCCATCTTTACTCACGTCCACGGATTCGCTACAATTCTCGGTGAATTCGATTCATTACTAGCAACCATGAAATCATTCCAAGTCATCTCCAACGGCAAACCCATCTTCTTTTTCGAAGTGGAACCCGACTACGTCGACAACGAGCCCACCGAGCGCAATGCCGAACTCGCCAATAACCTTGCCGGCGAAAGTTGTCTCGACCTCGAGGCCCACGGACCAAAATTCATCGCTCAAATGATCTCCCGTCTCCCCCTCGTCATCTCCGACCGCGAACCGGATCACGAACAGGAGGGACTCAAGGCCTGGGTCTCACCCAAGATCAAACGCTAAAGATCAACCCCGTCTTCGCGCCGCAGGCTCTCGGACTGCTGTGGTCCTCCACAGCTCTCGCGCCCAGCCTCCGCCAACCCCTCCGACCTCTGACCTCTGTATTCCGCCTCCCGCCTTCCAATCTCACTGCACGATCGTCACCCGCGTTCCCACCGACGACTTCTCGAACAAGGTCCGTGCCATCTCCGCCGGCATCCGGATACATCCATGTGACGCAGGACTGCCTGGATTCGGAATCGCTCCGATGTGCATCCCTATTCCAAATCCCGTCAAACGCATCCAGTAAGTCATCGGCGCTCCGATGTAGCGACCTCCGGATGGAACACGGTGGATCCGCGTGTCGGCATCCGACACCACCACGTTTCCGTGGCGATCAAAGATCCGTCCGTAAAGATTCGAGCGCTTGTTCGCGACTTTTTCCATGATCGTGAATGAACCCGTCGGCGTGGAATGCCCGGCCTTGCCCGTCGCCACCCGCGACTGTCCCACCTGGACCCCGGCGCGGTAGAAACTCGCCGTCTGATCACTCAAATCAATCCACACACTCAGCGGTGCCGACGGCAGCGGATCAGACCAATAGGAATAGTGCGCCTCGCTCAAGCCAGCCCGCTGATCGATCGGCGGTGAAGTCTGGCGCAGCGCTGAGCTGAAATTCGTTGGGCTCGAGCAAGAGCTGAGCAGGACCGCCAACCCGGCGGCCAAAAGGAGGGCTGAAGCTTTCTTTGCAGAGGTCATGGTATCCCCCCGACGCTCCGCTCCGCCCTTTATGCAAACTTTGTGTGACTGAGTGATCATCCACCCCTCAACCGGCCCCACCCCCCCATTTCCATCTTTTTTCCCCTGGGACCGCGGATCTTTAGCCCGCCCCACCGTGGCGTGACCAGCCTGCCCTCCGTAGCGTTTCGCGAAAGATGGGTTTCGGTCACAGGCCCCCCCTTTCTCCCAATCCCAATTCGCGCCCAGTTCGTGGTTCCCCTCTCTCCCTAATCACTGATAACCGATAACCGGGCCGAAGGCCCCCCGGAGCTTGTCACTCCCTCCTCAACCCGTAAACATCCCACAGCTCCTGCGCATCTTCGCTACCAAACTTTTCCCAGACACCCATGAAACTCGCCCTCTCCCTCGCCCTCCTCGCCGCCCCCTTCGTCAGTGCCCAAGTCCCCGACGATAGTCACTTCCAGGTCGACACCCTCGTCGAAGGCCTCGTTGACGCCATGGAAATCACCGTCCTCCCCACCGAAGACGTCTTCATCGTCGAACGGACCGGAGCTCTGAAGTGGTACTCCCCAAAATCCGGTGAAACGAAAGTCGTCAAGCAGTTCGACGTCTCCATCAAAACCGGTGAAAAATCCCGCGAGACCGGACTCCTCGGCATCACCGCCGATCCCAACTTCATGAAGAACGGCTGGATCTACGTCATCTACTCCCCACCCAGCCCGGAGGAACACCGTCTCTCCCGCTTCACCTTCAAGAAAGGCACCCTCTCCAACGAAAAAATCCTCCTCCATATCCCGCAAAGTCGCGAAGACGGCGTCTGCCACGAAGGCGGCTCCCTCGCCTTCGATGCCAAAGGCAACCTCTTCCTCTCCCTCGGCGACAACACCAACCCCTTCAAGTCCTCCGGCTATGCGCCCTTGAACGAGATCAAGAAACTCGAACATCAAAACTCCCAGCGGACCTCCGGAAACACCAACGACCTCCGCGGCAAAATCCTCCGCATCCGCCCCACCGACGACGGCAAGTACGAGATCCCCAAGGGCAACCTCTTCGCCCCCGGCACCCGCGACACCAAACCCGAGATCTACGCCATGGGCTGCCGCAACCCCTGGCGCATCGGCGTCGATCAACGCACCAACATCCTCTACTGGGGCGAGGTCGGTCCCGACGCTGGCCAGAACAGCGACCGCGGGCCCCGTGGCTACTGCGAGATCAACCAAGCCCCCACTGCTGGCAACTACGGCTGGCCCTACTTCGTCGCCGACAACAAGGCCTACGCCGCCTACGACTTCGAAAAGAAGAAGCTCGGCGACAAATTCGTCGCCTCCGCCCCCCAAAATAAATCCCGCCTCAACACCGGCCTCGAAACCCTCCCCCCCGCCCGCATCCCCCTCTGGTTCCAACCCCGCTCCTGCTACTGCGCCGGCCCCGTCTACTACTATGACGACTTCGACCCCTCCCCCATCAAGCTGCCCAAGGAACTCGACGGCTGCCTCATCACCTACGACTGGAACAACGGCCGCATGCAACTCACCAAGCTCAATGAGGAAGGCGGCATCGCTTGGAAGAAAGACTGGCTGCTCAGCAAAAAATTCATCCACCCCGCCGACGTCGAACTCGGCCCCGACGGATCGATGTATGTCCTCGAGTACTGCTCCACTTGGTACGACGGCAATGACGGCAAGCTGAAGAAAGTCAGCTACTCTCCCGACAAACTTGCCGCCAACGCCAACGCTGGCCCCGACCCCCGCCTCGCCGGCATCGCCGAAAAGCACCCCGGCTACCCCCTCCTCGCCGAAGCCGTCTGCCTCTCCTGCCACCAAACCCAGGTCAAATCCATCGGCCCCCGCTACACCGACGTCGCCGACAAATACCGCGACCAAAAAGGCGCCCGAAAACTCCTCATGGAGAAAATCCTCAAAGGCGGCGTCGGTGCCTGGGGCGAAATCCCCATGCCCCCCAACCCTCAATACAACGAGGAACAACTGAGCCAAATGGTCGACGCCATCCTCTCACTCAAACCAGGTGGGCATCAGGAGTGACCCCGACAAGGACCG
>JAPKDA010000149.1 GCA_028822695.1 Akkermansiaceae bacterium
GATCACTTCCCACTCCCGCGCAGCGGGCCAAACCATGTCACTCCACGACGACCTCCTCGAAAAAGCCCGCTCGGCCGGACTTCGTCGCACCAAAGCGCTCGAAGCCATCCTCACCTGCCTCGCCGAACACAACCGGCCCATGACCTTGGCTGAACTCACCTCCTGCAGCCACCTCTCCCAGCAGTGTGACAAAGCCACCGTCTTCCGCCTCCTCCAACGCCTCAGTGACAAAGGCATGGTCCGCCGCCTCGGCTTCCACGAACGCGCGGCCTACTTCACGCTCTTAGTCCCCGGCCAACACCGCGACTACCTCATCTGCACCGACTGCGGCTCCATCGAACCCATTGACGCCCCCTGCCCCGTCCACAAACTCGAAGAAGAAATCCGCCAGGAAACCGGCTTCGTTGACCTTTACCACGAACTGGAATTCTTCGGCCGCTGCCCAAAATGCGCCGGTTAAGCCCCATCAATCCCAATCACTTTTTGGGGCCTTTGGAGTCGAGTAACTTGAGCAGACCTCCCAGTGTTTTTAGAGCAAGTTTTGCTTTAAGATTTCTGGTCTTCAGGGCCGCAGCATTGATGGCTGCAGCCGCAGCCCCGGGTCCATGAGAACGTGCCTGCTCGACCACTTTACTGCGAATCTCCGGTGGCACGTGATCTAAAAGCTTTCGGGAAACTCCTTTAATTCCGGAACCAATTTCCGAGAACCAGTCCTCTGGGGCCTGCTCCCCCTCTTTCCCTTCATCATTGGACATTCTTTGTTCGACATTGGGTGTTTCTTCCACTCTTTCTCCCATTCAACATTCGGTGTTTGACGTTCGGCGTTCTCCCCTTCCCCATCCCCCGCATGATTCACAATTCGACGTAACAATCAGCGACCGAACGCTGTAATACACCACTCCCACCTCCTCCCCAATAACCGATCACCAAAATGCGCCGCATTTTCCTCCTCCTCACCCTCCTCCCGGCCCTCCTCCCGGCCGCCCCCCTCACCTTCGACAACAAGCCCCTCGGCGACTACGACAAGCCGCTCATCCTCCGCACCTACATGCCGGACCCCGGCCTCGACGAAGAAGTCTTCGCCCACCACGGCCGCGGCGCAAAGTCCCCCAAATACAGCCCCGGCCAAGGCAAAGACGTCAAAGGCGAATACAAAACCGTCTCCGGCATCCCCGCCGCCATCGGCGTCAACCACGGCCCCGGCCTCTCCTACTGCTTCGACACCACCGAATGCCGCCTCCTCTACGCCTGGCAGGGCGGCTTCCTCGACATGTATCCCTACTGGGGCGACCCCTCGCGCGGCAACCGCCTCTCCCACAACTACGTCCCCCACCTCATCGGAAACCTCTTCCACCAAACCTCCGGCGCGCACCCCCTCCACCTCAACGGCAAAAGCCTTTCCGCAGCCAAAATCCAACCCAAATTCCTCGGCTACACCCTCGTCGACGGTGCCCCCACCTTCCGCTTCAAAGCCGGCGCCCACACCATCACCACCCGCATCCTCCCCTCCGAGGACGAACTCACCCTCCAAGCCGAGTTCACCTGCGAACCAAAAGCCAAACTCAGCTACAAATCCAACGACGGTGACATCACCACCACCCACGACAAACCCGGCGACCTCGTCATCCTCCTCTCCGGCAAAAACTTGAAGACCTACCAAGGCTTCCCCCGGAACATGAAAATCACAGAGGCCTCCGTCACTGCCGGCCAACTCCTCTACGAAACCTATGGCTGCATGACCTGCCACTCCACCGACGGCGCCAAAAGCCATGCCCCCACCTTCGCCGGACTCCACGGATCCAAACGCAAGATCACCGGACTCGACGAGCCCGTCACCGCCGATGACGACTACATCCTCGAGTCCATTAAAACCCCCAACGCCAAAACCGTCGACGGCTTCCCACCCAACTACATGCCGCCCTACGTCCTCAAGGACCTCGAATACCAATCCCTCGTCCTCTACATCCAATCCCTCGCCAAAGGAGAATAACCAGTGGCGTGACCATCCCGGTCACAGGCCCCCCAGATAACCGACAACCGATCACCAAAATGCGCAGCATTTCCCTCTCCCTCCTCATCCTCACCGCCCTCGTCTCCACCGCCGCCGGCGCAAAGTGGACCGACTACTTCACCCTCGAAGACATCGCCTTCCCCAAAAACGTCCCCGCCGAAGTCGGCGGCATCACCTTTGACCCCGAAGGCGACCTCTACGTCTGCCTCCGCCGCGGCGACGTCCTCCGCGCCAAACCCGTCGCCGACCCCAAAGCCTTCCAGTGGTCTCACTTCGCCAGCGGCTTCCACAACGGCTGCGGCATCTGGGCTCCCGAACCCGGCCGCGTCCTCGTCAGCCAAATGGCCGAACTCACCGAAGCCATCGACACCAACAACGACGGCAGCGCCGACACCTACAACTGCCTCGCCGACGGCTGGGGCCTCAGCGGCAACTACCACGAGACCAACGCCCTCTGCCCCGATGGCAAAGGCGGCTACTACCTCGCCGTCGGCACCGCCTCCCACAACGGCCCCACCTTCCTCCACACCCGCGACGAATACTCCGCCTTCGGCCGCCGCGGCCGCAACTTCTCCTCCGTCAAATACCGCGGCTGGATCCTCCACTACGCCCCCGACGGCACCCTCACCCCCATCGCCTCCGGCTTCCGCATGCCCAACGGCATCTACCAGGACTCCGCCGGCCGACTCTGGTGCGGCGACAACCAGGGCGACTGGAAAGCCACCACCCCTCTCTACCTCATCAAAAAAGGTAACTTCTACGGCCACCCCTCCAGCCTTGTCTGGGACAAAGATTGGCCCGCGGACAAAGACCCCCTCCTCACCTACCGCAACGACCTCGACGCCTACAACAAACACCGCACCCTCCCCGCCGTCCAAATCCCCCACGGCGAACTCAACCGCTCCGCCTCCGACCCCATCGAGATCCCCCGCGACGGATCCTTCAGCAAGGCCTTCGCCGGCCAGCTCCTCCTCGCCGACAACAACGGCACCCGCATCTCCCGCATCATGCTCGACGAAGTGAATGGCGAGCTCCAAGGCTCCTGCACCCACTTCATCAACGACGGCGGCCTCCGTTCCGGCAACAACCGCCTCCGCTTCTCCCCCGATGGCAAGTCCCTCTACATCGGCCAAACCGTCCGCGGCTGGGGCAAAAACTCTGAAGGCCTCCAACGCATCACCACCACCGGCAACGACCCCTTCGACATCACCGCCATCAAGCTCACCAAAAAGGGCTTCCAGCTCACCTTCTCCCAAGACCTCTCCAAAGACGCCGCCACCGACCAAAACGTCTCCGTCAGTTCCTTCACCTACCAATCCAAGTGGACCTACGGCAGCCCCATGGAAAACAAGAAGGACCACAAGCTCAGCAAGGTTTCCGCCAGCGACAAAAATACCATTCAGTTCAACGTCGAAAACCTCGCCCCCGGCCGCATCTACAAAATTTCCCTCGGCGACTTCAAATCCGCCTCCAGCACCGCTCTCCACAACCGCACCTTCTACTACACCGCCAACCACCTGGCCAAGTAGCGGAAGCACCACGTGCTTCCGCCCCGTGGCGTGACCGTCCCCGGTCATGATCAAATCCCTCCGCACCCCCGAGGGTGCGCACTTCCCCTCCCTATAGGAGCGTGGGTTTTCAACCCGCCCCCCAACCCCGGCTCTCCCCTCCCGCTTGATCTTACACGTCCCCCTCCCCCGACCTTCCGACCTTCCACGCCGCAGGCAAATCACTGCTCCTTCCGCAAAAACAGCATCGTCCCCTCATCCGATCCTTCCTGACTAAACCGATACCCCCCCGCCCTAAACTTCTTCAACTCCGCCGGATCCGTCACCCCATTCCTCACCACATAATCCGCCATCATCCCCCGGGCCTTCTTTGCAAAAAACGAAATCACCTTATACTTCCCATTCTTCTCATCCTTGAAAACAGGAGTAATCAGCTCCCCCTTCAGCTCCTTCTTCTTCACCGATGAAAAGTACTCGTTCGAAGCAAGATTGATCACCTTATCAGACCCCGACTTCCTCAGATCCGCATTCACCAGATCCGTGATTTCAGTCCCCCAAAATTCGTAGAGATTCTTCCCTCGCTTGTTTTTTAACTGAGTCCCCATCTCCAGCCGATACGGCTGCATCAAATCCAGTGGCCGCAGCACCCCGTAGAGACCGGAGAGAATCCGAATCTGCTTCTGAGCCCTCGTGAAATCATCTGCCGACCATTCCGCCAGATTCATCCCCTGATAAACATCCCCCGTAAACGCCAAGATCGCCGCCCGGCTGTTCTCCTTCGTAAAATCCGACTCCCAAACCGTGTATCGCTCATGATTCAACTCTGCGAGCTTATCGCTGATCGACATCAGCGTCTTCAACTGCCCCGGCGACAACTTCCGCAACTGGTCCACCAACTCCCCGGCCCGCTCCGTCAAGCGGGGTTGCGTCGCTCTCTTCGTCAAAAGCGGAGACTCATAATCCAAGGACTTGGCGGGAGAGAGCAGAACAAGCATGAGTAAAATTCGGGGCACCCCCAACCTGCCCGAACATCCGATTTGCGCAACAAAATCTGTTC
>JAPKDA010000150.1 GCA_028822695.1 Akkermansiaceae bacterium
GGTGTTTTTGTTGGGGGGAGCTGGTTTGGGTGTGGGGAGAGTGGGGTGGAAGGCGAAGTCGAGGAGGATGGGGGAGTGGTCGGAGCCGTTGGCGGGGCCGATGCTCCGGGCGGTTGGTTGGAGTTCCGCGCTGTGGAAGACGTGATCGATGGGTGTGGTGAGGAGAGGGTTCCATCGGTTCCAGGTGGATTGGAAACCGCGTCCGCGACCGGAGTCTTGGAGCCCTGTTTTTTGAGAGATGCTCGGAAAGAGATGGGACCAGGGACTTGCGTTGAAATCACCCATGAAGAGAACAGGTCCCTCCAGCTCCGCGACCAGGTTCACTGAGCTTGTCAGGTAGCGTTCGAAGAATTCTGCTCCAGACTGATTCATTGGGGGGACGGGATGGGCGACGACAGCGGTTAGAAGAAAGCCGTCGTAGTCGATCTCGGCGAGAAGGAGGGGGTGGCCGCGGGTGGGCATCGGGCGGCGATGTTTGATGACGGGATACCGGCTGTAGAGAGCGAGGCCGAAGTTATGGTTGTTAGGGAAGTGGGCGATGTAGGGATGGGTTTCCTCGAGAGCTGAAAAATCCTTCAGCCAGTGATCATTGACTTCGATCAGAGCAATGATGTCCGCGTTGGTGGATTGGATGTGGCGAAGAACCTTGTCGTGGTTGGGATTCGATTTCCGAACGTTGAAGCTGAGGACGCGGAGAGAGGGCGATTGGTCGGAGTAGGGGCGGGGCCAGTAGTAGTAGGAGAGCTGCCAGAGATTTGGGAGAAGGACAAGCAGAGTGGCGAGAGCGAGGCGTTGATGCTTTGTGAGGAGGAGAACTGCCGCGATGACGATGAGAATGGCCGCAAGCTGGAGGGGTAGGTTGGCGAAGAGGGCCAAGAACCAGTGGTGGGATCCGAAGAGACCAAGGACGGTGGCCAGCAGACAGAACCCGAGGTTGAGGATCAGGAGGGGGAAGATGGTTTTGGAGAGGGCGTTCAAGGCGTTGGAGGCATCATGGCGATCAGGGAAGTCCGGGCAATCGGCATGTTGATAGAGAGAATCTGTTAGATTAACTTATATTTATTGGAATGGCGGCGCTTTCTCAGTTGGAGGCTGCCGTGATCGCGGTGAATGCCGGACTGGGTGGAGTTGCAGGATTGCAGTTGAACGTGCCGGCCCTGAGTAATCTGGAGCCGACGGTGATCATTCTGCAAGCGCTTGCATTAGTGGTCGGATTAACGTGTCGGCGGAGGAGCTAGGGAGGAAGCCACGGAGGCTCAGGGGAGAGTGACTGGTTCGACCGGTTGGAGTTCGATGCGGAGGGCGTTTTCGCGGACGAGGTATTTTTTGGCGAGGCTGTTGATGTCCTCGACGGTGATACTTCCGTAGTCCTTGTCGCGCTGTCTGGCCCAATCGAGGCGGTGGGGTTGGTGCTGGGACTGGGCCATGACTGTGTTGAGCCAGTAGCTGTTGTCGCGTAGCGAAGTTTCGAGTTGGGCGAGGACTGGTTTGAGGGAGCGGTCCAGTTCGTCTTGGGTGGCGCCGTCTGCGGCGAGCTTTTGGCCGATTTCGATGATCAGTTTGCCAACCTTCTCGCTGTCTTCAGGCTTCCCTTGTGAGAAGGCGTTGAGGACTCCGAAGTCGAAGGCGTCGCTGGCGCTGGCGTTCGCGCTGGGGCTGTAGGAAGCGCCGAGTTCCTCGCGGATCTTCTTCCGCATGCGGTCATCGAGGATATTGGCGACAATGTTCAGGCGGCGGGTTTCGGCGACGTTGTTTGCCATGGACGGGATTTTCCAGGCGATGAGGGCGGCGGCGTTGGGGATTTTGGATTCGTAGGAGAAGCCCTTTTCAGCAGGGGTTTCCGGATAGGCGAGTTTGCGAAGCGCTGGATCGATCGTCTTTTTGTCGGCCCGTTTGGGGAGAGCACCGAAGGTTTTCAGGATGAGCGGGAGGGCTGCATCTGCATCGAGGTCGCCGATGAGGCTGATCTCGAGGTAGTCCTTGGCCATGGAGTCCTGCAGCCATGCTTTGACGTCAGCGACTTCGTAGCCACCGAGGACTGCTTCTTCGGGAACAGCGAACCGTCCGTCGCCGCCGCGCAGCCATGCCTGCACGCTTTTCATGGAGCCACGGAGGGTGTGGCGGATGCCGGCGAAGATCTGGGGGATCATCTGGCGGTATTGACGGACGGCTTCCTCGCGGTAACCGGGGTCAGTGAGGCCGGCGGTCATGACCTGGAGTTGCAATTCGAGGTCGTCGGGGGTGGTGGAGCCGGCGAGGTAGAAGGAGTCTTCCCCGATACCGAAGCCGCTGCTGACATTGCGTCCGGCGAGGAGGCGTTCCAATTCATCGGCGCTGTGTTCGCCGAGTCCGCCGAGATTCATGACCATGCCGGCGAATCCATCCAGGCCGGTTTTGTCGGCGGGTTGGCCGAGGGTGCCGCTGCCGAAGCGAGCCATGATGCTGATGCGGTTCTTTTGGAAGTCGGTGGTTTTGAGGTTGATGCGGATGCCGTTGGAGAGAACAAGTTGACGGATACCAAGGTCCTTGACGGTGGTGTCGGAGACGACGGTGCCGGGTTCTCCGAAGCTGGAGTAAGCGAAGGGCTTGTCTTCTTTAGCGACGGGAGGATCGACGGCGGTGTCCTTGCTGGAGGTGAAGAGTTTGCGGAGGGTTTGATCGGCGTCACCGGGTGCTTCCCTGGTGGTGAGGACGAGGGTGAAGTCTTCGGTGTCCCAAAACTCGCGGAGTGCCTTGTGGCAGTCTTCGGGGGTGATGACCTTCAATCCATCGGCGACGATGCGGAGGTCTTCTTCGGGGGTGGTGAAGACATCCTTGCCGTTGATGGATTGGGCCAATTGGGAGGCGAGTCCGCCGCGGCCGTTTGATTTTCGGGTGGGGGCTGCCTTCACGGCCTGTTCGTAGGCGTTGAGGAGGCGGGCGGTGATTTCGTCCAGTTCGGACTGGGTGAATCCGTGTTCCAGGGCGCGTCGGAATTCCTGTTCGAGAACAGGGACGGCATTTTTCCATTCGCCTTCGACTGGAGTGACGGAGGCGGAGCCGAACTCAATGGCATCAAACCAGGCGAATCGGCCGGTGTTGCCGCTGGAGATCGGGGAGCCTTCTTTCTTGGAGAGAATCTCGAAGCGGCGATCGATGATGGAATGGGCGAGGGAGAGGGGGAGTCGCTTGACCCGGTTGGCGGCAGTGTCCAGTTCCGGGGTGTAGGGGCGAAGGGCGAGGATGGAGACTTCGTCTGACTTGACCTCTTTGTCGGTGAAGACGGCGAGTTGAAGTCCCTTGCCGGTGGGAAGTTTACCGAGGTCGGGCTCGGGTCCTGATTTCTCCGGGTTGGTGGCACTGGCGAAGCTGTCCTTGATGCGCTTTTCAATGGCGTCGGCCTCGAAGTCGCCGCTGGCGATGAAGGTGATGTTGTCGGGGCGGTAGTAGTCGCTGTAGAAATCGACGAAGCGTTTTCGGGGAGCGGTGGAGATGACGGCTTCGGTGCCGATGGGAAAGCGATCAGTAATGAGGCTATCGGGCATGATCGTCTCGAACTGCTGCTTCATGAGGCGTTGGTCGACGGTGTCGCGGGAGCGTTTTTCGGAGAGGATGACGCCGCGTTCCTTGTCGATCTCCTCGGAGGCGAGGAGCGCGCCGTCAGCGAAGTCGCGCATGACGGTGAAGGCGAGGTCGAGGGTGTCGGGGGCCATGTTGGGGAGGTCGAGCATGTAGACCGTTTCATCGAAGGAGGTGTAGGCATTGGCATGGGCGCCGAAGGCGATGCCGAGGCGTTGCATCTGGGGGATGAGGGTGGAGGAGTCGGGGAAGCTCTTGGTTCCGTTGAAGACCATGTGCTCGAGAAAATGGGCGACGCCTTGTTGGTCATCGGCTTCCATGAGTGATCCGGCATCGACGTGGAGGCGGAGGGCGATGCGGCCGGGAGGTTCGGAGTTGGGGAGGATGGCGTATTTCATTCCATTCTCCAGTTGGCCGAAGCGGACTTTCGGATCCGGTTTGAGGTCGCTGGCTTCGTGGGCCCAGGGTTCCGGGGCGGGAGCGGCGATGATGGCCGCGGCTGGAGCTTGTCCATTGGCTGGTTGCTGGAGGGCGATAAAGGTGCCGCCGGCGAGGGTGGCGAGGAGCATTAGTAAGAGGGGGGGCTTGTTCATGGGCGGGATGGTTAGTGGTTTGTTGCGGTTTGCAAAGCCAAAGCGCCGGGAGTGGCGGTCCCCGTGTAAAAAAGAGCATTGCCAAGGCCAGTGCGAGGTGATTTCTTGCCGCCCCTGAGCGCACGTGGCGGAATTGGTAGACGCGCATGATTCAGGTTCATGTGGGGGCAACCCTGTGGAGGTTCGAGTCCTCTCGTGCGCACCATTTCTTCGCTCTTGGAAGGATGGGGGATTGGACTGAGATCATTTGGTTGGCTGGACAGTCGCCTACCGTTGGATGCAGCACGGGCGAGTGGCGCTCCAGGATCGAGGGTGCTAAAATTGAGTGGGGGTGGCGCGAGATTAGATCCGCTCTTCCTCGATGTCGTAGACGTCGAACCAGACGCGGACGATTTTGCCGGCGGGGATGA
>JAPKDA010000151.1 GCA_028822695.1 Akkermansiaceae bacterium
TCCCCAGCTGCCGAAACTACTGCGTTGTTCCTGCAGTTCGACCTCCCCCATTACAACGCCCTTCACACCCCGCCCTCAGCGTCCCTCTCCAGGTCCCATCGGAACCACCATCCCCGATGTTCCGCGTCGCGATAGTGACGCTTCAAGGTGTTCCTCTCCCTTCCCCTCTTCCCCCCAAAAACCCAGCTCCCCATTCAAAATTCGGCGTTCCGCGTTCGATGTTCGACGTTCTTCCCTCCCAGCTCCCCCAATAACTGATCACCGATAACAAATAACTCATTTTTCACTGTTCAAATAACCACCTCCCCCCCTAAAACCACTACTATGACAGAACGCGAGGCCCTCATTGCCCTCAACATGCTCCCCCGCATCGGCCCCATCCGCGTCGGCCGCCTCATGCAGCGATTCGGTAGCGCTTCCTCTATCTTGGGCGCCCCCCGTTCCAAACTCGAACAAGCCCAAGGCGTCGGCAAAGACCTCGCCAAGATCCTCCAACACTGGGAAGACCACGCCGACCTCAGCGCCGAGCTATCGCAAATCTCCGACCGCGGCCTCACCCTCCTCACCCCCCAGGATGAACAATGGCCCACCCCCCTTCGCGAACTCCCTGACGCCCCACTCGTTCTCTACGTCTGGGGAGAAATCACCTCCGCCGACAACCACGCCATCGCCGTCGTCGGCTCCCGACGCACCACCAACTACGGACGTAGTTGCGCCCAAAAGCTCTCCTTCCAAATCGCCGGCGCCGGATACACGGTCATCTCCGGCCTCGCCCGCGGCATCGACTCCGCCGCCCACGAAGGCGCTGTCGCCGCCAAAGGTCGCACCATCGCCGTCCTCGGATCCGGCCTCGCCCAAGTCTACCCCGCCGAAAACATGCCTCTCGCCGAACTCATCGCCGATGGTCACGGTGCCGTCGTCAGCGAATTCCCCCTGAACACCGCACCCGACCAACAAACCTTCCCCCAACGCAACCGTATCGTGGCCGGTTGGTGCAGCGGACTCCTCGTCGTCGAATGCCCCACCCGCTCCGGCGCCCTCATCACCGCCAACCTCGCCGGCGACTACGGACGACAAGTCTACGCCGTCCCCGGCCCCATCGACCGTCCCGCCTCCGACGGCTGCAACGCCCTGATCCGCCAAGGCGCCACCCTCATCACCGACGGCACCCAGATCCTCGACGACCTCTCCCTCCTCCCCCTCTCACCAAACCCCCAAGCTCCCCCCACGCCAGAGCCCCTCCCCGCCCCCGAGCTCAGCGACACCGAGTCTGGCCTCCTCTCCCACCTCGACACCGAGGAGCGCCAAATCGACGAAATCATTGATTCCTCAGGCCTCCCAGCCGCCCAGGTCAGTGCCACGCTCCTGCAGTTGGAGATGAAACAACTCGTCAAACAGCTCCCCGGGTCTTACTTTGTTCGGGTCTCCTGAACTCGTATTCGTCCCGGTGTTCGACTCGGCCTTACAACTCACCTTCCCGTGCCCGTCCTTCGGGGGTTTTCTGACCCTCCGCTCCTTCAAGGCCACCGGCCCCTGCCCCAGCTGCAAGACCGTTCTAGACGTCGATCTCAGCGTCAAACCCAGTTCTGCAGACCACAGCGTCCCTGGCCTCATCCCCTTGGACGCCTCAGAAAAAAAAATCGACGAGCGCAGATTCCTCCCCGTCACCCAATCTTCCCCCCACCGCGCCTAGCCCTTTTTGGACCTCCCCGAAGAGCCCTCAAAGACTTCCATATTAAGGGTTTCGTGGCCCTCGGCCCCTCCCCAGGACCGGCCGCGGCACCCCCTCTTTTCCACTGGCCCCTCCACCCCATTTTCGGCCCCTCTATATAGTGGGCCTCACGAAATTGTCTTTTCAACCCGCCGGTTCCTCCCCTATCTCGACGCCCCATGCCGAAAACTCTCATCATTGCGGAGAAGCCCTCAGTCGCCACCGACCTCTCCCGCGTCCTCGGAAAAGACCCAAGCATCGGCAAATTTGAGAAAAAAGGCAAAGACCGCAGCGTCTACTTCGAAAACGACCACGCCGTCATCACTTCCGCCGTCGGCCACCTCGTCGAACTGAAGATGCCCACCGGCCCGAATGGCAAGAATCTCCCCTGGAAATTCGACGTGCTCCCCGCCATCCCCGAGCACTTCGAACTCCAACCCATCGAGGACAACGAGACCCGCCTCAAACAAGTCCTCAAGCTCGCCCGCCGCAAGGACATCGACATGATCATCAACGCCTGTGATGCCGGCCGCGAAGGTGAATTGATCTTCCGCCTCATCATGGAGATCGGCAAAATCGACAAACCTTCCCAACGACTCTGGATGCAATCCATGACGGATAAGTCCATCCTCGACGCCTGGGCCGACCTCCGGCCGGAAGAAGACCTCCGCAATCTCGCCGACGCCGCCAAGTGCCGCTCGGAATCAGATTGGCTCGTCGGTCTCAACTCCACCCGTGCCCTCACCTGCTTCCGCTCCCGCCACGGCGGATTCAACATCACCGCCGCCGGTCGCGTCCAAACGCCCACTCTCGCCATCCTCACCAAACGCGAACGGGAGATCATGGCCTTCAAATCCTCTGCCTACGCCGAGGTTCATGGCGAGTTCGGCGTTCAGGCCGGAAGCTATCCAGGCAAGTGGGTCGACCCCAACTGGAAGAAGGACGAAGAGCACCCACACTCCCGCCGTGAGCGCATCTGGGACCTCGAGACCGCCAAAAAAATTCAAGCCCGCTGCCTCGGAAAATCCGGCACGGTCCACGAAGAGAAGAAGCCCACCAAGCAAATCGCTCCACAACTCTACGACCTCACCACCCTCCAACGGGAAGCTCCCTTCACCGCCAAGAATACCCTCGGTCTCGCCCAGGCACTTTACGAGCGCCATAAGATGCTGACCTACCCGCGGACCGACTCGCGGTATTTGCCGGAGGACTACCTCGCCAACGTCATCGAGGCGACCAAGGAACTCGCCAAGTCAAACCACCCCGTCGCCAAGTGGGCCGCCGACTCGATCAAAAACGACCGCGTCGGATTCCAAAAGCGCGTCTTCAACAACGCCAAGGTTTCCGATCACTTCGCCATCATTCCCACCGGCCGCGTCGTCAAAATTAACGAAGCAGAAGCGAAACTCTACGACATGGTCGTGAAGCGCTTCATCGCCGTCTTCTTCCCCCACGCCGAGTTTGAGGTCACCAAACGCCTCACCACCATCAACCACAGCGAGCCCAGCACGCTCACCCTCCCCAGCTCCAAGGAGCCCGTCGAAAGCACCGCCGACACCTTCCAAACCGACGGCAAGATCCTCACCGCACCTGGTTGGCTCGCCGTCTACGGACGCACCGTCGGAGTCGCCTCCGGCAAGGATGAACTCGTTCCCGTCATCGAAGGCGAGAACGCCAGCGCCGACGACATCACCCTCGAGGAAAAGGAAACCAACCCTCCTGCACGCTTCACAGAATCCACCCTCCTCGCCGCCATGGAAGGCGCCGGAAAGTTCGTGGATGACGACGCCCTTCGCGAAGCCATGTCCGAACGCGGCCTGGGCACCCCTGCCACCCGTGCCGCGACGATCGAGGGTCTCCTCCGTCAAAAATACATCGCCCGCGACGGTCGCGAACTCAATGTGTCCGGCAAAGGACTTCGTCTCATCGACCTCCTCGAGGAAATGGAGATCGAGCCACTCATCTCCCCCTCCATGACCGGCGACTGGGAAGCCAAGCTCCGTCAAATGGAACACGGCGAACTCGACCGCGCCACCTTCATGAAGGAGATCATCTCCTTCACCGAAAGCGTCGTCAATAAGGCCCGCGCCCACTACGACGAAGCAGTCAACCGCGTCTTCTCCGATCTCAAGTGCACCTGCCCGAGCTGCGGCGCCACCGAGCTCAAGCAGACCGACGCCACTTACGAGTGCCGCGAGGCGGAGTGCAAATTCCGCGTCTCCAAATACATCGCCGGCCGCCAAATCAGCGAGGCCGAAGCCATCGAGCTCTTCACCAAAAAGTTCCTCGCCCCCATGGAAGGCTTCGTCTCCCGCTTCAACAAACCTTTCGAAGCGGCCCTCGAACTCATCCAGGAGGTTTCCAAGACCGGCAAGAAGGGCAAGTGGAAGACCAACTTCGTCTTCGACCAGGACGAACCAGAGGACGATGACTTCACCGACGACATGCTCGCTGGCACCGTCACCCTTCCCAACGGCAACCCCCTCAAAGTCTACGAAACTGAGAAGGCCTACCGCGCCCCCGACCTCAAACTGAAGGACAGCCCCAAGGGCCTCCGGATCTCCAAAGTCATCCTTCAGTGCGAGCTTCCCAAGGAGCAAATCCTCAAGATGCTCTCCACCGGAAAGACCGAACTCCTCAAGGACTTCGTCTCCAAGCGCACCAAGCGCAAGTTCGCCGCCTTCCTCACCTTCGACGTCGAAACCGGCAAAATTGGCTTCGAATTCGAACCCCGCGCCCCAAAAAAGGGCGCCAAGAAGGGAACCAAAAAGGCCGCGAAAAAGACGACCAAGAAAGCAGCCAAA
>JAPKDA010000152.1 GCA_028822695.1 Akkermansiaceae bacterium
TTGGTTCCGAAGCAATTGACGAGGCTGTTGGCGACACCCGGTCCATTGGTGGGGATTCCCAGTTCCCAAGCGGTGCCGGCTGCTCCGTCTGATCCCGTGGTCCAGCCGCCCTGACCGCTTTCGAAGTCATCGGACAAAATCGAGACTGGGGGGGCGGGGAAGGCCTCGATCGCGAAGAAGCGCTCGGAATCCGCGGGGAAGGGGAAGGTGAGGACGTTGCGGGGTGGCGTGGCCACGAGGTCTTCATGACCATTGTAGATGGGCCAGGCGCCGGGGCCCTGCTCGTCCACGGCGGACAAATCGGTCTCGCTGTGCAAGGTGTAGAGGAACCCGGCCGCGCTGTCCCAGGAGATTTCCAGTTCGTTGGTGCCCGCCTTGTGGATGATCTCGATGGGAGACTTGATTGGCGAAATGCAACCGAGAGGGTTGCAGCTTCCGTCCCAGAGAGATTCGATTTGCTCGGGCCTGAGGGTGTCGTTCCAGATCGCAATGTCATCCATCAGTCCATCGAAGTTCCGCGCAGTCCCGCAACAGGCGTCGATCCCAAAATTCCAGGTGTTGAGCGAATTGTCCTGAGTGAGGTGAGGAATGGCATTGGTTGCGGAATTGAGCGCAGCGCCTTCGCCCGTCGTTCCCACCCAAAGGGTGGCTTGGTCCGGTTGGATGGTGATTGCCACGAAGGCCCACTCGTCCCGGGGGATGGCCAGTCCGCTCACAAAGTTGTAGGTGTTGCCGTTGTTGTTGTTCCAGGTGTAGGTGAGCTCTCCCGTGCCGGCACGGAAGCCAAGTCCGATCGGTTGTCCTCCCCCAACGCGAGCCTGGAAGATTCCGGTCCAATCGCCAGTCTGGACGCCTTTGATCCAACCCGTGATGGTGAACCGGCTGAAGTTCTCGCCGGTGGGTGGAACCGCGACCCTACTGCTGCTCACACCCGTCAATTCAAACGCGAAGTCGCCTGGGTTTCCGGTATGTCCGGCTCCCCAGCTCCCGTCCATCAGGGTGCCATCGAGGTTGGTGTCGCCTTGTGCATTGGCCACCGTCGTACCGGTGCCCTCATCGGCCGGCCAGTAACCAATGGGAACGGGCAGCGCAGGATGGGAGTCGGGGTCCAGAGGATCGGTTCCGACTTGGACCTCAGCACCATCGGGAAACCCGTCGCCGTCGGTATCTGCGAGAAGCGGGTCGGTGCCCTGGGTGGCCTCATCACCGTCGTTGAGTCCGTCGCCGTCAGTGTCGGGATTGGTGGGGTCGGTTCCGTTGGCGGCTTCTTGGGCGTCATCCGAGCCGTCGTCATCGGTATCGGCCAGGTTGGGATCGGAGCCACCGAGGAACTCATCGAGGTTGCTCACCCCTTCGCCATCCAAATCTCCGGCAGCATCATCGACATTCTTGTCGAGACCGGCGGTGGCACCTTCATAGTCGTCAGGCATGCCATCGCCATCAGTATCGGCTCTGATTTTAAAGGAGACGCTGTCGATTTCCCAGTTGGGAAGGCCGGGCCCACGGGCCCCTTCGTCCCATGCGCCGAGGAAGCGCACCTGGAAGGTATCTCCGGTCGTGGCACTCCCGAAATTGGCCACGCTGGTGATGAAGGTTCCGCCCGCATAACCAGGAGAAATGCCATTGAAGCCATCCTCTCCGCTGAGGACGTGATTTCCGATCAGGCCGGAGAAGGTGTACTCGTTCTGGGTGAAGGCCCCAATGGGGACCGTCACGAAGGGGTCGCCATTGCGGGAAAACTGCAGGGCGGTGCCATCCCACTCCGTCTCGATATTGAATCGGTGGCTGAAGAGGATCTGGAGCCCTCCGGTAGTCGGCATGGTGATCTCCGGACTGGTGATCGTGTTGGTGGCGGGGCCGGAGTCGTCTCCCTCCATGGCCCAAGTCCCCCGGACCGCATCATGGGTGCTGGGGATGGGGGAGTTGCCGGTTGCTTCCTGGGTGAATCCTCCGTCGTCGGTGTCGAAGGAAAATGATTCAAAGAAGCCGGCGTCGTTGGGATTGTTCGGGTCACCTCCGTCTGCGATCTCCTGGGCGTCGGGCGAGCCGTCACCATCGGTGTCGGAGTTGTTGGGGTCGGTGCCGTGGGTGTTCACTTCATCTCCGTCACTGAGTCCATCGCCATCGCTGTCGGCGTTGTGCGGGTCGGTCCCGGTGGTTTTCTCTTCCCCGTCATTCAGGCCGTCTCCATCGGCATCGGCCTCGGTCGGGTCCGTGCCGTCGGCAATCTCCTGGGGGTCATTCACCCCGTCCCCGTCGAAGTCTCCGGTGCCGAGTTGGGTGAGGTCGCCGGGGAAGTACAGGACTTCCAAGCCGTCCGGGATGCCATCGCCGTCAGTATCTGTGTTGGGATCAAAACTGATGATGAGCGAGCCGTAGCTGTCCCCGTTGCCATCGGTGTCGAAGACGGCTCCGCCGCCGACCAGAGCATAGTCGAACTCGTTGGCGGTGGAGGCCGCGTTGGAAAACCCGAAGCCGATGCCCCCGGCGGACTGCGCCCCTCCACCGTCCTCGGTCATGAGAACTTGAGCGTCGAACCAACCGCCGCTGGCGAAGTTGTAGTCACCGAAGGTGCGGACGTTCCAGGCAACGTCGGAGTGGACCATCGATCCGCCCGTGGCGGTGAGGTCGGTGGCGCTGACAATCGGGGTGATGGTGATTTGCACGCGGTCATCGAAGTTCTCGGTAAAGGAAAACTGGCCATCGCTGTCGTAGAGCTGGAAGGTGAAGGCGAGATCGAAGTTGTCCCCGATGAGATCGATTCCGTGGGCCGGTGCGCCCCCTTCGGTATCGACATTGATTTGGGTGATGATCGAGGCGTTCGGATCGTCGAGGACGCCGAATGGCAGCGCGGTGTCGGTGTTATCCGGGAGCGCGCCGGTGAAATCGTCCCCTCCGACGCTGAGTCCGTCCGTGCGTTGGAAGAGGATGTCTCCGGGAGAGTGAGTTTGGCCCACCACGGTGAGTGGGGCGAAGAGGAGGACACAAAGAGTAGATGCGAATGCGGTATGGGCCTTCATGGGTTTCTTTGGATTTATGTGGAATTGATTCGAGAAGATCACGACGCGATTAGACGATCGGCTAATTTTTTGGATACTTCAGCGGCGGAAGCAAGCACGATTGTGCAGGACTCGTTCTTACAATTGATCAAAGTTGATCAATTATCCAAGTCTATCTCCGGCGACGCAAGCCGAAGAGCATGAGTCCAAGCACACCCAACAGTGAGGTCGTGGGCTCCGGGATCCCATCGACGAAATAGGCCGCTCGCTCGTTATAGTTATCCAGCACATCCTGGTCGCTCAGCGTCGTGTCCCAAACCTGCAATTGGGCGATCGTTCCGCTGTAGGGAATCGGGGTAGCGGTCGTATTCCCATTATTACTTTCCGATCCAATCGAAATGACGTTGGTCCCGCCGTGCACATTGAAGGGGCCGTGGATTTCACTGTTGCTGAAGACACCGTTGATGAAGACTCGGGTTTCGCTGCCATCGTAGGTAACAGAGAGGTGGGACCATTTTGCGATCGTGATATCAATGTCATCGCCGTTATTGCCCCAACCAACGTCCGGACCTCCGCCCCAATGCCCGACCGCACCGAAGCCGGCGTGAGTTCCCTGGTGGAAGCCCGCGTTCGTTCCATCGGGTCCGCCGCGATTGCCCCAAGCCACGATTGCTTCCTCATTGCCAAACGCTGGGTTCCAGACCCAGGACGTTACGCTGTAGGACGCATTACCGGAGAGCCCTACTGAAGCAGAAGTCGCCGCGGAGTTCATCCTGGCAGCCCCGTTGTTGAATCCCAATCCCTGGATCAGGACTCCCGCGTTGTTGTTGGCTGCATGACTGGCTGCGGTCACACTTCCGGTCACGGTGGAGAACAGTCCGGCGCTCCCGGAGTTCGCGATAGATGCGATGGCGTCCCCATCGGTCAGCCCCAATCCGGTGGCATCAACACTAACGATCGACGCTGCGTGGGTGGCTGGCATTCCCAAAGACACAGCCAAAGCAAGTCCAGCCACAGCAGATGAGTAAGGTTTTGTTTTCATACCTCCTCATCAAGGCTGGGTGGGAAGCGAGGCGCAAGATGTTCTGCGTAATACGTGTGTGCTACGTGCGTGCTACGTGCGTGCTACCCTCCCTCCGACCATCGTATGGCGCTTCTCCTCAAGTTTTATGATTGGTTTGACATCATGGCGGCACCCGCTCTCGTAGACGGGCGACTTCACCTTCAATGATGCTTAATTCATGCCCTGTCCGAATGCTGCCCTGCTTGGTCGCTTTTCTCTGCATCCTTCAGGCGGCATCCGGTCAATCCGCCGGACTACTTTCCAGCGATCTCGCTCCACGTTCAAAGTCCGATAAAGCTAACAACTCCTTCACCGAGCTCCCTGCCACGGCGACCGGAATCAAGTCTATCAATCCGATCGATACCAAGCATCCGCTCAAGCGTCTCTACACCAGCGGCTTTGGCGGCGGCGGAGTCGCCGCTGGGGACTTCGACTC
>JAPKDA010000153.1 GCA_028822695.1 Akkermansiaceae bacterium
GTGGTGGATCTAGCAGATTGATTTGGGAATGGAATGGGAAATGGGGATGGGAGGGGAACTCGGAATGGGGAGATTGGAACCGCGAATGGACACTAATGGACGCGAATTCTGGGGATGGGAGGGAGGGTGAGCGCTCTTGAACGGAGAGAGATTGCCCCAGCTTGGGCTGGAGGAGGGGTTTGATCATGACCGGGACGGTCACGCCACTTAGCGTTGTTGGTCGGTTTTGGGGGCGAAGCGGCGTTTGATGCTTTTGGGGAGCTCGGTGTTGGCGATCCAGGCGTTGGCGGCTTCGGCGTCCTGGCTTTGCCAGCGGCCGAGGAAGCGGTGGTAGTTGCGCTCGGCATCGCGCTTGTCGGTCATCTGACCGATCCAGTTGGCGGCGAGTTCGGGTTGGGTGGAGTTGGCTTTCCAGATGAAGCGGTGGATGGCGGCGTCGAGGTTGACGCCCTCGGCAGCGAGGGTCTCCATCCATTGGGAGGCTTCGAGGGGGTTCTCGGAGGCGAGTTCGCGGATGATGCCTTCGGCGGCTTCGGCTTTCAGTGTTGGCTCGAGAGTGTTGGCGAAGGCGACGGCGGCATCGATGTCCTGCTTGGCCCAGGACTCGGCGATGTCGTCGAGGGCGCGGAATTTGGAATCATCGTCCTCGATACTCATGATCATGTCGGCGGCCTTGGCGGGGTCTTCGTCGGAGACGTGGCGGGCGATGCTGGCGAGGGTGGCGCCACGGAGGCCTTCGTCGGTGATGCCATCGCTCCAAGTGAGGGCGCTGTCGACGCCGTCGGCGAGGATGATGGGGAGGAGGGTTTCGAGGGCATCGCCGCGCTCGCGGCTGCGGGGGAGGCCCTGCATGAGGTCGGTGGCGCGATTCAGGTCTTCGCGGGCCAATCCACGGATGACGCCTACCAGCATGGGGTTGGCTCCGTCGCCTTCGAACTGAGCTTCCGCCGCAGCGATGGCGGCATCGGGGTCGTAGGTGGCCCAACTGGCGAGGACGGTTTGGCGGGCGAAATTTGTGCCGGTGTTTTCGAGGGCGTAGTCGAGGGCGGCTGGCGGATTGGATTGGCCCCAGGCGTGGAGGAGGATGCCGTATTCGGTGAGGCGTTCCTGGGTGATGCCAAGGCTGCGAAATTCAGCGACAACCCCTTCGAACTCATCTGGGCCGAGAGAATCGACGAGGGCGAGGAAGCCCTGAACGCGGTCGATGGGATCGGTAAGGAGGGCGAGTTCGGCGACAGCTTGGCGGGCTGGGAGGGAGCCAGCGGCCCGGATGGCGGGGCTGGCGCTCAAGGCGCGGCGGTCGGAGGCGAGGTCAGAGGAACCGCTGCCGGGGCGGACGGATTTGGCGGGGGTGCTTTGTCGGGAGCCGGAATTAGTGGTTGGGTCGGTGGACTTGGTGCCTCCGGAGCCGATGATGTAGGCGCCGGCGAGGCTGAGAATCCAGGCGGATCCGATGATGAGAGGGCGTGATTTCATGAGTTTGTGAGGGGGTTACGTCGGATCTAGCGACCTTTAGACATTATTTCGTTCCTGAAATCCGTCTAAATAGTGGGTTGACCAAAGCCAGATCGTGCGTATCTCAGGCGCATGAGCATTCTTGCCGACGATTCCGCAGTCATGACCCACACCAGAGAGCTTTGCGAAGCGATCTCCTCTGATCCTGAATACAAGGCGCACTTGAAGTGTGTGGAGACCTTTTTGGGCGATGATGCGGCCCGGGCGATGTATCAGGGCGTTCACGAAAAGGGTGAGGAGTTGAAGCAGAAGCAGGGCAGCGGTCTTGAGCTGAGCGATACGGAGATTGAGGCGTTCGAGTCGGCTCGGGAGGAGCTGATGGCAAATCCTGTCGCGAAGGAGTTTCTCGAGGCGCAGAACAACCTTCACAGTGTGCAGTCGGTGATCGGCAAGTATGTCGGGATGACCCTTGAGTTGGGTCGCGTGCCGGGGCCAGAGGATTTTGAGTCGAAAGAGGGATGCTGCGGCGGCGAAGGCGGCGGCGAAGGCAGTAGCCAAGGCGGCGGCGGTGGATGAGGTTGCTAATATTTTGCCTGCGGTCGCAGGCGGAGAGAAGAGTTTAGAATCCGGAACTCGGAGGTCGGAAGTCCGGCCTGAGGTCCGCGGGATCTAGATCATGACCGAGACGGTCACGCCACGGTTACCGGGAGAGGAGCTCAGCTGGACGTGGTGTTGCTGGACGGTGCGCAGCAGTTGGACGCGTTCGTTGCTGAAGGGGGGCTGAGGTTCGTCCGACATGGGGGGAGGGGCTAGACAGGAAATGCGCCGGGCGGAAGAGTTTAGTGGCAGAGATTAGTGAGTGTGGGGTGGTCAAATCGTCAATTGACCTCTAGCCTGCCATCCGTTGATGGAAGCACGGTTGCAGCAAGCGCGGGTGGGTGCCTGGGACGATGAGCGACTCGTTGCGGAGGCGGTGACGCTTGCCGGTCAGATCCTGGAGCAGGCGATGAAGGGGCAGACGCTGGGGGAACGCTACAGGGGTTGGAAACTGCAACGGATGTTGGATGACCCCGGTGGAAAAGCATTCACGATGGCTTTGGTGGACACGGTTTTTCGTCCGCCGAGTTGGGAGCGTTCGGCGGCGTTGTTGTCGCAGATGGTGGCGCGGCTGGGTTTGCCCGTGTCGTTTCCGTGGTATGAGCGATTGGGATTGCGCCTGGCTGCGGAGTTGGGACCGGTGTTGCCAACGCTGGTGATGCCCTTGGTGGCGGCGATGGTGCGTTATGAATCTCGGGAAGTGGTTTTGCCGGGAGAGGACGAAAAGTTTCAATCGCATGTGGCGAAGCGGAAGGCGATGGGGGCGCGATTAAACATCAATTTGCTGGGGGAGGCGATTCTGGGTGAGGAGGAGGCGGAGCGGAGGACTTCGGAAAACGTGCGCAAGTTGGAGAGTGAGGATTGCGACTACATTTCAGTGAAGATCAGTACGATTTTGAGTCAGGTCAACGTGTTGGCCTACGACGATACCCTGGAGAAGCTGAAGGAGCCGTTGCGGATGCTTTATCGGACGGCGATGACGCATCGTGGGACGGACGGGGGCGCGAAATTTGTGAACCTGGATATGGAGGAGTATCGGGATCTGCATCTCACGGCGGATTTGTTTCGAGAGGTCTTGGAGGAGGAGGAGTTTCGTGAGTTGGAAGCGGGGATTGTGTTACAGGCTTACTTGCCGGATTCCTATTTGCTGCAGCGCGAGCTCACCGAGTGGGCGCAGGAGCGCATGGCGAGCGGCGGAGCGGCAATCAAGATTCGTTTGGTGAAGGGGGCGAATCTCGCGATGGAGCGGGTGGAGGCGTCGGTGCATGGCTGGACGCAGGCACCGTATGGGACGAAGGCGGAGGTGGATGCGAATTTCAAGCGGATGTTGCACTTTGGGTGTCGGAAGGAGAATGCGGCGGCGGTGCGGATCGGGGTGGGAAGTCATAATCTGTTTGATGTTTCCTACGCGCTTCTCCTGCGTGCCCGGGAGGGGGTGGAGGATCGGGTGGTGTTGGAGATGTTGGAGGGCATGGCGAATCATCAGGCGCGGGTGGTGGAGGGATTGGCGGGGGGCTTGTTGTTCTATGCGCCGGTGGTGACGGAGGACGATTTTGGTTCGGCGATTGCGTATTTGATGCGGCGTCTGGATGAGAACACCGCGCCGAAGAATTATTTGCGGGATCTTTTCGGGATGTGGCCGGGTGGGCCGCGGTGGGCGGTGCAGCGGAGGAGATTTTCTGAGGCTTGCCAGAAGCGGGGGGAGGTGTCCTCGCGGCCGGGGCGGGAACAGAACCGGGACATTGAGTATGCGGTGGTGGATTTCGAGGGAGGCTTTGAGAATGTCCCGGACACGGACTGGACGCGGGAAGAGAACCGGTCGTGGATTTGGCGGGCCCTGCTGACAGAGGAGACGCGAAGGCCGGAGGTGTTGCCGTTGCAAATTGAGGGAAAGGATCGGAAGAGCGGGAAGAAAGCGATGAGTTCGGATCCGAGTGATCCGGAATGGCCGGGTGACTCGGTGGTGTTGGCGGATGCGGGTATGGTGGAGAAAGCCTTGGCGACGGCTGACTTGGCGGGGATGGGTTGGGAGTCGACGGTGGAGGAGCGGAGCAAGCTGTTGAAGTTGGTGGCTTGTGCGTTGGGGCGCGCGCGGGGGAGATTGATTGCGGTGATGGTGCGGGATGGAGGGAAGACCGTGGCGGAAGCAGACGGGGAGTTGAGTGAGGCGATTGATTTTGCGAACTACTACGCGGAGGCGTTTTCGGATGAGGGATTGGCGGATGGAGTGGAGGCCTCGCCGTTGGGTGTGGTGGTGGTGGCTCCGCCGTGGAATTTTCCGTTGGCGATTGGATGTGGGGGTGTGTTGGCGGCCTTGATGGCGGGCAATGCGGTGATTTTGAAACCGTCGCCTGATGCGGTTCTGGCGGCGCGGCGGATGGCGGAAGTGCTTTGGGAGGCGGGAGTGCCGAAGAAATTGTTG
>JAPKDA010000154.1 GCA_028822695.1 Akkermansiaceae bacterium
AATGGCCTTGCCACCAGCAACCCCCTTTTCACTCCTCTCCGCCCCCCTCAACGGCCCCCTCAAGCGCCCCACCCCAAAAGCAAATTTCTAGCAGCATCCTGAAAGAGCAAAGAAGCTGGCAGCGTAACGGCGGGCGGCGGCGACTCAAGTAGGGGCTCCGAAATGATGATCAAATGACCCGATCATCGCCCGCAACTATCCATCCTGCATTCAAAGCCTCTCATTCCATCGTGAAAACATCCTTTAGTCGCCGTCATTTTCTCCGTGGTACGGGAGTGCTCATTGCACTGCCTGCACTGGAATCCATCGGTTTTCGCCGTTTTGCCTCGGCGGCCGAAAGCACACCCGGCACACCCCCCAAACGCGCGGTCTTCCTCGGCTTTGGGTTTGGTGTGACCGAGGAAAGTTGGTATCCGGACATCAAGCAAACGGGTGCCCAGTATGAGCTATCAGAAGGCCTCGCTCCGCTGGCGCGGCACCAGAAAGATCTCACCGTAGTGCAAGGGTGCTCGAACCAATACAACAACGAAGCCCACTGGGGTAGCACCTTCTGGCTCACCGGCGCCAACCGCTATTCTGTTCCCGGGCAATCATTTGCCAACAGCATCTCCGCTGACCAAGTGGCGGCGCAACACCTTGGACAGGACACGCGCTTTACCTCTCTTCAGCTCGGCAGCAAAGATGCCAAAGGTTCAGGGCATGGACCGGGATTATCGCTCGCCTGGGACCAACGCGGAAAACCCGTGGCAGGGCATAACACGCCCTTGGAACTCTACCACAAGCTCTTCTCCGCCAGTAACCTGCCACTGGCACAACGTCAGGCCGCCATCGCCGAAAAGCGTAGCGTGCTCGACGCCGTATTAGCGCAGGCCAAACAGGTGCAGCGTGGCCTCTCAAAAACCGACACCGACAAGCTGGACGAGTATTTTCAGGGCATCCGAGATATCGAAACCCAGCTGAGCAAGGAAGAGGCATGGCTGGAAATACCGAAAGTCAAACCTCCAATCGATGAGCCTGCCTCTGGCTTGAAGGGGAAAGAAGAGATCAAGGTGATGTATCACTTGATCGCCGCCGCCCTGCAAACCGACAACACCCGGGTGATCAGCTATCGTCAACCCGTCGCTTCGCTGTTGCAGAGCCTGGACATCACCATGGCACCGCACAACATGAGCCACTACACCTCGGGCGAACGCATGCAGGCATCTCAAAAACGCGACATCGCGCAGAGCGAGCTTTTGGCTGGATTGCTCGATCAACTGAAGGCGACAAAAGAAGCCGACGGCTCAAGCCTGTTGGATCATGTCGCGCTGGCCTACGGCTCGAACATCCGATCGATCCACCACCTTGACAACTGCCCGACGATTCTCGCCGGAGGCGGAGCCAACCTGACAATGGGCCAACACCTCGCCCTGTCCAAGGATACGCCACTGTGCGACGTCTGGCTGACCATGCTCAATGGACTCGGCGTCCAAAGTGATCGCCACGGAGACAGCTCCGGCGTGGTCAAAAAACTGCGTGCATAATGATCGTCTATCCAAGCACCCGAACGCCAAGCATGAAAAATCTTTGTTGCTCAGTCGGCATACTGGCGATGTCGCTCGGAGCCCTCGCGCAGGCCGCCCCGCCCGTAGCCGAACTTCCGAAAAAACACCTCGAGCTTTTTAATACCTACTGTTTTGAATGCCACGACAGCCTGATGGAAGAGGGGGACGTGGACTTGGAAAATCTCGCGTTCAATCTCAGCAAGGACATGGAGACTGCAGAAACCTGGCAGAAGGTGCTCAATGCCATCAACTCCGGCGAAATGCCCCCCGAGGACGAAAAGCAGATCTCCGCCGCGAAAAAAACCGCCTTTCTCGACGACCTTTCGAATCAACTTGTCACCGCGCGCAAGGTCTTGAGCGACTCCGGCGGCGTCATCGCCATGCGCCGACTCAATCGGCGGGAATATCACAACACGATCGAAATGCTGTTAGGAGTCGGCATCGATGTCAAATCGCTCCCCGAAGACGGTGCTGGAGGCAGCTTCGATACCGTCGGGGCGTCGCAGTTCATGTCCAGCGATCAGTTCGAGCAATACTTGAAACTCGGTCGCATCGCGATCGATGAAGTGCTTGACCGGAGAGCTCCCCAGATTCAAGGGCCGATCGCCGCAACCAGCATCAAGACCTGGAAACAACGGCGCGAGGTCGAGGAACATGCCAACAAAAAAGTCAGCGGAGCCTACAACAGCTACTACAAAGGTGGCCACGACAAGGCGAAAAATTTCCTGGAAACCGGCACGGCTCAACAAGGCATCATCGATGAACAGATGGCCAAGTTCCGCATTCGTCTGTTCGAGGAACAAGGTCCCAGCTACCGCCGCTATCTCGAACATTCGCTCACGAAAAAAGGATCTCTCCTAACGATCTCTCCGGTATATGACAAAGAGTTCATCGCCCTGCCCCCTGAGCAGCCCTCGGGCTGGCGAAAAGCCAAGGACGTTGTGGATACCCTGCCACCCGGCGACTACAAATTCCGCTTCCGGATCGGCGCCCTCAAAGGCACGCCAAACAGTCGTCGTTTTGTCGATCTCGGTGCCGTTCCCAAAGAAAAACAATTCAACCGGATAGGAACCTATCAAATCACCGGCACCACCGATCAACCGCAGATCATCGAGGTTCCCATCTCGTTAAGCAAAGACGGCCCTCGGAGGTTCGCGCTGCGCGAAAAACGCGATCCGAACGGCGATCTTGCCCGCGATAAAGCGGCCAGAAAGGCAACCGGCCTTGGGCCGACACCGGCATTATGGATCGACTGGGTGGAGTGGGAAGGTCCTCTCGGTCCTCCCGAGGGTGATTCGGAGCTCATTGATTGGTGGGTCAGTGCCGACGCGGGTCTGGCCGAGCCATCCCGGGCGCGGAAGATCCTTGAGCAATTCTCCAGTCGGGCGATGCGCGGCACGAAACCAGGCACCGGCTTCATCGACCGCCTGCTCGCCATCTTTGAAGTCCGGCGCAAAACCGGAGAAGCCTTCGACCTCGCCATCCGGACACCACTCAGTATCATTCTCGCTTCGCCCGGTTTCCTCTATCTCAATGAACCTGGGGGCGAAAAGGAGCGGCGACAACTCACCGATCGTGAACTCGCCGTGCGCCTTGCTTATTTCCTTTGGAGCGCGCCGCCGGATGACGCACTACGCGAACTCGCGAAGAAAAAACAACTGAGCCAACCAAAAATTCTCCGCCAACAAGTGGACCGAATGATTGCCGACCGCCGCTCGGATGAATTTGTCTCCGGCTTTGTGCATCAATGGCTCGATATGGAACGACTCGATTTCTTCCAGTTCGATGTCAAACGGCATCGCGAGTTCGATGAAAGCACGCGCGCCGCTGCCCGCCAAGAGGTCTACCAATCCTTCGCCCATCTGTTCCGCGATTCGAAAAACGGCCGACTCGGCAAGCTGCTCAAGAGCGACTACGTCATGATCAACGGACTTCTCGCCACCTACTACGGCATCGAGGGTGTCACTGGCGATGCGTTTCGCAAAGTCAAACTGCCAAAAAACTCCGTGCGTGGCGGACTGTTGGGAATGGCAGCCATTCATGCCATGGGCAGCGACGGCATTGAGAGCAGTCCGGTAGAACGCGGGGCCTGGGTGCTGCGTCACCTGCTGAACGATCCACCACCACCCGCACCACCAAACGTTCCGCAATTATCCCGTCTGGCCGA
This sequence comes from Akkermansiaceae bacterium, assembly GCA_028822695.1. GTDB lineage: Bacteria > Verrucomicrobiota > Verrucomicrobiia > Verrucomicrobiales > Akkermansiaceae > JAPKDA01. The sequence continues at coordinate 3,712 of JAPKDA010000154.1, forward strand.
CAAACCATTAAGTGCCCGCCAACGCGTTCTTGCCCACCAGGAGCAACCGCAATGCGCCAGCTGCCACCGCAAGATCGATCCGATTGGTTTCGGCATGGAAAACTTCGATGCCGCCGGAAAATGGCGCACGACGGAGCGGCACGTGCCAAAGGACAAGAAGGCAAGGAAGGCGAACAAAGGCAAAAAGACGGTGTGGGAAATCGACCCCTCAGGAAAGTTCCACAAGGGACCGGAGTTTTCCAACTACCACGAGATGCGCTATCTGATCGCGAAGCGCGAGCACGACTTCGCCCGCGGCTTTACCGAACACCTCATCGAATACGCCCTCGGCCGCCCGTTCGGATTCACCGATGAGGATCTGGCGAAGGACATTCTATCATCCACAAAAAGCAAAGACTACACAGTCAGCGAGTTTTTCCAGTCCTTGGTAGCCACCAAAGAGTTTCAGTCCAAATGATCAAGAAGATCGCCACACAAGCGTTCCTATCAGCCATGTTCATCATGAGCGTAATCCCAGTAACCCATGCCAAAGAACCTGGGTTCAAGTCGGAGCTCTTCAACAAGGGAACCCTAGTTTACTCGGATGATTTTGACGGGGATTTTTCAAAAAACCGCTGGGGAGGCAACAGAGGCGATAAGCAAGCCCCTTTCACTCTCCTGGGCGGCGAAGCCCCCTCTCCGATCCCCCCAACGGCGCCCCCAAGCGCCCCACGCAAAAAGCAAATTCCTAGAGCACGCATGAC
>JAPKDA010000042.1 GCA_028822695.1 Akkermansiaceae bacterium
CCACCTTGTCCGACACCGCCAATCGCGGTGTCCATTTCGGAGGAGCCTCAGCTCAGGCAGCCGCGGAAAGAACGAGAGCCAAAAGTGCAGTTATTTTCATCTTCTATGTGCGTGATTACTTCTTCGGATTGCCCTTCTTACGTTTGGCTTTCCCCTTTGGCTGGTTAGAGAGTGTCTTTTTGGCCAGTTCCGTAAATTCATCAGTCTGCCCCTGCCAAACCTTCTCCAATTCCTTCACCTTCTCAGGCATCTTCGCGGCAAGATTGTTCTGCTCGGCCCGGTCAGTCTTCAAATCGTAGAGCTCCCAGGGATCCCCCTCAGCCGCCACCAACTTCAGATCCCCCACTCGCACCGCCCGGTGCCCTTCATGCAGCCACCAAATGCTCTCGCGGCTGATCGCCACATCTTTCTTCAAAGCAGGCACCAAACTCTTCCCCGGTGCCTCAGGAATCGGCTCGCCCTTCCACTCCTTCGGCTTCTCGATTCCCGCCAACTCCAACACCGTCGGCACAATGTCGACAACGTGCCCGGGTGAGCTGCGCAACTCCCCCTTCGCCTTGATCCCCGCAGGCCAATGCACAATCAATGGCGTGCTCGTCCCACCCTCATGCACCCAGGTCTTGTGGCGGCGGTGCGGTGTATTGCAGGCGCTCGAAAAGCCCGGCCCCAAACAAAGATAAGTCGCCTCGCTTCCCGGAGGCGCCTTCGGATCGTGCCCTCCATTACGCACCATGATCTCCGCACTCGCCCCATTGTCCGATGCAAAAAAGATCACGGTGTTCTCAAACTGTCCCATCGCCTTGATCTGCCCAATGATCCGCCCGATCTCCTGATCCATCCGGTCCACCATCGCCGCGTGAATCGCCATCTTCGTCGCCTGAAAGCGCCGCTGTTCCTCCGTCAACTCACTCCACGGCAAAGGACGAGTCACCTCACCCGGCCCCAACTTCTCGATCGCGTCGGGAAATGCATACGGCGGTCCAAGGTCCCGCTCCAAAGCCGACAGCGCCGTCTTCGTCATCCCCATCTCCTTCTGCCGCTTGAATCTCGCCTCCCGCATCGCCTCCCAGCCCGCAAGATACTTGTCCCGATATTTTTCAATATCCTCCGGCAGCGCATGCAGCGGAAAGTGCGGCGCAATGAACGGCACATAATGAAAGAATGGCTTCCCCGCATGATTCTTCGCATGGTCCTTCAAGCACTCAATGGCATGGTCCGCCGTCGCCGTCGTTGAGTAAAATCCCGACTCGTCCTCCGGCACTGCCACTGGCTGATCATCGAGCATGTTCCCCTTCGCCGAGAAAAAGTTCCCCTGGTTCCGCGTGTCATACGACCGGTCAAACCCCGCATCGAGCACCTTCCCATCGATGTGCCACTTCCCGCTGTGATAGCTCCGATACCCGGCCGGCTTCAAAAAGTCCGGCAACAACCGGGCCCACTCCTGCCGCCTCCCCCGACCACCGCCAGACCCAGACGGCAGTCTGTCACGATGGACCTGCTGCGCATAAAACCCCGTCATCAAGGCCCCCCGCGTCGGCCAACACCGCGCCGTATTGTAGAACTGTGTGAACCGCAACCCGTTCTCCGCCAGCGAATCAAGATGCGGAGTCTTAATCTCCCCGCCGTAACAACCCACGTCGGAGAACCCTAAGTCATCAGCAAGAATGAAGACCACGTTCGGCGGAGCCGCAACCGAGAAGGAACTGAGGAAGACGAAGAGAGCAAGGATCAGGCGCATCGTTTTAAATGTTTGGCAGGAGGAACAGAAATAGCACCTCACCCTTCCTTGGCGATACCATTTTGCAGGAACATCGCGGCGACGGCGAAGACGCCCCCCTCACTCGAGGACATCATGCAACACGTGCCCAAAAACATCCGTCAAGCGCATGTCCCGCCCCCCGAAACGGAAGGTCCTGCTGGTGTGCTCCACGCCGAGTAAATGCAACATCGTCGCGTGAATGTCGTGAATCTCGATCTTGTTCTGCACGGCCTTGTAGCCGAAATCGCCCACCGCTCTTGGAGACCAACCTACTTCGCCTTCGCATGCAACTTGACGAGCCATTGCATCGATTGAGTCTGCCACGCATCCCACATCGGGCCCTTGTATCCATTCAGGCCGTGCCCCCCGCTGGGAAGCGTGAAATACTTTGCCGGAACCTTATTCGCGAGCAGGGCCTCGTAAAACATCTTGCTGTTGTTCAGCGGCACCACGTCATCGTTCGCGGCATGCGCAAGAAAGGTGGGCGGCGTTTGCGGGGTTACCTGCAGCTCATTGGAAAAGAGCCGGACCAATTCCTCGCTGGGAGCCGGACCGAGAAGGTTCCGCTTTGATCCGCCATGCGGGATCAGCCATCTTGTCAGGAAATGACCTTAGGCCTCCTCCTCATGCAACCCCGCCCTCACAAACCAATCCTCCACCTTCTTCCGCGCCCACGGCGTCTTCCGCAGAAACGTCAAACTCGATTTCACGCTCGGATTGTCCTGAAAACAGCGAACCCGAATCCTAAAACCCATCTCCTCCCAACCATAGAGCTTCTGCAACTTGGTCACGATCGTTTCCAGCGTGATGCCGTGTAGCGGATCCTTTGATGGCGAAGACATGGATCTATTCCGGTGGAGTTTCCTCCGGCTCGTGCGGCGCCTTCGGCTTCCGCGTCCGATAACCTTCCTTGGCAACAATCTCGATAAAGACCGACTCCCACCCCTCGCTCGAAGCCTTATCAACCGCCGCCGAAATCTCCTCCAAATGCACTCCATCGGCACTCCCTTCATCCTTCCCCGCCCGACAGTCAAAATCCCAGAAGTCCACCCCCTCCGGCAGCTTCTTCTTCCTCTCCCGCTTCACATACCTGCGAAACTCATTCTTGATCGCCTCCACCACCCGTGGTGGTTTCAACCCCTCGACCGCCAACGGAAAGCTCTTTCTCATCCGGGCCCTTGTCGCTGGCCGATGGACTTTTGTCTAGCGAGCTGTCAGAAATCTGATCGCAGTCAGCCCACAATCCGCTACCCTTCTCCCAGCCCCTTCCTACTATGGACATCACCAACAAGAGCCGCAAACCCCTCAGCGTCCCCCTTCCCGGCGGAAAAAAATTGTTCCTCGGCCCCGGCAAGACCGGTCAAGTCAGCGACAAAGCCATCGAGCATCCCCCTCTCGTCAAACTGATCGAGTCCGGCGACCTCACCAAGTCCGACGGCAACTTCCAACCGAAAGCGAGCGGCGGCGATAGCCCCGGCTCCGGCTCAGGCTCCCGCCACGGCGGCTCCGGAGCAATGCGCCAATCAGGCGACCGCTAAACAACTCACTCCCGCTCCGGCCGCTTCTTCGGCTTGTCTTCCGGAGGCGGTGCCGCCGCCATCCGGTGAAACGTCTCTGGCACCGGCGCAGTAAAAGTCATCCGCTCCCCTTTCCAAGGATGATCAATACTCAAAATATGTGAGTGCAACGCCAAGCGCTTGTTGTCCCGGATCTTCTTCCCATACTTCGCATCCCCCACGATCGGCCACCCCTTGTCCGCCAAGTGCACCCGGATCTGATTCTTCCGCCCGGTCAACAGTTTCACTTCCAACAGCGCCCGCTTCCCCACCGTCTTGATCACCTTGTACTGCGTCTCTGAAAATCGCCCCGCCTTCGTGTCCCTCGTCGAATACACCCGACGCGCTTCGCTCTCCACCAGGTAACTTGAAATCGTATCCTCCTCCGGATCGGGATGCCCCTCCACAAACGCGAGATAGGTCTTCTCCGCAGACTTCCAATTCGCCTGCAAGGTCTCCTTCGCCTCCTCCGACCGAGCAAAGACCAAGGCCCCCGACGTATCACGGTCCAAACGATGCACGATGAAGACCCGCTCCCGGGACTTGTAGTTCCCCTTCTTCACGTAATCCATCAGCGCCGCATGCGCGGTCCGTCCTCCATCCCGCCCCGTCCCCATCGTCAACAAACCCGCCGCCTTGTTCACAACAATGATGTCCCGATCCTCATGCATGATCTGACAACCCATCGGTTGGTGTTTACTGGAAGGTTTCCGCGCCACGCGGTGATCATCAACCCTCCACCCCCGCCCGACAAGCGACCAATCTTCTTTTCATCACTGCTCAACAGGAAAAACCCTCCTCTTTATCCAAAACCCACGATTGAAAATACTTCGTGTTGGCGGCATCCTTGGTCTTGGGCGAGTAGGGAAGGTCCAGACCACGTCTCTCTTCGCTTTTCCCCCCAAGCGATCTCCCTCGCCACCATCATCTACCGATCCACAGCTCCCCTGCCTGGCACCAACCGCCTCTTCCTTCGCCAACGGATCACCCAGCCTTGATCAGGAGGCGGCCTTCCCGATCAACACCGGCTCCCCTAAATACTTCGGATCCGCCCTCAGAATCTTCACGTCCAACACCGCCTTCACCCGGGCCAATTCCTCACGCAGCTTCGTCTTCCGACCCCCCTCCCCCTCCACATCCCGCGCCGGGTAGCCATAGGCCTCGATCCCTTTCTGCTGGGCCAAATACAGCGCCCGCTGCACGTGAAACTCCTGACTCACGATCACAATTCGCTCCTGTTTGAAAACCTCCTTGGCCCTCACCACCGAATCCAGCGTCCGAAACCCTGCATAGTCACAATGGATCCGATCCTCCGGAATACCCCGCTCCATCAAGGCCGCCTTCATATCACTCGGCTCATCGTAGCCCTTCCGCGAATTGTCCCCGCTCACCAAAATGTGCTCCACCCTTCCCGCCTCGTAGAGCTCCGTCACCGCATCGATCCGGTAGTTGAAATACCTGTTCTCCCACTTCCCCGACAACAGCCGCGAACACCCCAGCACCAGCGCCACCTCACACTTCGGCACCTCCGCAGCATTCTCCATGATCCGCCCCTCCCCCGCGCCAATCACCGACGTCCGGCACCAAAGTACAAACACGAGGCCCGCAAGCCCCAGCAACGCAAATCCCTTCGTCAGCGTCCGCAACCGCTTCCAAGCTCTCTCTGAAATCACCATCTCTATTCCTTAAGCGTCCAGCGCCGCCATTCTCGTTCCCTTTTTGATACGTCGGGGCAAATTCGAAAGTATCGGTCCCCATGCTCAAACCTCTCCTCCTCGCCCTCCCCCGCGACACCCTCTACATCGCTACCGCATCTACAAACGCAAAACCAAACTCAACGCCGCCCCCTCCTGCCCCCCGTCAACCCCTCCAAGCCGTGCCTCTAAACCGTGACGTTGACCTGCCTGCCCTCCCCAGCACTTCGCGAAGGACGGGCCCCGGTCACAGGCCTTCCCCTCCTGGGACCGCGGATCTTCAGTCCGCCCCAAAGCCCATCCGTTTCCGGAGAGTGGCCTTCCCCTCCGCATCCCGCACCATCCGGCTCAAAAAAATCGCCACCGCCAACCCGGCCGATCCAAAGATCATCCCCATCACCATAATCTGGTAATGCGCCGCGTGATGCGGTTCCGCACCCGCAATGATCTGCCCGGTCATCATCCCCGGAATCGACACCAGGCCCACCGCCAAAAACGAATTCACCTGCGGAATCAACGCCGCATTCCACGCCGAATTTCGCGCACCCAGCACGTCCTTCCCCCCTTCGCGTTCCGCATCAAACCTCTCTGCACTCAAGGTGACCGCGGTCATCGCATTCGCAAAAATCATTCCCGCCAACGGAATCGCGTAGCGCGGCTCATACCAGGGATCCAGCCCCAGCACCCCAAACAACACCAAGGTGAAAACCGATCCCCCGCCAATCAAGATCGCCATCACCGCGTCCACAAAAGCCTTCCCCTTCATCGACTTCACCGTCCGCACCGCAATCCATGAGGAGACCAAAATCATGAACCCCACCACCCCCAGCGTCACCCACGGACCGTCCACCTGGAACAACCACATCAACACATACCCCACCAACAACAGCTGCACCACCATCCGCCCCGTCGCCACCACCAGCTCCCCGCTTTTCCCCACCCACCGAAACGACACCCACCCCACCATCACCAGCGGAATCAACAACAGCGCCAAACGCCACAGGGAAACTTCGATCACGCCCCATCCTCTCCAACCCCAGCCTCAACCACAAGCCCACGTCGCCCTCCACCCCTCAATCCACGGCCTTCCCCTTAAAGTGGTAGCAGGAGGGAGAATTGAACTCCCGACAAAAGGCTTATGAGTCCTCTGCTCTACCCCTGAGCTACCCTGCCACTGTGCTGGGGCAAATATACCCGTCCGGAGGCCCTGTCGACAGCAAATTATCGCTTTTTGATCACTCCGTGAAGCTTTGACAAGCCACCTCCGCTCCCCCAGATTCGCCCTCATCGTGCCTGACCCATCCCTCACACTCCTCACCCGCGCCAACGAAATCGGAGCAAATTGCTATCTCCTCGAACTCGGCGGCCTCCGCATCATCCTCGATGCCGGAATGCACCCCAAGGAAAGGGGCTCCGCGGCCCTCCCCCGCTACGAGGATCTGCCCTTCGACAGCATCGATGCCATCTTCGTCAGCCATTCCCATCTTGACCACGTCGGCACCCTCCCCGTCCTCATGAAGGACCAACCCAGCGCCCGGGTCTACATGAGCTACGCCACAGCCGCCCTCGCCGACGCCCTCCTTCACAATTCGGTCAATGTGATGACATCTCAAAAGGCCGAGCTGGGCATCGAGGAATACCCCCTCTACAGCCACGAACACCTCGACGACTGCGAACGCCGCTTCCAAGGCCGCCACTACGAGAAAACCTTCGACGTCGATGTCGATGGAAACGTCCGCGCCACCCTCTACGATGCCGGCCACATCCTCGGCTCCGCCGGCATCCTTCTCGAAGGCGACGGCAAACGGATCTTCTACACCGGCGACATCCACTTCAAAGACCATGCCCTCGGCAAAGGCGCCGCCTTTCCTGACCTCCAGGACATCGACACTCTCATCGTCGAAACCACCCGCGGAGACAGCCAACGTGATCCGGACTACAAACGGGAGACCGAGGAAGCACGCTTCATCGCGGCCATCAACAACGCCCTTGAGCGAGGCGGCTCCGTTCTCGTTCCCGTCTTCGCGATGGGAAAAACCCAGGAGGTCCTCACCATGCTTCACAAGAACAAGGACGCCGGAAATCTCCCCAACGCCCCCGTCGTCATCGGTGGTCTCAGCACGAAGATGACCGTCGTCTACGACAAGTTCTCCGACTCCACGCGGCGCGTCCACCCCGGCTTCAAGATCCTGCGCGACATGGACATCAAAACCGGCAACCGCCGCAAACGACAGCCCATCCGCTACAATCCAGGGACCATCTACGCCCTTTCCAGCGGCATGATGACCGAGAAAACGGTCTCCAACAATTTCGCCCGGAGCTTCATCGACGACCCGCGCAATTCCCTCCTCTTCGTCGGCTACACCGACCCCTCCACCCCCGGATTCCGAATCCGAACCGCCGAGCGAGGCGACATGATCGACCTCAACCCCGAGTTTCCCCCCGTGAAACTCGACTGCGACGTGGAGGTCTTTGACTTCAGCGGCCACGCCCCGCGGGATCACATCCTCGAGTTCATCAAAGAAACCAACGCCGCCGAAAACATTCTCGTCCACGGCGACCCCGCCGCCATGCAATGGTTCGCGAACCAACTCGAGCATTCCACGATCCCCAAGCCGGGCACGCCCCACGCTCTTTAGGTTGAGCCCCTACGGCTCCAAAACCCCAAACCACCAATCGTAGAAATTCTCCACCCACTCGATGTGGTTATAGAGCCACTCGAGAGGAAAGTAGAACCGCTGGAGAAAGCGCTCGATCATCGAGCCTCCTGATCCGCTCCCCATCATCCTCATCACCGGCCCCGGGCTGAGCACATAGAGGATGGGTATCACAAACCCCGCTACCACCAGCCACCATTTGGCCGCCGTCTTCGTCACCGTTTCTTGATCTCCTCGATCTCTTTGCGCATCCGCTGCACCTCCTTCAAAAGCTCCGGCAACTTTCTCAGTGCCGCCTGCCCTTTCAGCTCGTCCCGCTTCGGACGCGCCGGAAATCCAAAATACTCGCCCGGCACATCGAGGTCCTTCGCCGCTACCGAACGCGCCGCCAGGACAACCCCAGTCCCAATCGTGACATGCCCCACCGATCCAGCCTGACCTGCGAGCACAACGTAATCCTTCAACTCCGAGCTTCCCGCAATTCCACACTGCGCCACGACCAAACAATGCTTCCCAATTCGCACGTTGTGCGCGATCTGCACGAGATTATCAATCTTCGACCCCTCGCCGATCACGGTCTTCCCGAATCGAGCCCGGTCAATCGTCGCATTCGCTCCGATCTCCACATCATCCCCCACCACCACAATCCCCACCTGCGGAATCTTCACGTGCCGCCCCTCCACCTGCTCATACCCATAACCATCCGAACCAATCACCGCCCCCGGCTGCACGATCACCCTGCTCCCCAACACACAGCGCTCCCGCACCGTGACGTTCGCGTAGAGCCAACAATCTTCCCCGAGCACCGCATCCCGGCAAACCACAGTTCCTGCACCGATCCGCGTGCCCTTTCCGATCACCACCCCCTCCTCAACCACTGCTCCCGGCCCAATGCTCACCGTCGCCGAATCAAACTCCACACCCTCCGCAACGATCGCTTGCGGATGCAACCCTGGCAAAACTTCCGACTCAAACCCAGCAGCGAAGCGGGCCACTACATTCGAGAACGCGAAGGTCGGATTCTCACAGCGCACCAGCGCCACACCCGTCGGCCCCTCCGTCACGCCCGGTGATACAACCACCACCCCGGCACGAGTCGCAATGAAGTCTGCCGCGTACTTCTCGTTACCGAGAAAACTCGCGTCGGCGGGCCCGGCTTCATCCAACGAAGCAACCCCGGTGAATACCGCGGCAGGATCACCTGACAGCAATTCCCCTCCCAAGAGGCTCACCAACTCGTCGAGGCGAATCTCCACGATAGCCGGTCTGGGTTGCGCCGATTACTCCCCGCCAAGATCAGGAACCTTGTCGACCTTGCCGTCTTCAGGAACCGCCAGAGCGTCCTTGTTGAGCTGGGTAAGGAGACTAGGAGTGATGTCCGCGGCATCCTTTGTGTAGAGAAGGAAAGGAACCTGCGATGCGCTCAAGCCGGACTTGTCAAACACGTAGTCGTAATCGTCGGTCTTGGCTTGGTCTTCCACCAGCTTCCGGATTTCCTCCAAAATTCCACGCATCCGCTGACCCATCTTCTCGTTCAGGGCCGTATTCCGACGCTGTAAATACTCGCGACGCTCACGATCCAGGGCCACGCCCTCCTGCGTCTTCATCTGGAACTCCTTGAAAAGCTCCTGCTTCTTCTTGTCGCTGATGGACGGATCATCCAACTGCTTCCGCAAGCTCTGCAACTCGCCTTCCAGTTCACGAATCCGGGAGAGACGCTCGTTGTTCTCTTTCTGAATTCGGCTACGCTCAATATTGATCTGCTTTTGCGCCTCGGTGGTCCGGTGATATTCTTTGAACAGCTGCTGCATGTCCACCGTCGCGATCTTCAATTTGTCCTGTGCCGATGCTGGAAGCGCAGTCACAAGAAGCATTCCGACAAGAGACAGAGTGAGGTTTCGGAGAGTCATTTAATTAAGATATTTGAATAAGTCCGGGGCAAGTCTGGAGAGAAATACCCACCCAGTCAACGACCTTCCCTGACCTATTTTCGGGTCCATTTTCGCTCGAATCCCTCCGATTTATTCAGCCGGAGCCTTCTTCCGGAGCTCTTTCTGAATCACCGATGTGATGTCCGTCGCATCCTTGGCACACAGCAAAAACGGCACCTGCGCCGTATTCTCTCCCTCCACGTCGAACACATAGTCATATCCCCCCTTCTCAGCACTCTCCCGAATGACCCCCCGGATCTCATCCAAAATCCCCTCCATCCGCGCAATCATCTTCCGATCCGACTCCCCCACCGTCACGTCCTGCAATCTCCGGGTCAGATCCCGGAGCCTCTGGTCGAGAACCTTGACCCGCTGCAACATCTCGTTGTCCTCTTTCTGAATTCGCGCCCGTTCGGCATTGATCTGGGCTTGCGCCTCCAAGGTCTTATAGTAACCCTGAAACAAGGTCTGGATATTGACAATGCCGGTTTTCGGCTTCTCCTGAGAAGGCTCCTGCGCAGCCAGGGGAGCCAGCAAAACGCCAGACAGTCCCAACATCATCAATACGCGTTTCATCAGACGACCCAAAGCACAGGCACCCTAATCACGGCACCCCTGAAACTCAAGACCACTCAACTTTCCAGCGACCCGAACTCCCATGCAACTGATCGAGTCCCTCCACGACCTGCCCCCGCACCGCGCCAGCGCGAAACACCCCACCGCGCTCGTCCCCACCATGGGCGCCCTGCACTCCGGACATGCAGCCCTCCTCCGCGAAGCCCGCAACATCGTCGGCCCCGAAGGCTCCGTCCTCACCAGCATCTTCGTCAACCCCCTCCAGTTCGACCGCTCCCCCGACCTCCAAGCCTATCCACGCACCTGGAAAACTGACCTCGCTACCGCCGAGGCCGAAGGAGTCGATCTTCTCTTTGCACCCAAAGCCGGCGAGTTCTACGCAACTGACCACTCCATCACCGTCGCCGAATCCCTCCTCACCAAACACCTCTGCGGCGCCACCCGCCCCGGCCATTTCGACGGAGTCTGCACCGTCGTCCTCAAACTCATCAACCTCCTCCAACCCGACCACGCCGTCTTCGGAAAGAAGGACTACCAACAACTCGCCGTCATCCGACGCATGGTCCGCGACCTCGGCGTGCCCATCGAAATCCACGGCCTCGACACCGTCCGCGAAGACGACGGCCTCGCCCTCTCTTCGCGCAACCTCCGCCTCACCCCCGAGCAACGCGCCGACGCTCCCCGCATCCGCCGCGCCCTCCTCGCCGCAAAAGACATCTCCCCCACCGGAGAACAGGGCCCCGAGGTCTACCTCAACGCCGCCCGCACCCACATCGAACAATCCACCGCCGGCGCCACCATCGACTACCTCCAACTCGTCGACCGCCACACCCTCCAACCCGTCGCAAAGGTCACCGACCCCACCCTCCTCGCCACCGCCGTCTTCTACGGCGACGTCCGCCTCATCGACAACATCGAGATCGGATCCAAACCGTAGCTGCGGCATCCTGCCGCAGGCCTCCCCAGTGGCGTCCCGCCGCGCACTTCCGTCCCGAGCATCACTCCAAGATTGTGACTCTCCACACCAATCGCCGATCCGCCCATACCAACTGTCACTCGAGTGATTCAGATAAAGTGCCGGTTCAACCACAGTGAGATCGAAATAGACGCCCTCCTCATCCGCCCCGATTCCCCCACCGTCCGGAACAAACTGCACATTGTCATCATAGCCCAGAACCGTGCGCACCCAGAAACTCCAGAGCCGCGCGTTGTCACCACCCGTCAGCGTCTCCAAAAAACATTTGGAGATGGTATCAGCCCCCGATTAAGAAACAATCCCCCCGTGACCTCTGACTTCCTCGTGATCGGCTCCGGCATCGCCGGACTCTCCTTCGCCATCAAGGCCGCCAAGTTCGGCTCGGTGGTCGTCATCACGAAAAACAAAGCCCTCAACTCCAACACCGCCTGGGCACAAGGCGGCATCGCTTCCGTCCTTCCCGAAGGCTTCTGCGACGAAGGCGACACCATCGAGAAACACGTCGCCGACACCCTCGATGCCGGCGGCGGACTCTGCAACGAAGAGGTCGTCCGCTCCATCGTTGGCGAAGGAGCCAAGACGATCGAGGAACTCGTCACCTGGGGCGTCGATTTCGACGGCAACAAAGATCAGTACTCCCTCGGCAAGGAAGGCGGCCACTCCCAACGCCGCATCCTTCATTCCAAGGACACCACCGGACACGAGATCGCCACCTCTCTTCTCGAAACAGCTCGCAACACCCCGAACCTCACCCTGCTCGAGGAACACTTCGCGATCGACCTCCTCACCACCGGAAAACTCGGACACGTCACCGAAAACCGCATCCTCGGCGCCTACGTCCTCATCAGTTCCTCCGGCGAAGTCGAAATCTTCCGCTCCGACCGCGTCATCCTCGCCAGTGGTGGCTGCGGCAAAACCTACCTCTACACCACCAACCCCGACTCCGCCACCGGTGACGGCGTCGCCATGGCTTGGCGGGTTGGAGCCAGCATTGCCAACATGGAGTTCGTGCAGTTTCACCCCACCTGCTTCTACAACCCCGGCGCCACCGGCCCCGAAGCACGCTCCTTCCTCGTCTCCGAAGCAGTCCGCGGCGAAGGCGCCATCCTCCTCAACGAAAAAGGCGAAGACTTCGTCACCCAATTCGACAAACGCGGCTCCCTCGCCCCCCGCGATATCGTGGCCCGTGCCATCGACACCGAGATCAAACGCACCGGCGCGCCCTGCGTCTTCCTCGACACCACCCGCAAATCGAAAAGTTTCCTCCAGGAACGCTTCCCCTTCATCTACGACACCCTCCTCGGATTCGGCCACGACGCCGCCGAGGACCCCATCCCCGTCGTCCCCGCCGCCCACTACCAATGCGGAGGCGTTGTCACCGACCTTCACGGCAAAACCACCATCCACGGACTCTTTGCCATCGGCGAAGTCGCCTGCACCGGCCTCCACGGAGCCAACCGCCTCGCCTCCAACTCCCTCCTCGAAGGCAAGGTCATGGCCAACCGCGCCCTCGAGGAAATCCAACGCCTCTACCCACCCGACAAACCCACCGCCGACGTCTCCGGCATCCCCGCCTGGGAACACGGCGATACCGCGCACCCCGACGAACTCGTCGTCATCTACCACAACTGGGACGAACTCCGCCGCACCATGTGGGACTACGTCTCCATCGTCCGCACCGACAAACGCCTCCAACGCGCCGCCGTCCGCCTCCGCAACCTTCGCCACGAAGTCCGCGACTTCTACTGGGGCCACCGCGTCACCCACGACCTCCTCGAGCTCCGCAACCTCGTCGCCGTCGCCTCCGTCATCATCGACTGCGCCATCCGTCGAAAGGAATCCCGCGGCATCCACTACACCCTCGACTACCCCGACCCCAGCGACCAATACCTCCGCGACACCGTCCTGCGGAGATTCTAACCCGCTCCCTCGCCGAAGGCTCTCGGACTGCGGCGATCATTCGCCGCTCTTACCGGGTTCGGCCGTCAATCAACGACGCCCAGCTCGCCCCGTTTCGACCATCCGCCTCCCCCCCTTCACCCCAGCGGGGTGCCTCATCTTAAGCCGGGCGGCTTCAGCCCCCGGTATTTATATCTCCTTCCAACCTCCCAGCACTCTCATCCCTCACCCTTAATCTCCCCGCCTTCCCCTTCGGCCACTTCGCACCCGCATTCCCCGGAACAATCCGTGAACCCGACGGGCCCGAGGCCAACGCTGTCTTCCCACTCGTCATCTCAAGCTTCCCCGGCACCTCCTTGCCATCGTGACAATACAAACAACGCGACTCCAAAATCGGCTTCACGTGTTTCACAAAATCCACCGACGTCTTCGCCTCGCGCAATTCGTCGGCACTCAACTCCGGGTCACCCTCCGGCCGCGTCTCCGCACCTTCATCCACCGGAGCGGCACACACCATTCATTTGCCTCCACCCCCTCCTTACGCTACACACACCACGTGCGGCTTCTTCTACTTCTCCTCCTCACCCCCTTTCTCGCCCTCGCCCAGGACGAACCTGCACCCGCCGAAGACACCGGCGAAATGATCACCCGGCTCCTCGCCGAAATGACCATCGAGGAGAAAGTCGGCCAGATGACCCAACTCGCTCTCGGCGCAGTGTCCAGCAAGGCCAGCACTCCGGAATCTCCTGGCGCCCACACCATCGACCCCACCCTCCGCGTCAGCGAATTCGATACCCTCCTCATCTCCGTCGACCTCACCAATACCGGCAAACGCGAAGGCACCGAAATCATTCAACTCTACATCCGCGACCCCCACGCCTCCATCACCCCACCCGTGAAACTCCTCCGCGGCTTCGAACGCCTCACCTTCGAAATCCCCGTCACCAACCTCGCCTTCATCGGAACCCAAAACACCTGGCAATTCGAAGCCGGTGACTTTGAAGTCTACCTCGGCGATCAAATCGGAAAGTTTACCGCCCAATGACCCGCTTCCCACGCATCCTCCTCGCCATCCTCAGCGTCGGCATCCTCCCCGCCACCGCGGAACCTCAGGTCGTCACCCCCACCGCCCCTCCACCCAACCCGAAGGACTACCGACGCATCGCCTACCCGTGGAAGAAGGACATCACCGCCACCGTCTTCTGGATCGGCGAAAAACCCGGTGGCCGCAACAACACCTCCAACCACCACTCCTCCTGGGACCGCGAGTGGCAGAAAAATTTCGGGGGCTACGACAACCCTGACCCCGCCGCCCGCACCGGCTTCCGCCCCACCAACTTCGTCCCCAAACTCAATCCCTTCTACATCGCCCTCCCCTACAACGACTGCCTCAACCACGCTGCGCACAAGTCCGAAGCAGCCGCCGCCATCCCCTGGTTCCACCGCTACTCACCCCGCCCCGGACAGAGCGTCTGCAAAGGCCGCTGGATCCAAATCATCTCCGGCAACAGAACCTGCTACGCCCAATGGGAAGACTGTGGCCCTTGGGTCACCGATGACTGGCAATACGTCTTCGGCAACCGCCCTCCGCGCAACACCCAGAATTCCAAAGCCGGCATCGACGTCTCCCCCGCCGTCCGCGACCAACTCGGCATCAAATCGGGCAGCAAAATCCACTGGCGCTTCGTCGAATTATCCAACGTCCCCCGCGGCCCCTGGTCCCAACTCGGCACCAACAACCCCTTCGTCAACCCCAAGGTCAACCCCGACCTCCTCGCCGCCCAACGCTACAATACCTACCTCCGCGAACTCCGCGACAAAGCCTACCAACAAAAGGACACCAGCCGCTCGAGGTAGGGATGTCTCGACGAGGCGGCCGCCCCCCAATATGGAAAGCGGGTTTCCAACCCGCTTCATTCATCATTGGACACTCCCTGTTCGACATTGGGTCTTCCTCCCAATTATCCATTTTTCAATCTGAAATCTTAAATTCCCCCAGCGTCCTCCCCATCGCCCCCCAATGCCGGGTCAACACCGTCGACGCCACCTCCACCATCTCCCTCCTCTTCTTCGAGTCATCCAACAACTCCCCCACCGTATCGCCCACCTCCTTCATCAAACAAGTCCGCACCCCACCACTCTCTCGCAACTCACTGATCAACGGTTCAAAGTTCCCCATGAACCTCCCGCACACCACTGGTATCCCCACCGCGATTGCCTCGGTCGGATTCTGTCCACCCTTTGCCAGAAAGCTCTTCCCCACCACCACCACATCCGCCTCCGCGGTCCAATCCCGCAACTCTCCCGTCGAATCCACCACCAGCACCGCCTTCGCCGGACTCCGCGGCGACATATAGTGGCTCCGCAACACCACTTCAAAACCAGCCGCCTCTAAATCCTTCCGCACCTGCTCCCGCCGCTCCCCATGCCGCGGCACCAACACCGGTAACACCTCCGGCCGTCCCCGCAGCGCCTTCGCAATCGCCACTTCCTCACCCGGAAACGTACTCGCCGCGATCACCACCGGACGACCGCGTCCAAACGCCTCGATCATCGTCGAATACTGCTCCCGCTTCTTTGGCGGTGCCACTCCCTCCTGATCAAATTTCACGCTCCCCGTCACCACCACCCGATCCATCGGCACCCCAACCTCGTTCCACAACTTCGCATGCTCCTCCTCCTGCGCCAAAACCTTGCTCAACATCCCCAACACCGGCTTCGCCACCGCCCCCAGCTTCCGATACCGACCCGCCGACCGCGCCGACAACCGCGCATTCACCAACATCACCGGCACATTCCGTTTCTCCGCGGCCCGCAACAGGTTTGGCCACAACTCCGACTCCAACAACAACAACAGCCGCGGTTGAAACCTCCGCATCACCTTCCCTACCAACCACGGAAAGTCCACTACACTGTAAATCACCCGCACCCCCGCCGGCGCCTTTTCCCGCGCCAACTCAAACCCCGTCGAGGTCGTCGCCGCCAACACAAACGTCTCCTTCGGATCCCGCTCCCGCCACCGCTCGATCAACTTCACCGCCATCAGCACCTCCCCCACACTCACCGCATGCACATAAACTCCCCCGCACGGCTCCCACTCCTCATCCTCATCAAAAAAACCCAATCGCTCCCACAACTTCGCCGACAAGCCACCGCGATCCGCCATCTTCCGGATCCAGCCCCAGGCCACCAGCACCGCCACGACGGGCAGCACCAAATTATATCCCAACAAGACAACACTCTTCCACATCCGCCCTCAGGCTACGACCCCCCCGCCACTTCGTAAAACAAAACCGCACTACTCCCATAGACCCGCCGATCCACCAAACTCCACTTCTCCCCCTCCGGAGCCTTCCGCTCCGTCTCGACCTCCAGCACCAGCAACCCCTCCTCCGCCATCAACCCCGGTAAACTCCCCTCATCTAACAACTTCTGAGCCAAGTCATCCCGCCCATGCACCGCATACGGCGGATCCGCAAACACCACATCAAATCGACCCCCCAAACGCCCCAGCACCGAAAACACATCACCCCTCCTCAACTCCCCCTGCAGCTTCGCCGTCTTCAAATTCTCCTCGATCACCTTACAAGCCTGGCTGTTCTCCTCCACCAAAGTCGCACTGGACGCCCCACGACTCAGCGCCTCCACGCCCAACGCCCCCGACCCCGAAAACAAATCCAACACCCGCGCCCCGTCCAACTTCACCACCAAAATCGAAAACAAGGCCTCCCGCAATCGATCCGTGCTCGGCCGCGTCACCCGCTTCGGCACCTTCAACCGAATCCCACCCGCTGTCCCTGCAATGATTCTCATCTCTGCAACAGCACCGGCCCCCCATCCGGAGAGGGCGGCACACCCAACTCTTCCTCCAATTGCTCTCCCGCCGTAAACCTCTGAAGCTGATCCCAAGCCTGCGCCAACTTCATCCCGTCCTCCCCCCGGCCCAGATCCACCTTCGCCTCGCGCAAAGACCCTTCCACGTGCAGATCCCGATACAATCGGTCCGGACATCCCAATGGCGTCATCCACCCATCCTTGTTCCACAACAAAGCCCCCCCCGCCACCTGCCGCAACATATCCGCATGCTCCCAATCACCCACCAACCGCACCACTCCATCCATCTGCCCGTCCCAGCGAATCCTCCCATTCCCCAACATCGAAAACTGCTCACCCACCAATCGCCCATCCACCAATTGCAGCACCCCTCCCTGAAAATTTACCGCCACCCGACCAAGCTCAAATCCTACCAAAACTCGACCCAGCGCATCCACCGACAATCCCGCTCCCTCTGCCACCATGTTTCCCCGCCAACTCGATGGCCGCAATAATTCACCCTGAAATGATCCTGCTACTTGCACCCGCTGCCCCGCCACTTTCAGCTCGGCCATCCCCGGCAAGCCCACCGGACCAAACTCACTGGGAGGCACAGTGATTCGCACCGCCGCCCGCGGTCGCCGTCCCATCCGCAAACCCCCACCCACCCGAACAGGTACTCCGCCCACCGCAATCTCCATCTCCGAAAACGCCAGCGCCGGCCTCTTCCAAGCCACCTCACTCCAGATTCCCCCCAACAACGTTTCCCCACCCACCCGAACCTCATCCAGAGACACCCAACCCAGATCCTCCGGCCCCGCCAACGGCACCTCCCCATCAAATCCCAACAACTCCAACGACCACTGCGGCGCAGCAAGACTGAACACCCGCAAACGCCCCCCGCGCACCACGACCCGACCCGGTAATCCCACATCGGGCTCCTTCCTCTTCGCAACACTCTCCTCAGGAGTCTCCTCCTTCCCCTCCGAAGAATTCCGGGGCTTCTCCGCCACCGGTTTCACCACCTCCTCCGAAGCCTCAACTGACTCCACCTCACTCGCCACCTCCGCCTCCCTAACCACCATCACCGGTACCTGTACAGAACTCTGCACCGGAGTCATCGCCGCAAGAAGCTCCAAGGGCACCTCACCCACCGGATTCAGCACCACCGCCTCCCGCAACGCCAAGTCCCCTCCCAAAAGTTCCCCCCAATACGGCCTTACCCGCACCTCATCGACCCTCAGGATCGCAGGCATCTCGGCTCCATTCGTGCCGGGAATAGTCATCTCCAACCCGCCCACCCGAACGCCACCCCACGGACTCCACGAAGCCCGGCCCACCGACCAGTTGAATCCACTCACCCCACTCAACTTCGCCGCAATCTTCCCCCGACCCCAGCTGGACCCGATCACGAGGTTGGACCCAAAAAATCCCAACACACCCCCCACCAACACAAACACCACAAGCCGCCGAAGCCATCGACGACGTTTCTTTGAGCTCTTGGCGGCACCCACAGCCAATTAGTCTACTTCGCCGGCAGCCCAAAGCGAACCACCAAACTCTTGTCGTAAAGCAAGCGCCCCGTCGAGGACACCTCCTGCAAACGATACACCAGCAAGCCGGTCTTTCCGTCCGCCAGTTTCCCGATGGAAAAATTCTCCTTCGTCTTTCCAAGTGAAGTCTCTTCCTGAAACTTCCACTCCGGCCCGCTCCAAGCACCGAGGATGCTCATCGGATCAGCATCGATGTCGGCAATACGCTCCATCTCCCCATTCGGCGACTTCATCTGATCCTTCGGTTCGATGTATCGTAGCAAGGAAATCGGTGAGCCCTCGCCAGACACCCGGATCATCCACTCACCAGGCTTCGGCTGCTCCAGTCGAATCACAACCTTCCCATTGGGAACCGCTTTGAATTCCCGCTTCTTCCACAAATCAATGTATTCGGCATACTCGTCCTTGG
The DNA here is from genome assembly GCA_028822695.1 of Akkermansiaceae bacterium. GTDB lineage: Bacteria > Verrucomicrobiota > Verrucomicrobiia > Verrucomicrobiales > Akkermansiaceae > JAPKDA01. The sequence continues at coordinate 18,824 of JAPKDA010000042.1, forward strand.
TCAGACCAAGATTCTCGTGAAACGCCAACGGCACACCCGGCTTGGACTTCTTGGAGTACTCGCGGAACCATTCCTCATGCTCCTCGGCAGAATCCTCCACCCTCTTGATGTATTTCTGAATCTCCCGCGGAGGCAACACCACGATCACCTCACCCTTCGTCAGCGTGTCCGGCAATAAGTACTGCTTCAGCACCGCCGGCACCGTCTGCGCTCCTGCTCCACCCAAGGCCATCACCTGCACGGCCATTACCACCAACACTCCAGTGAGGCGACTCATCGTTCTCTCTCGCTGCATATTCATCAATTCCTGGTTTCTCCCTTCAGTTCCATGCCGGCCCCGCGACGGGGTCATGGCATCTCACCCTCGGCGAATTGTTTCTGAAACGCCGACAAAATACCAAATCTATCATCGCGGACCCCGCATCCCGCTCCGGGGATACCCCAAAGTGGACCGTTCCGACCTGATTTCCTGTGCCGCCACGCTTCACGCCCCCTCCTAGCACTCCCTCCCTCTCCCCGCAACCACAGTTCCTGCTCCTCCTCCTACTCCTCCTCCTCCT
>JAPKDA010000155.1 GCA_028822695.1 Akkermansiaceae bacterium
ATCCATCCCGCCGAGGGGGGAGAGGGCATCGAATTGCAGGGTTGCTTGAGCGGGTTGGTCAGGGAGGCGTGCCAGGGTGAGGAGGGCAGGGTGGTCGGGTGCGCCAGGGGTGATGCGGAAGGCGTATTCATGGAGGAGGGAGAGTCCATTGCCATCGGGATCATCCGAGGGTTGGGTGTCGTAGTGGCCAATTTCCTCGTCACTGAGGAATCGGGCATATCCACCGAGAGTGACGCCTCTGACCAGGCCCCGGTCTTCTCCGTCGAAATCCGAGCCGTCTTTTTGATAGGACCAGGTGAGGGTGTTTTGACCGGGTTGAAGGGGGATTTCGAGCTCTTCCCAATCGACGTCTCCGCTAATCTCCGCGCCGAAGTTACCGTTCAGGGAATATTGGAGGAAATCGAAGTCTTCCTCTGAGCTGACCTTCCACTGGAAGCTGAGGGTGCCGGGCCCCTGGACGAGTATGGTCATGTCGCTGCTTTCACCATCCGTGATCTGCCCGGAACGGGTGATGGTAGGATCGGTGGTGCTGTCTGCAATCCAGGAGGCATCACCGGTGGTGACGACCGAAAGAGCCGGTTGGCCGAGAAGTTCGGCAAGGAGACTTGAGGAACCCCCACTCATGAGGCGGATGGTGCGTGTGGTTGATTCGCCGCCGCCGCTGGCGGTTGAAACGACCTCGAATTCACCACCGGTCGGTGCCGTGCCGACCAACTCATTGGTTTCCTCGTCGTAGCTCAGCCAAGCCGGAAGGTTTTGAAAGGAAAATGAGTCCGCGTTGATGAATTCGAGAGGGATTCGCGAGACGACCTCCGAGATGATGATGTTTTTCTCATCGGCCCAGATCATGGGACGACCACCATTGGCGAGGCGGAGGTCATCAAGCCAAGCGGCGTCCATGCCGGTGTTATCAGACTCGTCTTTGGCGTATTGCCAACTCAGAACGTGAGTGCTACTGGGAATGGTGAAGTTAATCTGGGCCCAGTCTTGTTCACCGGAAATGGGAGGGATGTCATCGACGGGTTGGCCGTCTAACAAGAACGCCAATTCATCGTATTCTGCCTCCGAGCTGACCTTCCATTGGAAGCTCAGGCGGTCGGGCCCGGTCACGGTGATGGACATGGTGGAGGACTCGGAGTTGTCAATATTACCGGATTGGGCGGCGTCGATACCATCGAATGTTTCCAGGCTTTGCCCAAACCAGAGGCTTTCCCCTTCGCGCGTCCAGAGAAGGTTGGTGAGTTCGACGGAGTCGCCGACGGGGGAAGAGACCCGGAGGGTGACGGTGAGGCGTTCTTCTTGTTCGTTGGCCATGGCGATGACCTCGAAGGTGTAGTCACCGGGGGTAGTCAGGTTCCCCGAGATGGTTCGGTCGCCGTCAAATTGAAGGCCGGAGGGAAGCGCGGAGATGGAGAAGATGGCATCGGGTGCGATGGATTCGATGAGATAGATCAGGTCATTTCCCGCATCCAAAGTGATGCTCGAGGGGCTGGTGATGGCGGGCCGGCCAGTGGTGCCGGCTAGGGTAAATGAGTCGAGCCAGGCGGTGTCTGCGCCCTCGGCGATGCTGCTGTCTTTGATGTAAGAGAAAGTCACGGTGTGGGATCCTGGGGGAATGGGAAGGTTCCCGGCCTGCCAAGCAAGCTCACCTGAGAAGGAGGCTTCCTCCTGTCCATCAATACTCACGGTGAGAAAGTCAAAGTCCTCCTCCGAGCTGACCTTGTATTGGTATTCGAGGAGCTCCGGGCCGGTGATCTCGATCGAGAAGTTGGCATTTTGGTCGTCGTTGATCGGGTCGGACTGGGCGGCATCGATGCCATCAAAAGTGGTGAGGGTTTGGCGGAACCAACCGGGAGCGGCATTGGAAAGGGTGATGGCACCGCTCAGGTCGAGGGCGGCGGCGAGGGAGTTGGGGCTGACGGTGAGAGTGAGGGTGCGGGAATCGGAGCCAGCCGGGTTGGTGGCGATGAGGGTGACGGTTTCGGAGCCGACCGCTGAGGGAGTCCAAGTGAGAACGCCCGTGAGGGAATCGATGCTCATGTCGCCCGGAGCCTCGGCAAGGCTGAAGGAGGAGGGGGTGTTGAGGGCGCTGAGGCGGTATTCGAAGGTGCTGTTGGCAAAGGCTTCGGCGGTGAGGGGGCTGTTGATGGACGGCGTGATGAAGTCATCGTTCAGAATGGTCACCCGCCCGGGTTGACTGGAGGCGCTGGCGTTCGAGGCGTCACTGAGGACGAGGAGAAAGGATTCATTTTCTTCAGGGAGGGTGTCGCCGACGATGGTGAGGAGGACGGTTTGGTTGGTTTCGTTGGGAGCGAAGGTGATTCGTTGATCGATGGGGGAAAAGTCGTCCGTGGTCGCGGAATCTTCCTGGGAGCGCAGGGTGACGGAAACGGTTTCAGTGGTGGCTTGACTGAGAGTCACCGTCACTTCGATGGTGGAGGATGCGGCGTTGCCCTCGGTGAGAGTGGCGTCGCCGACGGTCAGGACTTCGTCGCTGTTTGTGCCCTCGATGGTGAGGGCACCGGTGTTGTCGGGGTCGAGCCAGTTGGTTAGTTGGGTGGAAGGGGTGCCGCCGTCGGACCACGAACGGGAAAGGCGGCCATACCAATCGGGAAGGTCATTGCCACAGGCGGCATCTCCGCCGTGAAGTTGGCCGATGATTCTTCCCGTGCCATCGAAAAGGGGAGAGCCGGAAGATCCGCCTTCGGTGGTCCCAAAGTCCCAATCGGCGACGCGAACGTGGGTGGCATTGGGATCGGAAGTGTCACCGTAGTAGTCGGTGGTCGTGGAAGGATCGAAGTCGAAGGCGATGCGTTTTTCCGAGACGCCCGGGTGGTGGATCCCCACGGTGGCGGCTGGATTATCTCCGCTACGGTCCCAACCGGCATAGAAGGGGTTGACGGAGGGATCGACGGGATCGTCGAGCTCGATGAGGCAGAAGTCGGAGGCTGAGCGAGTCGCTCGAAAGATGCTGCCCGAATTGAATTGGGTGATAGGGCCGTTCCCGTTGGCGCCGCTGTTGGAGGAATTTGGGATTCGGCAGATGGAGTTTTCAAAGTTCCAGTAGACGACAATGGAGGAGGCGTTGGACGAGTTGATGCCGCAGTGGTTGGCAGTGAGGAAGTAGGGGGCGAGGTCGTTTCGGGTGTTGTTAATGAGGGCGCCGGAACAGGTTTCAACACCGTTGAGAGTGTAGGCGGCGGCGGAGCGGATTTGGTCGCGATAGAGGTCGACGAAGGGGCCGAAGTTGGGATCATCGGCGGCGCTGCAAACGACGTCGATATTGCACGATCCGGAGGTGGAATCGCCAATCGCTTTCCGGGCCTTCCGGGATGCTTTGGATCGGAAGCCGTGGTTGGTTTTGGAAAGGCGGAGGCGAAAGTCTTGTGTGAGTGAGACTGGGAGGTCTAGCCGAACAATGAGTTCGTCGGTTTTGAAAATGGGAGTCCAGAGCTGTCCGTGGGCGTCGTTGTCGCGGGAGGTAAAGGTCACGGGTTGGGATTGGCCGGTGGGGTCGGAGATGGTGAGGGTGGCCGTTGGAGGAAGATGGAATTCGGAGAAGCCGAGGTTGAGGGAGTTCGCACCGACGGAGCGGAGGTGGTATTGCCAGTGGGCCTGGTCACCCTGGATGTTCCAACGACCGCCGAGATGGGGAGCGATGTTGGTCTTGCGGGCTTTGGCGAAGCGGTAGCGCCCTTGTCTTTCGAGTTTCCGAGCGTCCTGCAGGAGAGTCTGATGATCGAGGGGGGGGAGAATTAAATCCGGTTTGGTCTGCGGATTTTGTGCTGAGATTGTCACTCCGGCGGCGGCGGCGATTTGGGACGTATCAGGAGAATGGAGGACAGTGAGTTCGGATGTGTCTGACTGTGGAGTGGCGGGAGTACCCCTCTGGAAAAGGAGGTAGCAGAGGCCAAGCACACAAAGGGCGATTAGTGGACGAAGGAGGTTCATGGGCTATTCGGAGGCTCTGATGAAACTTCCTGTTCTACCGGGGTCAAGGTGAATCCGAGCTAGTGCATCGTTGTGAAAGTTAGGTTGCGAATAGATTTGTCTATATTATGGCTTTGGCATGGGAAGACCATTGCCTGATTTTCGAATTACTTCCAAACAACGAGGCGAACTTGATGTTCTAACGCGCAAGCGAACCATCGACTCGAAACTGTTTTTGAGAGCACGTTGAATCCTGCTTGTGGCCGATGGGCACGGGCATGCCGAGATTGGGCTGATGTTAGAAATTCATCGAAATCATGGAGCGAAGTGGTGCAATCGGTTCGATGCGCAAGGTATTGATGGTCTCGCCGATAGAGCTCGAAGCGGCAAAGCTCGAAGCTATACGGGCTCTGATCGGCACCGAATTGCAGGGTTGCTTGAGCGGGTCGCTGATCGCGCTCAACAAAAAAACGGGC
>JAPKDA010000156.1 GCA_028822695.1 Akkermansiaceae bacterium
CAGTTCCTCTTCCACGACTCCGACCTCGCGTTCCAGAATACGGGACAAAATTTCTTTAACGGAGGCGGCGAATTCAGCACTTGGATCAACAAGCCATACAACCGCCGGATTTGCCGTTACTACCTGGCCGAAGTGCTCGACAAGTGGCAGGCCAACGGTGCCCGGATGAACGCGTGGTTCGATTGCGAGGATTCGGTCTCCACGACCTACAACCCGAACCAGAGCAAATATACCACCTGGGACAGTGGCAGACTCACGCCCGCCCAGAACCAACTCGGCGCGAACCATACGCTCCCCCTCGCCGTCGATCCCGTGCCCGACACCTCGGCGGATAGCATCTCGATCACCGGCGATGCCGGCTATCGCGTCTGGGAGGTCACGGTCGAAGGCCATCCGGAGGCGAGCTTCTCCTGGACCGGCGAAACGGGCTGGACGATCGACGGCATCGTCTTGCAGAGCGGCGAGAACACTTTCAACATCACCGGGCTCGACGACGATGGTCAGCCGGCCTTCGGCGGCGCCGCGCACACCGAAGAAATTACCGTCACCAAGACGACCAATGGCGCACCCTTCGTCGATCTGGATCTGGATCCGGAGTCTGCCAACGTGGCACTCTCGGAGCTGCTGCAGCTCGATGCATCGGCGAGCTACGATCCCGAGGGCGGTGCTTTGACGTTTTCATGGGGGCAACCGGCGGGTCTCGCAGGGTTCAACGATCTGGGCGCGACGGCGACGGCGGCGTTCGCCACCCCGGGGCTCTACGACTTCTCAGTCACCGCCTCCGACCCCGAAGCCAACGAGACGACGATCGCGCGCGAAATTTCGGTGTTCGCCCCACTGGGCTTCTCGGCCTTCGGGGGAGTTGCCCTCGATGCGTTCTTGGAAACGGTGGACGTCGAGGTGCTGGACAACTATTCGCCCGGCCCATGGTATTCGCTGCAGACCGATCCCGGAAAACTCACCATCGACGTGCCGCCCGGAATGGCCTACCCGCTCGGTCTACCACAAGACCTGCCCCCAGAGTCGATCAAGTATGTCGATTACGACAGCACCTGGACCTACAACGACCTCAACGTCGATCTCGGAACGGAGTTCGCCGGTCTCAACTATGACGATACGGCGTGGGAGTCCGGGCAGGGGCTGTTGGGGTTTGATGATTTCAACTTGAACCTCCCCGGGGGCGGCATCCGCACCGCGATGACGCGCCCTCCTTTCCTCGATTTCCGTGAGGACAACATGATCACCTACTACCTGCGCACCGAGTTCACGTTCGACCGCGACCCGGTCGGTTCGCAAATCCTGATCGATGCCTACGTCGATGATAGCGCGCGCTTCTTTCTGAACGGACAAGAGATCGGTCGCATCCGCTTGCCGACTGGCCAAATCGACTGGAAGACGCTCGCCGCCGAATCGCTTTCCCCGGAGGCGACCGCGGGTGACGAGGCGATCGATGAAAACTTCATCGATATCGACGGCTCGAGCCTGCTCGTCGTCGGGACGAACGTGCTGGCGGTCGATGTTCACAATGAAAGTCCCGGCAGCTCGGATCTCGTTTTTGGCGCGCGGGTCGATATCGCCTCGCGCGAACTCGTCGGCGCCCCGAGTTTGGACGGGACGATCCACCCGCGGATCAAGCGCGACCTGCCGGCGGAGACCGATTGGGTGTTGCAGACCAACCTCGAACTCACGTCGATCCAATTCGGCGAATTCATCACCGGGCTGATGGTCGAGGTGGAGCACAACGGGTCGAGGTCCCGCTACGCGTTCGGGTATCAGGACGGCGAGGAATTGGCGGTCGCCCAGATCGGGCCGACCGGCACCACGGGGACCTTGTTCTCGACGCCTTATTCCGCTGCCGACAATGTCACGCTACGCATCCGCCGTGAGGGTGAAGTGCTGTTCTTCGACTGGCAGCCCGACGTGCAGGGCGTGTGGGAGACCCTGTTCCAGTTCAATCCCGGCGCAGGCGCGACGACCCTCGACGGCGGCGTTTTCGCGGCGACCGAAGACCCGCTCGGCCTGCGCGTGAGCTTTGATTACCTGATGCTCATCGACCCGAACATCACGTCTCCGTTCGCGGGCAACATCGTGATCAGCGAGGTGATGTACAAGCCGCTCGGCGGATCGCAGCACGAGTACATCGAACTCTACAATGCGGGCACCACCCCGGTGGACCTGACCGGGTTCCGCTTTCCGGAGGGCTCGCCGGTGGCCGAGTTCATCTTCGGTGAGGTGACGCTCGCACCGGGAGCCTATCTGCTAGTGGTCTCCGACGAGAACGCGTTTCTGGCCCAATACGGTGCGGCGCTGATCGCGGGCGCGTGGACGGGCGGCAACTTGAGCAACAGCGGCGAGGAGATCATCCTGCTCGACGCCGATGACATGATCGTCGCATCGTTTATCTATAGCGACCAAGCACCCTGGCCGCCCGAACCGGACTACAATGGGACCTCGCTGGTGCTGATCGACCTCTCCTCTGGCAACTCCAGTGACGGTACCCAATGGCGCGCCAGCTCCGCGGTCGGCGGCTCGCCGGGAGTGGTCAATCCCGAGCTGTTCGCGGCTTGGATGGCGGCGCGTGGCGAAACCGACCCGCTCGCGGTTAAGGAGGGTGAATCCTTGAGCAACCTGCTCACCTACGGGCTCGGCGTCGATCTCGCTAATACGTTCGGGGAAGCCATGCCGATCGTCGGCACGACCACACTCGCGGGGGAAACCTATCTCACTTTGTCCCATCGCCGCCGCCTCGGCGACCCATCCATCGAATACGATGTCGAGCTATCGCACGACCTCGTGGCATGGACGGACGCTGCGGGTGATCTCGTCGAACTCGCGGGGCCGTCACCGGTTGGCGACGGGACGGAGCTGGTGCACTGGCGCACAGTGGCGCCAGTCAGTTCGGTGGAGTTCTGCGCATTGCGCGTGGAAGTGACGGCTCCGTAGCAATTTCAACACCAATCGCCCTGTGCGTCGTGGCCGTCCCTGGCCGGTTTCGAACAAAATAGAATCGTGAAAAGACAAACCATTACATTACTAACAGCGTTCGCGGCAGCGGCCGCACTCGCATCGACCGCACAGGCGGCGGAGGTTGTCCCCGGGGGCTGGACTGGCGACTACCGTATCATCTTTACCACCTCCGGCACATATAATGCGGTAGCGACGAACATCGCCACTTACAACGCGCGTGTCGAAGCTGAGGCCGCCGCTACATCGGGGGACACCATTGACCTAAGCGGCATAACCGGTTGGAAAATGATTGGATCAACTGTAGGCATGAACGCGAGAGTCAACACCGACACCGTCGGTAGCGGTGGCGCAAATGACGTCCCGATCTACAATGTCAACGGCGTGAGGGTCGCGGCTGGTAATGCTGCACTGTGGGGCGTTTCGGAAGGCGCCTTTCAGAACCTCCCACCATTATATTACGTTGTCCCAGCTGATGCTTTACTTGCTCCGATTTTGAATATCGTCGGGGATACTGCTGGTAATCGCATCTGGACTGGAACCGCCCCAGACGGATCTACTCACACCGGCAACGAGCTAGGAGCAAACAACACTGTCGGCCACGGACTCGGACGTGGTTATCTCGATAGTAAATGGATTAGTAACGGGGCTACTGGAAACCCCAATCTGAATACTCATCTATTTTTCCACCATGCCTTATCACCCGTGATAATCGGCCCCCCTCCCCCTTTAGCGATCACCGAGATCCAATACGATCCCGATGCCGAACCGGGCCCGACGGTGACCCTGACCTGGCACTCGCTGCCGGGCACGACCTACAAAGCCCTTGTCTCAAGCGACCTGAGCGACTGGGGCTTCGTCCTCGCCGACATGCTCGGTGCGGCCCACGACGTGATCGGCGATGACGGCGACCACATCACGGTGACATTCCCGCTGATCGATGGCCTGGAGAACGTGCCCGACCTGTTTTTCAGGATCGAGGAGGAGGAATAGGTGACGGAGTGTATCACCCAAGCGCAGCACCTTGCCGACGCCAAGGTCGCCACGCTGGTCCTGCCGGACGATGCGGCGCTGACCGCCAAACACCGCAGCGATCTGCGGTAAGACGTCACGGTGCTCCGCGGCAGCGCCCAGGCGGTGCCGGAGCAAGCGGGTGGCGAGATCAAGGAGGTCGCCTTCACGGAGATTCCGTAACAGTTAACTGAGATTGCTTCACAAGGACAGGCCTTCTCAGCATACCACTTAATATCCCCGGACTCTCATCAGCCACTTCTTTGTCTTCGCTGGGATTTCGCCTTCCTTCTCGGCTTTGGTGCGATAATCCCAGTCCGCGCTCGTGTGATATTTCAGACTTTTCTGGAAGTGAAATAAATCGGCGGCCTTTTGGCCGAGATACGGATTCGCTCCGGAAAGACCGGCCTTTTTC
>JAPKDA010000157.1 GCA_028822695.1 Akkermansiaceae bacterium
CGAGCGGCTGCGCCGGAGGGATTTGATCATGACCGGGACGGGTCACGCCACGGGTACAAAAAAAGCGGCGTCCGGTGAGGGACGCCGCCTGTGAAATTCAAATGGGGTGTTTACCAACGGCCTCCGCCGCCGCCGCCGCCACCGCCACGGTTTCCACCGCCGCCGCCACGACGATCACCACCGCCGCCGCCACGACGATCGCCGCCGCCGCCACGACGATCACCGCCGCCGCCGCCGCCACCACCACGCTCTTCGCGGGGTTGGGCTTCGTTGACTCGCAGATCGCGTCCGTTGAAATCCTGACCGTCGAGGTCTTTAATGGCATTCACCATGGCATCCTTGGTATCCATCGTGACGAAAGCAAAGCCACGGGGGCGGTTGCTTTCGCGATCGATAGGGATATGCACATCTGTCACTGCTCCGAAATCGCCAAAAAGGCCTCGGAGATCATCTTCATTGGTATCAAAGGGGAGATTCCCCACATACATTTTCATCGTTTCTGAATGGTTCGTCCGGTGTCTTGAGTTGGTCGCAGATTGTTCTGCTTGGCGGGTTTAAGGTCGCCAGCGCGTTTTCACTTAGCTGGCGATTCCCTAATCCCGGACCTCCCTAAGGGGCGAACCGGGGGACGCGATGCCGGAATTTCAGGGGTCTGACAAGGATATTCACATTTTCTGGGAAATTCCGGGGTGGAGAGGCCCGGGAGGGGACTGGAAGAGTGGGGCGGAGGGCGAGATCGGGGGGGAATCCAGGGACCTTGTCCCGGGCTGGGGTGAGGAGCCCCGTTGGAGTGGGGAAGCGGATTGGTGGGGCCGGGCACAGACCGGCGCTCCCGGTGGGATGGGCCTGTGACCGGGACGGTCACGCCACGTTTACTCGGGAGCAACGCGCTGGCCGGCGTCGGGGATGGGCTCGCCGGTGTCCGTAATTTTGACGGGAGTGATGTGCTCGGAGGTGAAGCGCACGGCGACGATGTATTTGTCGCGCTCCTGTCCGGTGCAGAGAATGACGGAGTGGCTGTCCTCGGTGTACCAGAGGTGGGATCCGAGCATCAGGCCGTCCTGGAGCTCGGAGGCTTTTGGGAAGGGGGCCGATTGGACGGCGTTGCCGTGGAGTTTGGCGAGGAGTTGGCTGAGTTCGTACCAGTTTGCCTTCAGATCGCTGTTGTAGGCGTGCTTGGCTGCAGGTTGGGTTTGGAGGGTGACCTCGCGGAGTTTGCCGTTGCTAGTCCAGTCGAAGTAGAGGTAGCAGTGTATGCCTCCGATGGTGGACTTGGTTTTGAAGATGCCATTGAGGCCGGTTCGGCCGAAGAGGGTTTCGTTGACGGTGGTGGTCAGGCGGGGGCTCTTCTTGAGTTTTTCTTCGACCGTAGTCCGGGTGTCGCCGAATTCGAGGGTGTCGAAGGCCGTGCCTTCCGGGACGACTTCCTCTCCTGCCGCGTGGTTGGGTTTGGTGTTCGCCTTGATCCATTCCCGGTCTGAGCTGTGGAGCTTCTCACTAGTGAAGGTGAGGATGCGGTTGTCGGAGCTGCGCTTGAGGGTGACGCGGTTGCCATCGGTGGAGACGAACTCCGCGCTGAAACTCTTGGTGCCGTCGGCACTACGCCACGTGCGGGTGGCCGCGAGGGAGGGTAGGGTGGTGAGAAGGAGTATTAGGAGGAGATGTCTCATGGACGGCGGTGTCGGCGCTGTTGTAAATGTAACGCGGGAGCGGGGAGTTTCTTTGCGGGAAAATTGTATCCTATTTGTAAAGGGAGGGCGATCTTCTAACAAAAAGGACCCGGCCGAGGCCGGGTCCTTGGAAAAAGTCGGAAAATATCCAGTCTAGTATTTCTGAGTCCGGGTGTTGCGGAAGTAGGTCTCGAAACCAAGCTCGGGTGGGAACTCGGAGAGGCCGTCCTGCGGGTTCATCTCGACGCGCCAGTCCTGACCGCACTTAGCGTAGGGTGGCTTGTAAGTGCCGTGGTAGGTGGGGCAGTAGAACGTGAAGATCTCGTAGACGCCGTAACCGAAGCGACGAAGGCTCTTGCTGGTGCCATCGACGATTCCGTAGGACCAGCCAGCCTTGCGGCCGTGTTGATCGCCTTTGCGGACCATTTGCTCGGGGAGCTCCAGCACACCGTAGAGAATATTGCTGATGCCACGGCCAAGTTTCCGCATGGAGGTGTGTTGCGAGCCTGGAGGGGCTTGGATGTCCGCCTGAGCGAGGCCCGAGAAGGTGATGAAGGTTGCGAGAAGGATCAGGTATTTCATGTGATGGGGGAGTCTGAGCGAGGGACCGGGGGGCTGGCAACCGGAAAATCGCGATTAGTGAGGGTGGCTTAGAGGTGCTTGGTAGATGGGGAAAGCCTTGAGTTTACAGTGTGATTCCAGTGGCGGAGAGGACTCCGGGGAGGGCGCGGACCTGATCCATGAGCTCTGGGGGAAGGGGAGAATCGACTTCGATGACGGTGAGGGCGTTCCCTTCGGTCTTATTTCGGGCCAAGGAGAGGTTGGCGATATTGGCCTCAGCAGCTCCGAGGGCCGTGCCGACGGCGCCGACGATGCCGGGTCGATCGTCGTTTTGGACGATGAGGAAGTTTCCGGAGATGTTGGTATCGACGTAGAGGCGGTTGAGTTCGACGACCCGTGGAGATTTGCCGATAATGGTGCCTGAAACGCGATAGCGGACGTCGCCTTTGCGGAGTTCGGCGACGAGGAGTTCGCTGTATTCGGTTTTGGCGTTGATGGTGGATTCGACGAGGTCGATTCCCATTACCTTGGCGATGGCGGGGGCGTTGACGATATTGACCTGACCGTCGTGGCGAGCTGTTTCGAGGAGGGCGGTCAGCGCGGTGCGGGAGACGAGGGCGGTGTCTTTCTCTGCGAGGGGCCCGTGATAGGAAATACGGAGTGCGTCGGGATTATCTGGGCCGAGTTTGGCGAGAAGTTTGCCGAGGGCGCCGGCGAGGGCGAGGTAGGGGCCGATGGCCTCGAAGGCGGCGGCGTCGAGGGAGGGCATGTTGATGGCGTTGCGAATTTCACCGGTGGTGAGGAAGTCGCGAATCTGTTCGGCGACCTGAATGCCGACGTTTTCCTGGGCTTCGTTGGTGGAGGCTCCGAGGTGGGGAGTGAAGGTGGTGTGTTTGTCGAGGCCGAAGAGGATGTGATCGGCGGCGGGTGGTTCGTCTTCGAAGACGTCCAGGGCGCAGCCGGCGATGTGGCCGGACTCGATGGCAGCCAAGAGGGCAGGTTCATCGATGAGTCCTCCGCGAGCACAGTTCACGACGATGGCGCCCTTGTTCATGAGAGCGAGACGGTCGGTGTTGAGAATGTGTTTGGTGTCCTCGGTCATGGGGACGTGGAGAGTGACCACGTCGGCACCTGTGAGGGCGGCGTCGGGTGATTCGGCGAGTTCGATCTTCAACTGATCGGCCCGGGCCTGGGTAAGGAAGGGGTCGAAGGCGACGACCTGCATGTTGAATGCCTGGGCGCGCTTGGCGAACTCGGCACCGATGCGGCCCATGCCGATGACGGCGAGGCGCTTGGCGTTGAGTTCGATTCCTGCGTAGGCTTTGCGGGCAGCCTTGAAATTTCCTTTGAGCACCTCGGCATGGGCGGGGGCAATGTTCCGGGCGCAGGAACACATGAGGGTGAAGGCGTGCTCGGCGGTGGAGATGGTGTTGCCGGTGGGCGTGTTCATGACGATCACGCCGTGGCTGTTGGCGGCGTCACGGTCGATGTTGTCCACGCCGACTCCGGCGCGGCCGACGGCTTTGAGCTTTTTCGCGGCGGCGAGGACCTCGGGAGTGACCTTGGTCTGGGAGCGGACGATGAGCGCGTCGTAGTCGCCGATGATGGAGATCAGCTCATCGGGGGAGAGGCCAATCTTGAAGTCGGCGGTGATGTCCGGATGGGCATTGAGCAGTTCGACCCCAGTTTCGCTGATGGGGTCCGAGACGAGGACGCGTTTAGTAGCCATGAGTTACGTCCGGAGCTTTAGGGTAGCCTGTCGGGAAACGCAAGCGTGGCCGGGATAGAGGGGCGAAAACGGGGAGTTTGTCCGCTTGGGGCCCGAAATCAGGGGTTGGGGTCGGGGATCTTGGTGGCGTATTTAAGGTCGCGGTTCGTTTTGTCGTAGTAAGAGAAGGCGGGATGTCCGGTGACGGTGGTGAGGTTGCCGAATTGATCTTGTTCCCAGCGATCGGCGATACCGTCGGTGTGGGAGTCTTCGCAATGGATCGTGTCGGTGGTGAGGAGTCCGGTGACGAGGTTGATCCAGCCGAAGTTGGCGCGGTAGGACCGGATCGGCCTGCGTCAACGCAATCTGCCCGGACGATTTTGGAGGGCTGGTTGGAATACGTTGACGGGGAAGGTGCGGGGGCGGTTGACTGGGGCG
>JAPKDA010000043.1 GCA_028822695.1 Akkermansiaceae bacterium
GACCTCGGCGAAGCCACCCCCATGTCCAACCTCTACGTCCGCATGCTCAACGAGTTCGGCGTCGATGCCAAACGCTTCGGCGACTCCCAAGGCTCCCTGCGCAAGGCCTAAGCCAAGCGCCTGCCTCCCCACCCAGAGGAGCGACCGCGTCCCGCCGTCGTCAAACCCCCGTCTCGCCTCAGCGAGCACTCCTCTCCCTCTCCCCTGTCCCAACGGGACGACTCATCTCAACCCCCGGTCAATCCATGCAACGGGCCCATAACCCCTGCAAGCGCCGCAGGCTCTCGGACTGCTGTGGTCCTCCACAGCTCTCGCCCTTAGCCGCCGCTATCTCTCCTCATACAGCAGAAAACCCAAGCCGCCCTTGCTCATTCTGACGGATCACCCACCCCCCTAGCCCCTTGAAATTCAGGCAAAAATCCCTCCCCGTTCCAAATTTCTTGCCAAATCCCCCTCTCGCCCCTAATTTCCGCCCCCGCCTCAAAGAGGAAGGATCAGACCATGTCCAAGCACAACTCTCTCAAAGCAACCGGTACCGCATCTGGAAAACGTTCAGTACTCAAGCGCTTCGAACGCGTCAAACTGCTCAAGGAGCGCGGACTCTGGAAGAAAGGTCAAAGCCCAATCGGTCTTCCCAAGACGAAGGACTCAGACTGACCTCGGAGGCGAGGACTCATCCTCCTTTCCGCACCTTAACGAATTTCCAGCGGGACCGGAGACGGTCCCGCTTTTTTCTTTCCCGCCATGAGCACCGCGACTGTCCGCCTCAACAAGTTCCTCGCCTCCAGTGGCTTGGGATCGCGCCGCGCCTGTGACGCTCTTGTGAAGAGCGGCGAGATCTCCGTGAACGGTGATGTCTGCATCAACCCCGGCGTGCAGATCGGCGAAGGCGACGAAGTTCACTACGGCCACAAGCCCGTTGCTCCGCGGCAGACTCTCCTCATCCTCTTCAACAAGCCTCGCGGTTTGGTCTGCACGAAGAACGACGAACTCAACCGCCCGACGATCTTCCACAGCCTGCCAAGCAAGCTGCACCACCTCAACCACGTCGGGCGCCTCGATCAGGACTCCGAAGGCCTGATCCTCCTCACAAACGACGGCGACCTCGCCAACCGTATTTCCCATCCTCGGCACAAGACCGAGAAAGAATACATCGTCACCCTCACCAGCTCCTTTGACGGCGAGGTTCAGGAGAAACTCCTCAGCGGCGTCTTCGTCCCCGAACTCGGCCGCCTCAAAGCCAAGTCCATCCGCCGACTTTCCCCCCGCCGCCTTTCCATGGTCCTCGAGACCGGCGTAAAGCGCCAGATCCGCGAGATGTTCAAAGCGCTCCACATGCGAGTCGCCAAGCTCGTCCGTGTGCGCATCGGCTCCCTCACCGACACAAGCCTCGCCCCTGGCAAGTATCGCCCCCTCGAGCCGGAGGAAGTCGAACTCCTCATGGTCAACCCGACCGGTTCGCCCCGTCGGGACCGCACCAGTAAACCCTCTCCCGCCCGAAAGCAGGCCGCGAAAAAATCCGCCCCTGGCGCCAAGTCCGGTAGCGGTCGACGCCACGACCCCAAGGCCAAATCCGGGCCCCGCAGCAGCCCCGGCCGGAAACCCGGCCGCTCAGGCTCCGGTAATCGGCCCCCGAAGCGCGGCAAGCGCTAATCCAGCGACGAGAAGAAGGGCCTCCGTTTCCGAAGACCCTTCCTACACCATGCATCTGATTTACTTAGTGCTCGATCCCCAAAAAATGCAGGATTGCCTGCCCCAATCCCTCCTTGTTAGGGATACCACAACATTTCCCTAACCCCACCACATGAGCCAAAAAATCGAGAGCCACCTCGTCGAGAACCGTGTCTTCAAGCCTTCCAAGGAATTCTCCAAGGCGGCCCGCATCTCCAGCATGGCGCAATACAAGCGCCTCTATAAGGAGTCCATCGACAAGCCCGCCACCTTCTGGGCCCGCGAAGCAAAGGAACTCGTCTGGCAGAAGCCCTGGAAAAAGGTTCTCGATTGGAAAGCCCCCTTCGCGAAGTGGTTCGTCGGAGCGAAAGTCAACGTCTGTGAAAACTGCGTCGACCGCCACCTCGACGGCCCCCGCCGCAACAAGGCCGCCATCATCTGGGAAGGTGAGCCCGGTGAGAAACGCACCCTCACCTACCAACAACTCCACCGCGAAGTCTGTCGCTTCGCCAACGTCCTCGAAGCTCGCGGCGTGAAAGCCAAAGAGCGCGTCCTCATCTACATGCCCATGGTCCCCGAGGCCGCCATCGCCATGCTCGCCTGCGCACGGATTGGAGCGGTGCACAACGTCGTCTTCGGCGGATTCTCCGCGGAATCCATCATCGACCGCCTCGATGACTCCGAATCAACCACCGTCATCACCGCCGACGGCGGCTACCGACGTGGAAAAATCGTCCCACTCAAAGCCAGTGTCGACGAAGCCCTCAAGAAATACAAAAAGGTCGAACGCGTCTTCGTCTACCAACGCACCGGCGAGAAAACTACCATGAAGCGCGGCCGCGACCTCTGGTGGCACGAAGAAGTCGCAAGCGCCTCTGGCAAACATACGCCAAAGGGTTTTGACAGTGAGCACCCCCTCTTCATCCTCTACACCTCCGGCTCCACCGGCAAACCCAAGGGCATCCTCCACACCAGCGGCGGCTACCTCGTGGGCACCTACGTCAGCTCGAAATACATCTTCGATATGCAGGACGACGACGTCTACTGGTGCACTGCGGACGTCGGCTGGATCACCGGACATTCCTACATCACCTACGGTCCACTCGCCAACGGCATCACCCAGGTCATGTATGAAGGTGCCCCGAATTACCCCGACTTCGGACGCTTATGGGACATGGTCGAAGAATACGGCGTCACCACGTTCTACACCGCCCCCACCGCCATCCGCGCCTTCATCAAGGCCGGTGACAAATTCCCCGAAAGCCGCGACCTCTCCTCCCTCCGCCTCCTCGGCAGCGTTGGCGAACCCATCAACCCGGAGGCCTGGATGTGGTATCACGACAAGATCGGTGGCGGCCGTTGCCCCATCGTCGACACCTGGTGGCAAACCGAAACCGGAGCCATCATGATCTCCCCTCTCCCCGGCTGCACCCCCTGTAAACCCGGCACCGCCACGCTGCCCTTCTTCGGAGTAGACGCCGCCATCCTCGATGAGACCGGTCAGGAGTGCAAAGCGAACGAAGGCGGCAAGCTCGTCATCCGCAAACCCTGGCCGTCCATGCTCCGCACCATCTACGGCGACAAAACCCGCTACAAAAAAACCTACTGGAACGACTACCCGGGCATGTACACCGCCGGTGACGGTGCCCGCCGCGACAAGGACGGCAACTTCTGGATCGTCGGCCGCCTCGATGACGTCCTCAACGTTTCCGGCCACCGCCTAGGCACCGCCGAGGTCGAAAGCGCCCTCGTCTCCCACAAGGCCGTCGCCGAAGCCGCCGTGGTGGGTAAACCCCATGAAATCAAGGGCCAGGCCGTCGTCGCCTTCCTCACCCTCAAGGAGGGAATCGCCTCCAGCGACAAGATGAAGGTCGAATTGCGCAACCACGTCGGCAAAGTCATCGGCGCCATCGCCAAGCCCGACGCCATCCACATCACCCCCGCGCTGCCAAAAACCCGCTCAGGAAAGATCATGCGCCGCCTTCTCAAGGAACTGGTCGCCACTGGAAAAGTCTCCGGAAATGTCACCACTCTGGAAGATTACAGCGTCATCGCAGCTCTACAGAAGGAGTTGGGGAAATAGGATTTGCCCCCTAGGCCATAGACGTTCAGAATCTGCACCCATCACCGATGACCCGCTCCCGGTATCTCATAGCTCGCCTCTTCCAATCCTTCGGAATGTCCTCCGTCGGCCGACGCTCAACGGATGCGGCTGCTGAACTCCATCTCCTCCGCGAGGCGGAGGAAATCCTGGGCCGCCTCTCATGGAAATCACTCGAGGAACTCGACGACCTCTCCGTCGAATACTGGAACCTCCGCAAGCTCTCCAAGGAATTTTCCTCGCTCACCGAGGAAATCCAGAGAGCCTCCCAAACACTTCAAATTTCCCACGACGAACGGGCCGAACTCCTCGAGAAAGTCGTCGACAGCACCAAAGACCTCGTCGCCGATCGGGAGGAATTCATCGAGAACTCCGAACGCCTCAACTCCGAACGCGACGCCATCGTCCGTGAAGCACGCTCAGTCAAACGGCGATACGACGGTTTCAAGGCGAAACTCGACGTCCTCGCCGAGGAGGGCAGCAATGATCAGGAGAAAATCGGCGAGACCGAAAAGCAACTCAGCGAACTGAAGACACGATTCGCAAAACTCAAAACGAAGCGCAACGAACTCTCCAGCCGCATCAAGGAACTCGACGACACCATCGAAAAGAAGGACGACTCGATCGAAGCCCGCCGCAAAGACCTCCGCGCAGAGGCCCTCGACAGCTACCAGTCCATCGGCAAGGCCAACCGCGACATCTCCACCTGCCGCGCCAAACTCGGCATCGTCGAAAAGGAAATGTCCTCCCTCTTTTGCGAAATCGGCCACTACATCGCCATCAAGTCGAATCACGAGTCATGCCGCAAAGTCGCCCAGGAAAATCGCGGCCTCATCCACCAAATGGATGCCCTCCGCGATTCGGTCAACATGAACAACCACCTCGCCGGCCGCACCGGCCCGCCGGGTTCCCCCGCCGACTAAGGAGCGTGGGTTTCCAACCCGCCCCCCAACCCCAGCTCCCAACGTATGCTGGCTTCCAGCCAGCAAAAGGCCTCCCGGAATTCCCATCGCGGAGTCCCCCA
Source organism: Akkermansiaceae bacterium (assembly GCA_028822695.1). Classification (GTDB taxonomy): domain Bacteria; phylum Verrucomicrobiota; class Verrucomicrobiia; order Verrucomicrobiales; family Akkermansiaceae; genus JAPKDA01. The sequence goes on from JAPKDA010000043.1 coordinate 4,797, forward strand.
AACCCCTCCTCCCAAACCACGGCAGGCCCACCAAGTGCTGCTTAGGCCCGCTCCGCCAAGCGTTTCAACAGCAGGTCGTGCAGACCACCGAAGCCGCCGTTGCTCAACACGGCCACCACGTCGCCCGCTTTAGATTCCTTCGCAACATGCGCCGCGATGTCCTCCACCGACGCGAGATACCAGGCATCCGTCCCCCGCGCCTTCACATCGGCAATCAATTTCTCGGGATCCAATCGATCCTTCTCGGCGACCTTCCCGGCATCAGCCACCTCCGGCACCACCGCGAGATCAGCAAGCGCCAGAGCCTCCGCCAACTCCCCTTGAAAAATGTTTCGCCGTGTCGTGTTTGACCGCGGCTCGAAGATCACCCAAAGCCGCGCCCCGGGAAAAAGCTGCCGCATGCCAGTGATCGCTTGCCCGATCGCGGTGGGATGATGCGCAAAGTCGTCGATCACCTTCACCCCGCCCTCTTCCCCGCGCAATTCCTGCCGTCGCGCCACCCCTTCGAAACTCGCCAATCCCTCCTGCACCTGCACCGGAGTCAACCCCGCAAACCGCGCCGACGTCACCGCCATCGCCGCATTACGCACGTTGAACTCACCCACCATCGGCACGACGTAGCCCTCACCATCGACCCGGAAGGCACTCTCGCCAGCCCGGTAGTCGATGTCTTCGATCCGCAGATCACAACTCTCCCCAAGCCCAATCGTCTTCACCGGACACGGCGCACCTTCCGCCACTTCCAGGCAGTTCGCATCGTCCCCATTGATCAGTGCCAACCCCCTGCTCGGGACGATGTTCAGGAGACGCTTGAAGGTCAGCTTGATCTCATCAAGCGAGTCGTAAATGTCGGCGTGATCAAACTCGATATTGTTGATCGTCACCATCTCCGGCAGGTAGTGCAGGAACTTCGAGCGCTTGTCGAAAAAGGCGGTGTCGTATTCATCGCCTTCCAGAACAACATGCTCGGAGTCCGTGAAATACGCGCCCTTCCCGAGGTTCTTCGGCAGTCCGCCGATCATAAAACTCGGATCCAACCCACCCGAGCGCATCACCCAAGCCAACATCGCACTCGTCGTCGTCTTTCCGTGTGTCCCAGTCACCACGAAGTTCCGGCGGTTCCTCAAAAACTGCTCCTTGAGTACTTCTGGCAGCGACACATAAAGTAACTTCCGGTTCAAGGCCTCCTCCGCTTCCGGGTTTCCACGACTGATCGCATTGCCAATCACGATCACATCCGCCCCTTGCGGCAAATGCTCGGCCTTGTAACCGCTGGAGATTTCCACCCCGCAACCTTCGAGGAAGGTCGACATGGGTGGATACACATTCTCATCCGACCCAGTCACCGTGAAGCCCTTGGCCTTCATGGCCGCCGCAACCGATCCCATCGCCGTCCCGCAAATTCCGATAAAGTGATAATGCCGCATGAATCAAATCTGTGTTCGCCGTCCTCCCCCTAGAACTCTGGTGCTGCCACCGTCCCACTGTCCCGCTCTTCCTGGCGGCGTTCCAGAATCCGGTCCGCCGTTTCCCGCACCATCTGCTCCAACAAAAGCCGGAGGTGGCTCCCTTGCCGGTAGTCGGCCGGAGCAATGTGCTGCACCCGGTCCGCATGGGTACACAGCTGAAAACATTTCCGAAAACTCCGCCCGGTCGGATCCTTTGGGTTGTAGACCGCCACCGCATGTCCGCCGTTCTTCTTCATCACCGTGAAGCAAGGCACATCCGTCGGCCCATCACCCACGTAAATCATGTTGTCGAAAGGAATCGGTCGCAGCGAGGAAGGCATGTGGTCATTCACATCGTCCGTGTAATTCAACATCCCCTTGTTGATTCGAAACAGGAACTGCGTCTTTGTGGTGTGCGAAATCGTCCGGGAGGGAAAACTGATCCGTCCATCCGCATCCGTGCCAAACTCACAACCGAAGATCGCCTTCACCTTGTCCTTCAGTGAACTGCCGTCAAGCAAGGCCTTCAGCCCGGAAGAAATGATGTAGTATTCCAACTTCACACCCGCTGCCCCATGCTCCGGACGAAAGACCTCACGGGGCAATTCGTCGAACATGCCCAACACGCCCGGAAAGTAATTCAGCCCGCCTCCCAACTCCGACAAACGCTCGTTGGTGACTCCGTCCATCTCCAGATAATCGAGAAGACACTTCATGTAGGCCAACTCGCCGTCCCACGATTGCTCCGTCACCAATCGATTGCACTTTTTCCAGAATTGCTCGGGATCGATCCCGAACTCAGGAAAGAGCACATCGTCCTGCATATAGCTGGGACTCAGCGTCTGGTCATAATCGAAGACCAACGCGATCGTGCTTTGAGGAACTGCCATGGAACACCGACAAGCAAGCAGCGCACCGATGTCCAGACAAGCAAAAGGTCCCGCCCCGGACTCGAAACGGCAATGGACCGACCCGAATAGCGCGTCGTTATGGCCGATTTCATGGTCGGCGGAGGGATTGACCATCATCTACCGAGAATCTCCCGCTTACCTCGACGAGGCCATGCCTCTCAACATCTTCACCAGTATGTATTGGCACATCCGATTGTCACGCTGCGGACTCGTTCTGAACCGTCATCTTCCTCTCAACCAAGTCTACGCAATCGACGAAGCATTTCACCGATTTCAATTGGCACACTGGAACGCGCACTTGAGAGACGACCTGAAAGAAGTGGAGGCGCAGCTGAAGAAAAACCGGTTTCTTGCCCCTTGGACAAGCGCGTTACCACCAACCCGAAAACTCCTCCACAAAGGATCCCATCCTGGAAAAAACCCGGGCACTCTTCGAATAGCCCCGCGCTCAGTCACAAAGCTCTTCGAGCGCTTCTTCCAAGGTCCCATACCGGAAGACATAGCCCTCCTTCAGTAACACCTCAGGCAAGGCCCGGGCACTTCCAAGAAGCGCTCCCGCAAACTCCCCAAACACCAATCGCAACGCCCAACCCGGCACCGGAAGGAAAGCCGGGCGCCTCAGCGCCCCCGCCAAACAACGGGTGAAGTCCCGGTTCCGCATCGGAGTCGGCGACGATAAGTTCACCGCCCCCTCCACCGTCTCGCTCTGCAGTAAAAAGAGGATCGCCGCGACCTCGTCCTCCATGTGAATCCACGGCATCCACTGCCGCCCATTTCCCAGCACACCGCCCAGCCCGAGACGAAAAACCCGCGAAAGCCGCTTCCACGCCTCGCCTCCCTTCCCCAAAACGATCCCCGTTCTCAAAAAAACCACCCGCATCCCAAAAATTTCTGCTTTTCCAGCCTCCGCCTCCCAATCCCGACAAACCTCCGCCAAATAATCATCTCCCGCCCCGACAGTTTCCCGCAACTCCTCTTCCCCCCGCGATCCATAGTATCCCACCGCCGATGCGCTGATCAAACACCCCGGGCGCTCCCCCTCCGGCAACCCCTCCAAAGCCTCCACCAAACGCCGCGACAGCCCAGCCCGACTCTCCTTGATCCGCTTCTTTACCCCAGCCGACCATCGTTGCGCCACCGGCTCCCCGGCCAGGTTGATCACCGCGTCCAGCCCGCTCAGATCAATCTTACTCTCCGAACTCCGCCACTCCCCGCCCTCCCCGGTTCCCCCCCGACTAAAGCGCACCACGTCGGCCCCGGCCCCTTCCAAAGCCTCCCCTAAGGGCAGTCCAATTGAGCCAGTAGCCCCCAAAAGCCCAATCCTTCGCCCCGAAAGTCCATCAGTCATCGCTCCGAACCTAGCCCCGAAAACTCGGTTATCCACCTCCATTCCTACCCCAAATCAGCTCCAGGCCCCCCTCAAGGCGCTCCCCGACCCTTGTATTTAATTAGTTTCAGCGCTTTTGCCTAGGGAATCCTCATTTTTCACACCTATTAATTAACTTTATGAAAATTCCTAAGGTTTCTCCTAATCCACTGCTGACCCTCGATGAGCCGACTCCGGACCGCCCTCATTATCTTTAGCTCCTTCCTCCCCTTTACTGCGGAGGCGTCGCTCTCGATCAACTTCACCTTCGAGAGTGGCCTCACCCCCTCTCAGCAGGCCATCTTCAACGAGGCTAAAGCAACCTGGGAAGGCTCCATCACCCACGAAATAGACCTTGTTCTAGACATCGGCACTCTTTGGGATCCGGGCTACAACGACATCTATGTCGACGGTTCCAGCGACTATCCCGGCGTCTTTGCGCTCGGCGCCTATCAGGATGAATTTGACCCCCTCGCCACCTACATCATCCCCGTCGAACCCGGCAGTGGCGAATCGACCGAGATCTCCGATCAAGACGGACTCGACATGGCCAACGAACCCACGACTGGATGGATCGGCGGCGATCCCGATGACATCTTCATCAGCAATACCACACTCGGCACGATTCAGGATCTCGGATTTACAGTCAACATGTCCATTCCCGAGCCCGGCCCTGGCCTCATGGCCGGTTTAGCCCTCATCTGGGCCGGTCAAATCCGCCGGCGCCCAAAAATGGGGTAGTTTTCAAAAACTAAGCGCCCCTAATTTCCCTTTTTAGTTGTCCAAATCCCTAAGATGTTAGTCCATGGGGGATGCCGGTTGCGGGGCCCAACAAGGGGTCAGATCAGTTCTATGGAACCATCCACGGGTGGAGTCTCCTCCGCCCCCTGTTCCTTGCCCTTCTGGCTTCCGCGGCCACCGCCCTCGCCGTTCCCGAGGACCCTCCTCCCTCCGGGGCTGAGCTCCGCACTCTTCCCGGCCCTGATGCCCCCGGCGAAATTGGCGACGCCGATCCATTCACCCTGATCCCCACCCTCCCCGATAACCTGGCGATCACCAACGACGGAAGCATCGCCATCGATGGCACGGCTGGCTCCGTCCTCTACCGCGGCGACGTCAGCGTCCTCGCCAATAACGGGATTCAGTTGTTCGCAAACGAGGTCTACCTCGACACCAAGAACCAATTCGTCCGACTCACCGGAAACGTCAGCATCTATCAAGGCACCATCCTCCACCGTGGCGAGGAGGCCATCTACCACTACAAGTCTGGTAAGATCGATGCCTCCAAGCTTCGCTCCAGCCTCGATCCAATGATGCTGGAAGCCGGTCAATTCAAAACCGTCGATCACGAAGGCAACCTCATCTTCGTTGGTGAAAACGCCGGCATCACCACCCACGACCAGGAAGATCCCAGCTACTGGCTCCGCGCAAAGAAAACCGTCATCATCCCCGGCGACCGCATCATCTTTCACGATCTCAAAGTTCAAGCCGGCGGCCGAACAGTCTTCTGGCTCCCCTACCTCTCACAACCACTCAATCAGGAACTCGGTTATCGGTTCGTCCCCGGCTCCCGATCCAACTGGGGACCGTTCCTTCTCAATCGCTACGGAGTCATGCTCGGCGGCGACGTCGATCCCGTCACCGGCAAACGGAAAGACGCCACCATCCTCGCCCACATCCATGCCGACATCCTTTCCCGCCGCGGCCTCGCCACCGGACTGGACTTGTTCGATACCACTCTGCAGGACAACCCCAACCTCGGTTGGCTGAAACTTTACTACCTCAACGACCTCAATCCAAACATCGAGCGCGGAGGCTCCAAACGCGAGTCGGTCAACGAAGACCGCTACAGGTTCCAACTCAGGCAACGTGTCAACTTCGACCTCTTCTCCTCCGGCACCACCTACCTCGATGCCAATCTCACTTACCTGAGCGACCGCTACTACCTCGAGGATTTCGACTCGTCCGCCTTCCGCTACGAACCCAACCCCGACAACTCTCTGGCCTTGGTCCATCAAAAGGAACGCAGCCTCTTCACCTTCTGGACCAGACTTCGACTCAACGACTTCTACCAATCCGACCAGCGACTCCCGGAGTTCGCCTTTGATCAAGTCAAGGCCCCCTTCTTCGGCTCCCCCATCATCCACGAAGGTCAAACCACCTTCGGGATCTACAAGGAGGACAAACCCAGCTTCGTCAGGGACAAACTCAAGGACGAGCAGTCCATGCTCGGCTCCATGAACGACCGCTACGTCGAAATCGACTACCTCCTCGCCGATCACGGCTTCGCCCGCTTTCACACCTGGCAGGAATTCAGCCTACCCATCCAGATCGATGACTGGCTCACCCTCGTTCCCAAAGCCGGCATTGGCTACACAAGCTACAACGACGTCAAAGGTCTCGGCAGCGACACCAACCGCACCCACATCTTCACCGGCATCGACGCCTCCACCAAATTTTCAAGAAGCTACTCCGACATCCAAAGTGATCGGTGGGGACTCGACGGCCTCCTCCACATCGTCCAACCTTACGCCTCCCTGTCCGTCCTGGAAACCAATTCCCTCCCCACCGGATTTGGTCGTATCGATCGCCTCACCGCCAGTAGCCGCCCCCGCCCTCTCGCAGTGGGACGCTTCTCCGCCATCGACGATCTCGAAGACTGGTCCATCCTCCGCCTCGGAGTGCGCAACCGCCTCCTCACCAACCGCGACGACTCGACCTACGAATGGCTCAGCCTCGATACCTATATCGATGTCTTCCTCAGCGATCCGGAATTCGGACGAAGCGTCTCAAACCTCTACAACGATCTCCGCTGGCACCCCGTCCCGTGGCTGAATCTCGTTCTCGAAACTCAGATCCCCGTCTTCAAAACCACCGACGACTTCACCGAGGTCGCCGGCAGCATCCGCTTCATGCCGAACGAAGATCTTGAGATCGCCGTCCGCCAACGATTTCTCAACAACCACCCCATCCTCGAAAACTCCAATCGCCTCGAACTCGAGGCTTACAAACGCTTCAACGATGAGTGGGGCTTCGGATTCCGCCAGCAATGGGAATTCGATACCAGAACCCTGGAAGCGCAAAACTACACCATCCATCGCAACCTCGACAGCTGGGCCGTCTCCCTCGGCCTCTTCCACCGCGACAACAGCGTCGAAGACGAATACGGATTCTACCTCGGCTTCACCCTGAAGGATTTCCCGAGCCTCTCCTTGCCACTGAGCATCGGTGCAGAGTAATTCTCCTGCATGGCAACGGTTTCCGAAAACGATCTCCTCACTCAACTCCGCTGGCGATACGCCACCAAGGAGTTCGACCCCTCCGCGACAATACCAGCGGATACCTGGGACACGATCGAGCAAAGCCTCGTCCTCACCCCCTCGTCCTTCGGCCTGCAACCCTGGAAGTTCCTCGTCCTCACCAATCCCGGCAAGAAATCAGAACTCCTCGAGCACTCCTGGAATCAACGCCAAGTCGTCGACTGCTCCCACTTCGTCGTCATCGCAGCTCCCACCAAGGTCGGCGATCAGGAAATCCAATCATGGATCGACTGCATCGCCACCACCCGGAACGTCTCACCCGAAAGCCTCGCCGGATACCAACAAATCATGGAAGGCTTTCTCGGCAACCTCGACGACGCAGCACGACTCGCTTGGGCACACCGACAAATCTACATCGCCCTCGGTCAACTCATGACCACCGCCGCCCTCCTTGGTGTCGATGCCTGCCCCATGGAAGGATTCGCTCCTCCCGAATATGATCGGCTCCTCCAACTCTCCGAACGTAATCTCACCGCCAGCGTCGCCTGTGCCCTCGGTTACCGCAGCAGCGACGATAAGTACGCGAGCGTTCCCAAAGCACGCTTCGAACGCCAGGCCGTCATCGAACACCTCCCGTAGACCGTTTGCGTCCCGCGGGCCCATACAACAGATGCTGCTGCTTCTTGACCTCCACATAGCGATCACTGATCGCCTTGAGAATGGTGAGGGCCATCTTCTGGTTCCGATCCAGATAGATCACCCGCAGCTTGTTCTTCTCTCCTCCCGGCTGCAGCAGAAGACTCTTCCGCATATGGGCTCGTGACTCCTCCACACTGTCATGCCCCCAATGACTGGTGAGATCCAAATCATTGATCACTCCCTTCAGTAATTCGTCACTTTCTATCAAAGCCTCTTCCAACTTGAGCACCTCTTTCAGCTCGACGCCCTCAGGAATCGAGAGCTGAAAGGTGCCCTCCGCCGGCTTTCTCTTCGTGAAATACCGATAACCACCATCACTGACTCCGATTACCCCCACGAGCATGACGGCCCAGACGATGATCAAGATAGAGCGCCGGGACATTCCTTAGAACTTACCAGAGTGACCCCGTCCGCCAAGCGATTCCTGCTCAAAAGTGTCGATCACACTTGCCGCCCGGCCCTCCTTCGTCCCACGGTCCCCCATGGAGTTTCCTCCCACCAACGCGACCTTGCATTCCCTCCCCGGCGGCCTGACCATCATCCTCGACGAAGACACCTCCGCCCCGGTGGTCAGCGCCCAAATGTGGGTCGAAACCGGAAGCCAGCACGAAGGGAAATTCGCGGGAGCAGGAATTTCCCATCTTCTCGAGCACATGGTCTTCAAGGGCACCCGGAACATCCCGTGCGCCGACCTCGCCACCATGGTCAACGCCGCCGGCGGCCAATGGAACGCCTACACCAGCTTTGATCGAACCGTCTACTACATCGACGGCCCCTCCACTTCCCTCCCCACCTTCCTCGAGGTGCTCTTCGAACTCACCTTTCACCCTGCCTTCCCCCTCGAGGATTTTGAAACCGAAAAGGATGTCATTCGCCGCGAAATCGACATGGGCAACGACGACCCCGATAGCGCCTCGAGCCAGCTTCTCTTCAGCACCTTCTTCCAACGCGATGCCCGTCGCCATCCCGTCATTGGACATCTCGACTTGTTCAATGCCATCACCCACGACGACATGGTTGCCTACCACCGCAACCGCTACGTTCCCTCCAACGCCTTTTTCGTTCTCTCTGGGGCCTTCCACTCCGCCGATGTTCTGAAAAAGATCCGCGAGTACTCGGCAGAGTTCCCCACCAACCCACTCGTCGAACCCGTCAACCCCCTCGAACCCCGCCAACTCGGCCGCCGCGTTTCACGCCAACCCTTTGCCGTCCCCACCACTAAGACGACCCTCGTCTGGCAAACTCCCGGACTCGATCACCCCGATTCCCCCGCCCTCGAGCTCCTGTCGCAAATCGTCTGCGGCGGCAACTCCTCACCGCTCTACTTAACACTCCACGAAGAATCCGGCCTCGCCCACCACATCGGATCATGGGCATGGACCCCCGCCGATGGACCCGGGATGTTCAGCATCTCCGCCGAAGTCGATCCCGACAAACGCGATGAATTCGAAACGGCTGTCGTCACAGAAATCGATCGCTGCCTGAACACCGACCTCTCCTCCGCACTGGCCAAGGCCCGGCGCATGATCACCGCAGCCCAGTTCCGCACCCTCTCCACCGCCTCCGGGCGGGCCTCCGATCTCGCCTCGAACTGGCACGAAGCCCGGAGCCTCGATTTCACCCGCAACTACATCCAACTCCTCGAAACAGTCACCACCGACGACCTGCAACGCGTCGCCAAGCTCTACCTCCGCGACGAATCCCTGACCATCACCTCCCTCGACCCCAAAGATCAGGAAGCTCCCTCCATCAAAACCAGTAAATCCTCCGCACCCGGAGAAATCACCGCCCACACCCTCTCCAACGGACTCCAACTCATCCATCGTCACGACCCCCGGGTCCCCACCGTCTACATGCAGTCGGCCTTCCGCTGCGGCCTCCCCGCCGAGTCCCCTGCCACCAGCGGCATCAACCGACTCCACAGCACCCTCCTCACCATGGGCACCACCTCCCGGTCTTCTGCGGAGATCGCCGAGGAGATCGAATCACTCGGCGCCAGCCTCCGCGCCGGCTCCGGAAACAACACCAGCATCGTTTCCGCCTTCAGCCTCACCCCCGATCTCGCGCAAGTCCTCGAAGTCGCCGCCGATATCCTGATCAACCCCACCTTTCCCCAAGCCGCCCTCGAACGCGAACGCGAAACCCAATTGGCCGATCTCGAGGAAGCCATGGAAGACCCCGTGAAAACGGCCTTCCGCACGATGCGCAAACAACTGTTCGGAAACCAACACTACGGTCTCCACAGCCTCGGTTCGGAAGAGTCCCTCAATGCCCTGACTCCCGAACTCCTCCGCAACCATCACGACCAATACATCACCGGCTCGAACGGCGCCCTCTCCCTCTTCGGAGACATCTCCCTCGAAGACGCCATCGCCCTCTGCGAGGAAAAGTTCGCCGCCCTCCCCACCGGCACCGCCATCAGCGGAGACGACCATCAAGCCGACGGCACCGGCGAGCTCATCACCCACCTCGACAAACAACAGGCCGTCCTCGCCATCGGCTATCCCGGCGCCGCAGCAGATTCCGCTGATGCCCCCGCCCTCGAACTCATCCACGACTATTGCTCGAACATGGCCGGCCCACTCTTCACCCGCATCCGCGAAGAACTCGGTCTCGCCTACTACGTCAGCGCCACCCAATTCCACGGACTCGGCACCGGGCTCTTCGCCTTCTACCTCGGCACCTCCCCGGACCAGATCGAGCTCGCCCGGGTCAAACTGATCGAGGAAATCACCCGTCTCGCCACGGAAGGCGTCCCCGACGAGGCCATCGAACACAGTAAAACAAGCCTCCTCGCCTCCGACGCCCTCGAAAACCAATCCAACCGGGCCATGGCCCAGGGCTGCGCCATCAACACCCTCCTCGGCCTTGGCCCCCTTCACCATCTGGAAACCGCCAAACGCATCCGCAGCCTCACCCCGGAGGACATCCGCGAGGTCACCGCACGTTACCTCGGATCTGCAGAGCCCGTCATTGCCACCGTTCTCCCCCAAGCCTAAGCTCCCCCCCCAAACACGACCATGGAAACCGATTCCCGCTTCAACAACTTCATCCTCCTCCAGGCCCAGAGCGCCGGACTCTTTCTCGGACAAATTCCCCACCCCGGCAGTGGCGAAACCTCCGTCAACCTCGAGGCCGCACGCTCCGTTCTCGACAGCCTCGAAATGCTCTCCGACAAAACGACAGGTAATCTGAACGAGGAGGAAGCGAAGCTCTTGCACTCCGCCCTCGATAATCTCACCAAACTTTACGAAAACATCGAAAACGACGCCCAAGATGACTGAATCATTCAAAATCCAAAACGTCGAGGTCGGCAACGGCAAACTCTTCTTCCTCCTTGGCCCCTGCGCTCTCGAGAGCGAAGAATTCGCTTGGTCGATGGCCCGCTCCGTCCACGAAATCGCCTCCCGCCTCGGCATTCCTTTTCTGTTCAAGGCCTCCTACGACAAGGCCAACCGCACCTCCGGAACTTCCTTCCGCGGACCCGGCGTAAAGGAAGGCTGCCGCATCCTCGCCGCCATCGGCAAAAATCTCGGCGTTCCCGTCACCACCGACGTGCACACCGCACAGGAAGCGGAAATCGCCGGTGAGCACATCGACCTCCTTCAGGTCCCCGCCTTCCTCTGCCGCCAATCCGACCTTCTCGAGGCCTGCGCCAAAACCGGCCGCGTCGTCAACGTAAAGAAAGGACAATTCCTCGCCCCCTGGGACACCGTCAACATCGCCGATAAACTCCGCACTTTCGGCTGCGATGACTTCCTCATCACCGAACGCGGCACCACCTTTGGATACAACAACCTCGTCGCCGACATGCGCTCCCTCTATTGGATGCGCAAGGAGGGCATCCGCGTCATCTTCGACGCCACCCACTCTGTCCAACGCCCCGGAGGCGAGGGAGGAACCACCGGCGGAGATGGAGAACTCGCCCCCGTCCTCGCCCGCGCCGCAGTGGCCACCGGAGTCGACGGCGTCTTCATGGAAACCCACTCAAACCCCGCCAAAGCCTTCTCTGACGGGCCCAACCAGATCCCCCTCCCCGATTTGGAGGGCGTCCTGAGACAACTCGTTGCAGTGCAGGCCGCAATCGCGTAGCTTGCAGCCCTCCGTTTCCGATGCGCCTCGCTTCCCTCTCCGCCGCCCTCCTCGCCCCTGCCCTTTTTTCAGTGGCAGAAGAGGAGAAACGCCCCAGGCCCGCCACCAGTCTCTCCCCCACCCTCGACCTCCTTCCCGAAGGCAGCACCCTCACCGACGTCCGCATCCCGCGCTACGATAAGGACAAGCAACCCGCCGCCCTTCTTCGCGCCGGCCTCATGACCGTCGTCACCAGAGGCCACATCACCGGCGAGAACGTCCAGCTGCACATGTTCGAGTCCGATGGCTCCACGAAACTCACCGCGCACTTCGGCTCAGTCAGCTACCTCCTCGATGAAGGACTCCTCGAAGCCCGGGAAGTCGTCAACCTCACCGGCGACAACTACAAAACCCGCGGAACAGGCGCCATCTTCCAACTCAACACCCGGCGCGGATTCGTCCACGGCCCCATCACCACCACCTTCACCTCAACACCAAAAGAGAACGACCCCACGAAAAGAACTGCCATGAACTTCTCAGCCAACCGCCTCACCGGGCTCGCCCTCCTCGGTATTACCACCCTCGCCTTCGCCGAGCCTCCCGTCGCTCTCACCACAGAAGAACTGGCCCCCTTCAATGAGCGGAGCAAGGACACCAGCCCGGAATACCGGGCCGCCTCCGCGCCCATCAAACGCGACAACATCGCCTCAGATCAACTCTCCCAGGCAGCAGACCTCTCCTTCCGCACTTTCGCAATCCAAGTCCAACACCCCGAACTACTCACCATCGCCGTCGCCCAACCGGTCCAGAAACCAAACCCCGGTGCGAAACCCAAACCGGAAGACACCACCCTCATCACCTGCAATGGAGGAATGTATTTCGACGTCGATCAAAACCACGTCGTCTACCTCGATAATGTCGTCATCAAAAAACCCGATTTCACCCTCAGCGCCGGCAAAGACTTGAAGATCTTCCTCGCGAAAAAGCCTGCGAAACCAGCCCGCACCCCGAAAGACGACGCCGTCCCGAAAGACGAAGCCGCCCCGAAAGGCGATCAAAAGGAGGAGAATGCCGGAGCCATGGGCTCCTTCTCCGATGTCGAAAGCATCGTCGGCACCGGCGGAGTCAAGGTGGTAAGCAAAGACGGCAAAGGCAATGTCATGACCGCTACCGCCGACACCGCCACCTTCGATGCAAAAACCGGCGACATTGTCCTCCGCGGAGGGTTCCCCACGATCCGCTCTGGCAACAATTCTCTCACCGCCGAGGAATCCGGTCTCTACATTCGCATCTACGCCAACGGCAATATGTTTACACAACCAGGCAAGTGGAAAACGACCATCGTCAAAGTCCCAAAACCCAACTAAGCCCCTCCCGTGGAAGAACCAACCACCACTCCAACCGAAGGCCACGAGGCCAGGGCCACCCCCGCGCCGGACAACGCCGTCCTCGCCGTGCAAGGCCTCCGCAAAATCTACGCCGGCCGACCCGTCGTCCAAAATGTCAGCCTCCACGTGAGTCCTGGCGAGGTCGTCGGGCTCCTCGGCCCCAACGGCGCAGGAAAGACCACCACCTTCTACATGGTCGCCGGACTCGTCACCCCCAATGCCGGAGTCGTCCGCATGGGAGACAAAATCGTGACGCGATACCCCATGCACAAACGCGCCCGCCTCGGACTCGGATACCTCCCCCAGGAGGAGTCAATCTTCCGCGGCCTCAGCGTCGAAAAAAACCTCCTCTCCATCCTCGAAACCCGCCGCGGCCTCTCCCGCAAAGATCGCCACGCCAAATGCGCCTCCCTCCTCGAACGCTTCGGCATCGAGAACGTCCGCAAGTCCGACGCCCTCGCCCTCTCTGGTGGAGAAAAACGCCGACTCTCCATCGCCCGCTCCCTCTGCACCGAGCCAACCCTCCTCATGCTCGACGAACCGTTCAGCGGCGTCGACCCCATCGCCGTCTTAGATATTCAACGTATCATCACCGACCTGCGTGAACAGGACGGCATCGCTCTCCTCATTACCGACCACAACGTCCGCGAAACCCTCCAAATCGTCGACCGTGCCTACCTCCTCCTCGAAGGCCGCATCGTCCTCGAAGGCGCCTCCGATGACCTCGCCAACGACCCCGTTGCCAAACGACACTACCTCGGCGAAAACTTCCGCATCTAGGATCTCCTCCCGGTCCCAGCGG
>JAPKDA010000158.1 GCA_028822695.1 Akkermansiaceae bacterium
TCCTTGTCAGTTCGACTTCCCCTGCCCTAGAGTTAAGCGTCATGTCAGAAGAAGAGAATTCCCCGCCCGCTCCGGAACCTGGGGCTCCTGAAGCACCCCCAACGCCCTCATCACCCAGCGCTCAACCAGCAGGTGCCGATAAAAAAGTTCTCGCCGGTATTCTTGGGATCCTCCTTGGAGCCTTCGGCGTCCACAAATTCGTCCTCGGCTACCAAAAGGAAGGAATTATTATGCTCGTCGTCGGTCTCGTTGGCTTCGCGCTTTGTGGTATCCCGACCCCCATCGTGGGGATCATCGGTATCATCGCAGGCATTATCTACCTGACCAAGTCCGACGAGGAATTCGTTGCGACCTACATCACCGGTAATAAGCCTTGGTTCTAGCCCCTTTTTGACCCGCTTGGTCCACGGACTCTGAAATGGCACGATCCGATCAGCGAGAGGAGCGGGATTTGCTCCGGATGCGACGCGCGGTGGGCAAGGGGGAACAAGCCCTTGCCGAACTCGATCGTCTCCTCCTCAGCGTGGACGGGATCTGTCCATCCGACCTCAGTATCCTCGATCGCCTCAGCCGGAAAGGTCCCGAGGCGGTCAATGCTCTGGGCAGACGCATCGGACTGACCAGCGGGTCCATCACCACCGCCGTCCAACGCCTCCGCAAACGCGGGTTGATCAGCACTCTTCGAGTCGAGAATGACAAACGGGTCGTCTCCGTCGAGGTGACCCCCGAGGGGATTGACCTCGCCAAGCGTCTCACCAAGAAGCGCTCGGAAGCGCTGAAATCCATCTTTGCCGACTGGAGTCCCAGAGAGCGCGACCTTCTGCAAAGCCTCCTAAAACGGGTCCAAAAGACCACAAAGGAGTATCAGGCCAGAGCGGCCTCCAAAGAATCCCGCTCCTGAGCGGTCTTCCTTTCTACCACTCGCGGCCTTCGCCCGAGTTCTCGAGGCCTTCGCCAGCACGCTGGATGTCCCGGCCCATCCCGGCAAAAGTCTCGCAAGAGACCATGAGCAGTGCTCCAGCCCCAGCCACCAACAAGAGTAATTTGGTCCGTAAATTCATGTCGCCCATTCCTAATATCCTCGGACCAGAATGCAATTCTTTAGTGCTTCTTTATGATCAAGTCTTGTGCAATTGTTCGCCCCGCCCAGCGGCCCCCGTTTTGACCAGCATGGGCAGGTCCGGCCCTACAATCTGAGTCGTTTCTCCCCTTGCTCTCGGCCATCGTTGCCTTAGCGTCACCACCCTTCACATCCCATGGACATACTCATCAACGTGGCACTCATCGCCATCATCGTCGCGCTGTTCAACCTCATCATCTTCGTCCACGAACTCGGCCACTTCCTCGCCGCTCGCTGGAGAGGCCTCCAAGTTGACCGCTTCCAAATCTGGTTCGGAAAGCCGATCTGGAAGAAGGAACACAACGGCGTTCAGTATGGTCTCGGCTGGCTCCCCTTCGGTGGATTCGTCGCCCTGCCTCAGATGGCCCCTATGGAATCCATCGAGGGCGAAAACCTCGGAGAAGACGGAAAACCGCTCCCTAAGGTCAAGCCTCTCGATAAGATCATCGTCGCGCTCGCCGGTCCAATTTTCAGCATGCTCCTTGCCCTGGCTGCCGCAGTCACCATCTCATTTGTCGGGAAACCACGCGACTTCGTCGAAACCACCGAGATCGGCTTCGTGGCCAAAGACAGCCCCGCCCATAAGGCCGGACTCCTCGTGGGAGATGAGATCCTCAAAATCAACGGTGAGGAAGTCGATGGCTTCCTGGGGTCCCTCGACAGCGTGCAGGAGCGGATCATGCTCAGTAAGGGCAACGAAATCGAATTCGTCGTGAACCGTCCGGGAGAGGCCCAACCCCTCACTCTGATTAGCAAATTTGACATCAAAGAGACCCGCTGGTGGCAACGAAGCGGTCTCCGAAGAGTCGGGATCTGGGTGCCCAACACAGCAATCATTCACGCCGTACAAGAAGACAGCCCTGCCGAACGGGCCGGCCTCGAACCAGGCGACATCATCACCAAGGTCAATGGTGAGACGCTGACTAACTTCAGTCAGTTCATGAGCGTAACCTCCCAGTCGCCCAACATCCCCGTTGCCCTCGAAGTTGAACGGGACGGCAAAAGCGTTCCTCTGACCATCACCCCCCTGATTCCCACAAACAATCCGAAGAAGGACGCCAAGGTCGGAGCGGTGTTCGGTAACGGCGGAGAAGTGGATGTCAAACTGGTCAAGCCAAGTCCACTCGAACAAGTCGGCGACAGCGTTCGCATGATGTGGGTCACCATCACCTCGGTCCTCGCCAAAGACTCCAGCATCGGGGCCGAGCACCTCGCCGGCCCGGTTGGGATCGGATCGGTCATGTTCGATCTCCTCCTTTCTGAAAATGGATGGCGTCGCCTCATCACCTTCCTGGTCCTCTTCAACGTCAACCTCGCCATCCTCAACATGCTTCCTCTGCCGGTCCTCGACGGCGGTCACGTTGTCCTCTCTCTTGGAGAAATGGTCGCCGGACGGCCCGTAAAGGCCAAGATCCTCGAAATCGTGCAAACCGCCTTCGCAATGGTTCTCCTCTGTTTCTTCCTCTACATCACCTCCAAGGACATCGGGGACAAAATACGGCCCAAATCCCCGTCCAAGTGGATTTTCCCCGAACAATCCGCCTAAGGGTTTCCCTTGCACCAGCCGGGGTTTTCGGAGAATCTAACAGGACTCGTGAAGGAACTCCCCTCCATCGCCTCGGTCAATATCGCCCGGGTCGTCTACCTCTTGGTCTGCGAAATTGCCGGGATAGCCGTCGCGTTGAGCACCAAGGGGACTGAGGGTGAGATTCCACTCTGGGCCGGAATCGTCGGAGGCCTCATCCTCGCCGCCCTCTTCATTCTCATCGAACGGCTTGGCAAGGGCGTGACCATGCGGGGCTTTTCCCATGCCACTTTTGGCCTTCTGGTCGGGCTGTTCTGCGCCTGGCTGCTGACCAAAGTGAATATCGACCGCCTCCTGGTCGAGATCCTGCAGATCGACAACTCCGCCCGGGCCGACACTGTTGAATTGGCAGTCAGCGTCTCTCTCTTCGCCAGCCTGGGATTCATTGGAGCCGCCCTCTCCCTCCGAAGCGGGCAGGACGACTTCGCCTTCATCATCCCCTACGTCCGATTTCGCCAGGACTCCGCTTCGGGCCAACCCTTGATTCTTGATGCCGACGTCATCATGGACGGGCGGGTGCCTCGCATCCATCGCTCGGGATTTCTCACCGGCAGACTGATTGTTCCTCGCTTCGTCCTCAACGAACTCAAAGTCATGGCGAACTCCCCCTCGGTCGCAAAGCGTCAACGCGGCCAACGGGGTCTCGACTGTCTTGAGGAAATGCAGGCCCATCCCAAGCTGCGCATCTCCATCCACGATGCCGGCGACTCCGCCGATGCCGACGGTCTCGATACCCGCCTGATCCAGGCTGCCCGAATCCTCGGGGCCCGCCTCATCACTACAGACGAGAATCTCGCTAAAGTGGCCCGCCTGCAGAACGCTTCCGTATTGAATATCAACGACTTGGCAGATGCTCTGAAGCCCGCCGTGGTCGTCGGTGAGAAGATCCATCTCGCCCTCGTTCGCTCCGGCAAAGACGACCATCAAGGCGTCGGCTACCTCCCGGACGGCACCATGATCGTGGTCAACCACGGCGTCTCCAAGATCGGCACGACCCAGGATGTCGTCGTCATATCGACGCTCCAAACATCGGGCGGCGAACTCGTCTTCGCGGAACTCTTCAATCCGGAAGCGAACGGCGCCTGAACTACTGAACGTCTAGTAGAGAGGTTAGGAGCCCAGCAGGGTCGTCCTTGTGAAGAGGGGAAGAACAGGAATCCCCCGCTCCTCGATTGCCTGACGACCACCTTCCTCCCGGTCCACCAGAACCAGAGCGAAGGCAACCTTCCCTCCCGCCGCCTCGATGGCGTCGATCGCTTTCAGGGTCGAGCCACCAGTGGTGATCACGTCATCAACCACGATCAGGGTGTCGCCCTCCGTGAAATTTCCTTCGATCTGCTTCCCCCGGCCATGGCCCTTCGGCTCCTTTCTCACCGTGAACACCTGCAGGAAGTTTTCCGGATTCCTGCGAACCGATTCCATCCCCACCGCGAGGGAAACTGGGTCCGCACCAAGGGTCATCCCTCCGATACAATCGATCTTAAGTCCCTGATCAGCAATGAATTGGGCCACCGCCTCCCATCCCACCTCACC